>NZ_JBHSPA010000028.1:66078-85255 GCF_042656245.1 Nonomuraea insulae
GAGTCGAGGTCTGCGTGGCCTGCGTGGTCGCCTGGGCGGCGTGACCCGGGGAGACCGTTTTCTCGTCGGGCTGGCGACGCTCAGCCTGCTCGTGGAGTTGTCGGCGGCGGGTCCGGTCGTGTGCCTGGTGGACGACGCGCAGTGGCTGGACGGCGAGTCGGCCGACGCGCTGCAGTTCGCCGCACGGCGCCTGCATGAGGAGCCTGTCGCGGTCCTGTTCGCCTCGCGGGAGGGCGATGGGAACTTCCCCGCGAGGCGGCTGCCCGAGTTGTGGCTGGGGAAGCTGGACTCCGAGGCCGCTGAGCAGCTCATCGCCGAGCAGGCGGGAGACCTGCCGCCGGCGGTGCGCGAGCAGCTGGTCGCCGAGGCTCGGGGCAATCCGCTGGCGCTGGTCGAGCTGCCCCGGATGTTGAGCGCCGAGCAGCGCAGGGGTGCCCTCGATCCGCTGTCGTTCTTCCTCGGTACGGCGGAGCCGGTGACCGACCGGGTGCTGGCCGGCTTCCGTGACCGGGTCGCGGCGCTGCCCGGCGCCACCCGCTCGTGCTTGCTGGTGGCGGCCCTCGACCACCGCGCCGAGCTGGGCGTGCTCGCGCGCTCGGCCGGCCTGCTGGGCGCCTCGCTGGTCGACTTCGCCGAGGCCGAGCGGGCGGGCCTGGTCCGGGTGGGCCCGGGGGGTGTCGCCTTCCGCCACCCGCTGGTGCGTACCGCGGTGCTGCTGGCCTGCGATATCGCCGCGCGGATGGCGGCGCACCGGGCGCTGGCCGAGGCGGTTGATGACGACCGGCGAGCCTGGCACCTGGCCGCTGTCACCCTGCAGCCCGATGAGGAGGTGGCCGGGAAGATGGAGAGCCTGGCGCTGCGCGCACGACAGCGTGGCGGGCAGGCGGCGGTGTCGGCGGCCTACGCGCGGGCGGCCGAGCTGAGCGCCGATGCCGCTGAGGCGGCACGCCGGTGGACGGCGGCGGCCGGGGCCGCGGCCGAGGCGGGCCTGTGGCTGCGCGCGGGTGAGCTGGTGGACAGGGCGCAGCGGTTGGCGGAGGTGATGACGCTGCAGGGGTCGGTGCTGGCCGAGCTGGCGCAGGTGCGAGCGAAGCTGGAGATCGAGGCGGGCCGGCCGCTGGAGGGTGTCCGGCTGCTGCACGAGGGGGCCGTGGCGGCCGGCGACCTGCCCGTCAGGTTGTCGCTGCTCGGCCTGGCGGGCTTCTACGCCTGGGCCAGTGCCACCCACCCCGACCAGCTCGCGCTGGCCCGCCGGACCGAGGAACTGTGTCCGGACGGCGACGGGCTGCCCGCTTTGGTGCGCACGATCAGCCGCTCCTTCCGCTTGATTCTCGAGGGGGACGCGGTGACCACGCTCGCCTACCGTATGCCGGACCAGGCTGATCGCATCCCGTTCGAGCTGCGCGTTCTCATCACCTACCAGGCGCTCGCCCGTGCCGACCACGACGGCATGCTGGATGGCGCGGCCGCGCTCGTCGAGGAATGCCGGGCGGAGGGACGCCTGGGACGCATGCCCCAGGCCATGACGGTCTTCACCATCGCCCAGCTCATCAGCGGCCGGCACCGGTCCGCGCGCAGCACGGTGAGTGCGGCTCTGGCCCTGGCTTCCGACGTGGGCCAGCCGCTGTGGAGCAGCTATCTCACGGGTGTACACGCCTGGCTGTCCGCGGTCGCCGGCGCGCAGGAGGAGTGCACGGCGATGGCCGAGCAGGCGATCCGCGAGGCCAACCATCGCCGGTGGATGCCGGGAGCCTGCTGGGCCGAGTACGCGCGCCTGATCCTCGACCTCGGATCGGGCCGCTACGAGGCCGTGCTCGAGCGGATGGACCGGGCGGCGACGGGTCCCAAGCGTCACGCGTACCTCAGGCGATACGCCTGGCCCGACTACGTCGAGGCCGCCGTACGGGCGGGGGTCCCGCAACGCGCCGGGGAACAGCTGAGGCGCTACGCGGAGTGGGCACAGGCCACCGGCCGCGCCAGAGCGCTTGCCGTACTGCATCGGACCCGTGCACTGCTCGCCCCGGACGGCGAGGCCGGAGGCCTGTACGAGCGGGCGCTGGCCCTGCACGCCGAGGGAGAGCAGCCCTTCGACGAGGCACGCACCCGCCTGGTCTACGGGGAATGGCTACGCCGCCAGCAGCGGCGCACCGAGGCGCGCGCTCAGCTCGAAGCCGCCATGGAAGCCTTCGACCTGCTCGACGCCGCTCCGTGGTCCGCCCGCGCGGCCGCCGAACTGCGAGCCACCGGGGTCTTCCTGCCCGACCGTGCCCGTGCCGGAGATCCGCTGGCCGTGCTGACACCGCAGGAGTTGCAGGTGGTCCGGCTGGCCATCACGGGGGCCTCCAACCGCGAGATCGGCGCGCAGCTGTTCCTGAGCCCGCGCACGGTCGCCTCCCACCTGTACAAGGCCTTCCCCAAGCTGGGCGTCACCTCACGCGCCGAACTGGCCAGGCTGGCATCCGTGATCTGAGGGCAGATCACACCCGGCGGTAGATGATCGGCTGCGCGGCAACGCCGTTGGCCTTGAAGTTGGCCAGCACGAATCTGCGGAAGGTCGGCCGGAAGATCAGGCTGGGCAGGAAGGTCCGCCAGTTCGGCCAGCTCGCGTGGTTGACGAGCCCGTAGTCGGCGGGCTCACCCTCCAGCGGCTGCATCAGCGCGGAGTTGGGCAGCGCGGTCTTGGTCTGAAACCACCCGGCGGTGTACTCCCACACCTGCAGCAGGGTCTCGCGGTCATCAGCGTAGAAGTAGTTGAACAGGAAACAATCGTCCTGGCTGTGGTCCACGTCGCCGAGCAGGCCGGCGTTGCTCGCGACGATCTGGTGGGTGCGGCGCGCCGCGGCGCCCATGGCCTGGGCAACCTTCTTGTAGGCGGCGCTGTCACGCAGCTCCAGCGCGTCGTCCACGGACGCGGTGCGGATCAGCACGACGACGTCGTAGCGCGCCGGCTGCATACCTCTGGCGGTCAGTAGCTCGTCGCCCTCGCCGGGCGTGCGCAGGACGGCGCGGAACACGTTCGCCTCGCGCGCCTCGATGCCCACGACCAGGGCCTTGAGGCGAGCGGCCAGCTGAGCGGGAGCGGAGGCGAAGTAGCCGCGCCAGGCGCCGACCTCGCCGGCCAGCATGAGGAAGCCGTCGCCGGTGCGAGGTAGCACGCGAGCCTTGACGGCCAGATGGTCGTTGATCAGCTTCATGGCGCCGACGCTAGCCCAGGGTCCTCATGGATCGCCTCCGTCACCTGACTGATGCGTCCCGGACGCAGATCAGTCACGTGACGGAGGCGGTGGTCATCGCGATCTTCATAGGGTCTGGGCCATAACCAAACCTACTCGACGATCGTGATGGCGATCCTGGCCACCGCCTTCCGTGCCTGGGCGCTGCTCACCCTTCCTTCACAGGGCGCCGTCGTCCTCGTGCCATCCTATGCCAACAAATGTAGGCCAACATCTGTTGACCTTGCGGAGATCTAGGTCAACACTTGTTGGCATAGCGATGAAGGGAGCAAGCCAATGTCAAAGACCGTGCTGGTGACCGGTGCCTCCACAGGAATCGGGCGAGCCACCGCATTCCTGCTGGCCCGCGAGGGCTTCACCGTCTACGCCGGAGTGCGCAAGGACGCCGACGGGGAGGCGCTCGGCTCCACCGTCACCCCGATCAAGCTCGATGTCACCGACGCCGGGCAGATCGCCGATGCCGCCGAGCGCCTCGGCCATCTCGACGCCCTGGTCAACAACGCCGGCATCGGTGTCACCGGACCCGTCGAGTTCGTCCCCCTGGACGCGTTGCGCCGGCAGTACGAGGTCAACGTCTTCGGCCAGGTGGCCGTCACCCAGGCCATGCTGCCGATGTTGCGGGCCTCGCGCGGCCGGGTGGTCACGGTTGGCTCGGTGGGCGGCTGGATCACCCTGCCCTTCGGCGGCCCGCTGTGCTCCTCCAAGCACGCCATCCGCTCCATCAACGACGCGATGCGCATGGAGCTCAAGCCGTACGGCGTGGCGGCGGTCCTCATCGAACCCGGCTCGATCCACACCGACGCGGTGGACAAGCTGGAGGACGAGGTCGAACCCCGCCGTCCTGCGCGCCCTGACCGCGCGCAAGCCACGCGCCCGCTACCCGGCCGGCAAGAAGTCACGGCTGATGAGCACGCTCGGCCGCATCGTCCCCCAGTACACCCTCGACGCCCTGCGACTGCGTGTGCTGGGCCTGTCCTGAAACGGAGCACACCATGACCCAGCTCGCCGGAGCCGACGCCCTTGCCGTACTCGACCCCGCCTTCGCCCAGCTCGCCGTCGGCGCGGGCCACAACCTGTGGGGCCTGACCCACCTGACGATGCGCGAGAAGTCCTTCGTCTGCCTGACCGCCGACCTGTGCCACCCCCACCTGGACGCCCCGCTCGCCATGCACGTGCAGATGGCCTTGGCCAACGGGGTCGAACCCGAGGCGATCAGGGAGCTCTACCGCCACGTGGCCCCCTACGTGGGCTACCCGATCCTGGTTTCCGCCTTCCAGCGCCTGACCGAGCTCGGCCTGCCCGAGGCGCAGGACACCGGCCCGGTCACGCCGGTGCCGCTGTCCGGGGCGCTGGCCCGCGCCGTCCGCGACTTGGAGGATGTGGACTCGGGACTGGCCGCCTTCACCGAGGACCAGCTGGCCCAGCGCTGGGCGCGCCCGTACCTCAGCGTCCGCGAGCGGGCGATCGCCTGCCTGGTCGTGGATGTCTTCTACCAGACGCTGGGCCAGCCGATGCGTCTGCACGCGGAGCTGGCCAGGTCGGCCGGGGCCACCGAGGAGACCTTCCGCGACCTGATCCGCGGCCTCGCCGAGTTCGGGCTCGCCCGGACATGGGCCGCGGCGAGGGCTCTGCTCCCTCAGCGAGTCTGTGACTGAAAGCACCCCCCAGCAAGCCTACAAGCGTTGACTTCAACCTCAAGGAGGCCGACATGGCTGGAACCTCACCCACCGCCCCTAATCCCACTCACGCCGCCGACGTGCTGGTCGTGGGCGCGGGCCCGACCGGACTGCTGCTCGCCGGAGACCTCGCCGAGGCAGGCCTGTCCGTCACCCTCGTCGAGGAGCGCCCGCGCAAGATCAGCAACCTGTCCCGCGCCCTGGTCGTCCACGCCCGCGTACTCGAGCAGTTCGACGCCCGCGGCATCGCGGACGAGGTCGTCAAGATCGGGCACCCCATCAACCGGCTGGCGCTGTTCGAGCGGGGGCAACTCAACCCCTCACGGCTGCCCAGCCGCTACCCGTTCGTCTTGTTCATCCCCCAGTACGAGGTGGAGCGAGTGCTGGAGCGGCGAGCCCGCGAGGCCGGAGTCGACTTCCTCTACGAAACCAAGGTCGTCGGCGTGGACCAGGATGCGGGCAGCGTCATGGCCCGGACGGTCGCCGGCAAGGACGCAGATCCGGACGGCCCGTTCACCACGCTCCGCTCTTCCTACCTGGTCGGGACGGACGGTGTGCGCAGCTCCGTCCGGTCGGCTCTGGGCCTGCCTTTTCCCGGCAAGTCGATTCTCAGCTCGTTGATCCTGGCCGACGTCAGGCTCGACCGGGCGCCGGATCGGCCGTTCACGGTGAACGCCGTCCCGGACGGGTTCGCGCTGCTCACTGAGATGGGCGAAGGCTGGTACCGGGTGACGGGCTGGAACCGGCACCATCAACTGCCCGACAACGCGCCGCTGGACGTGGAGGAGCTCAAGGAACTGCTGCGGATCAACTTCGGCGGCGACTACGGCATCACCGAGGTCCGCTGGAAGTCACGGTTCCACAGCGACGAGCGGCAGGCGCCGGCGTACCGCGTCGGCCGGGTTTTTCTGGCCGGCGACGCCGCGCACGTGCACTCCCCGGCCGGCGCCATGGGCATGAACACCGGGCTGCAGGATGCCGCCAACCTGAGCTGGAAACTGGTGGCCGTGCTGCGGGACGGGGCCGAGGACCGGCTGCTGGACACCTACCAGACCGAGCGGCACGCCGTCGGCAAGCTCGTGCTGCGGATGAGCGGGATGCTGGTACGCGCGGCGCTGCTGCACGGGTATGCCGCCCGGCTGCTGCGCGCCGCGGCCGGAACGATCCTCAGCAACCTCCGGCCGCTGGCCGACAAGGCGGCCTCCATGATCTCCGGGATCGGCATCGCCTACCGAGCCCCGCGCGGCGCACACAAGCTGGTCGGACGGCGCGCCCCAGACGGGCTGTTGGCGGAGGGGCGGCTGAACGAACTGCAGCGCGGCGGCAAGGCCGTGCTGATCACGTCCGCCCGGCAGGACGTGGCCGTGCCTGTTCCTGATCAGGTGGTACGCGCGCACTGGGCCGACGACCGCCGCACCACGGCCCTCGTCCGCCCCGACGGCTACTACTGCTGGGCGACGGAGCAACCGAACGACACGGCCGCTCTCCGCACCGCGCTGACCACCTGGGTGGGCCGGCTCCCCGAGTCCGTGTGAACCATGCCGGTGCGGTGACCGATCGGCGGCCCCGGAAACGGTTCGACGGCTTTGCGAAGTCCTGACACAGTGGCGCTCTATGACGAGCTTCGAGCTTGTGACCGCCGCGGACGTGCAGCTCATGCAGGGTCTGGCGAAGCGTGTAACCTGAAGGGCGTCAATACTCGCGCACGTGGTTTGAGCTGGGGCTTCTTCCGCCGAGTCGATGCGCGTTGTAGCGATCGATGTACTCGTTCAGGACGGCGCGCAGGGTGACGTTCGCCGTAGATCAGCAGGCGGTCGGTGTACTCGGCGCGTACCGTCCGGATCCAGCGCTCGGCATAGCAGTTCGCCCTGGGTGTCTGCGGCGGTGTCTTCAGCATCGTGATGCCCACAGCGGCGAACACCTCGTCGAAGACGGTGGTGAACTTGGCGTCCCGGTCGCGGAGGAGGAAGCGGAACGACGCTGCTCGCTCGCCGAGGTCGATCAGGAGGTTGCGGGCCTGCTGAGCGGTCCACGCGCCGGTCGGGTGGCTGGTCACGCCCAGGACGTAGACGCGTCGTGTGGGGAGCTCCATCACGAAGAACACGTACAAGCGCTTCGGAATGATCGTGTCAACATGGAAGAAGTCGCAGGCCAGGAGCCCTTTGGCCGGCGACCGTAAGAAGGTCCGCCACGAGGTGTCGGCGTGGATGGAGCGGGGCGCGATGGGTGTTGTTGGCGGCGATGGCGTTCTGGATGAATTCTTTGGCCAGGGTGCCGTTCTCGGTGGGCCGAGCACCGCCAGCACCTGCTCGCGTTCATCGTCGGACAATTCGGCCGGGTGGTGGAACGGCCGGCGCGGTCCCTGCACGGGCGGGCGCGGGTTGCGGTGCCGGTGCACCGTGGCCCGGGATTTCCCGAACACCGCGCAGGCCCGCACGGTGCCGACCGACTTCTCCAGGGCCGGGAAATACTCGTCCAGGACCCGGTTCACCTCGTGTCGGAGTCCGCGCTGCTTGAGATGTCCTGAAGCAGCGCGAATGCTTTTCCCGCGATGTCCAGCGCGGTTTTGGTCTTGCCCAGCTCGCCGGTGAGTTTCGCGTTGCGGGACTCGAGTTTCTCGGTGTCGGCTTTGAGTTTCTTGTTCTCGGTGCGCAGCCGGGCCAGTTCCTCTGACTCGGCGCTCTTTTCCGGCCGGCCAGTCGTGGCCGGGAGTGTTCCATTCTCGGCTTGCTTTCTCCAGTGCACGATGTGGGAGTGATACAGCCGTTCCTTGCGGAGCAGGGCGCCCCGCTCGGGGCTGCCTTCGGGCAGTGCGTCGAAGGCGGCCAGGATCCGCGCCTTGTAGGCCTTGGTGAACGTCCGCCGCTTGGGCCGGGCCGGCTGCTCATCGGTCACCCGACCATCCTGCCCCGTCAAGGCGGCCTGGTCGGCGAGGGTCATCGTCACTGTCTCGATCGTCCCATCTCGCCCTGCTTCGCAGCAAAAGGACTCATACGTCCCATTTATCACAGCAGTCTGACAGAGAGGGTGCCGAGGGCCGACGGAGGAGGCCTGCGGCGGCGATCGCCCAGCCCCGTCCGGAGACCGGCCACCGCCAGTGATCGTCACGGCTTCCCGCAAGGCGGCCGATGCGTCTTACCTGCCTGACAAAATCATCGCTCTCTGACCTGCGAATAAGGGTCGACCACCCCAGGTACGATCAGTTCGCCTAGAGCTTGCGTCAGCACTTGTGGTCCGGCTCGGGGACGGGAGTGGCAGCGGCCGCAGCGAGGCCGGGTTGTGCCCAGAGCAGGTAGGAGACGGCGCCCACGTCTTCGGTGGGGCCGACCCAGAAGGTGCCGGTCACTTTGGGCACGGCGAGGCCGTAGTGCCCGGCGTTGGTCTTGATGCACCAGGAGCGGTCCTTGTCCTCCTCCCAGAACGGGAGCTTGCCCGTCCAGGCCGTGGAGGGAGTAGACATGCACGCGCTGGGCGTCGGCCGGCCGGAACCGGTGAACTCCGCGGCCGTCGCTCCGTTGATCAGCTTTGGGCCGAGGTCGAAGCCCGAAGTCTTGATCCAGATGTCCGCGGTGCGGGCCCCGGGCTGGTCGTCCTGAAAAACCCTGCCGGTGTCCAGGTCCTGCGAACCGTCCAGATTGCCTGGAACGGTGCCACGTACCGCGACGCCGTCGCCATCCTTGGCATCGGTGACGGCGATGTTCGCCGTGGTGCCCGGCGGGATGACGAGCTTGATCTCTCGCTCTTTGATGTAGAGGTCCACGTGCTTGAGCTGCGTGCTGTTCACGCTGACCTTGAGCTCGTGATCGGTGTTGAGCTCGAACACGCTCGTCTTCCGCTGCCCGTGGAGCGTCTGCTCGATCAGCAGCCAGGTCTTCTTCTGCGGCACCGCGTGGTCGATGAGGTATTTGGCCAGAGCGTCCGCCGCGAACAGACCGAGACTGACCGCGAGGCCCGGGATCGACTTCGGGATGGCCTCGGGCAGGACGGCGAAGACCAGGGGCGAATAGGCCTGGTAGGCGTTGACGATCGGATTCGAGGTGCAATCGGTCTGGTCGCAGCCCGAGACCAGGCCGGTGATCACAGCGCAGGTGGCGGTTACGGATAGCGCATGCCGGAACAACCGCTCTCCCCTCGTGTAAGACGTGTGGGACAACGGCGGGATGCGGACCGCCAGCACATAGCATGCGCTTGATCACGACACGTGACAATCCCCTCCCCACAGGCCTTCTTGATCGCGGGCGGCCCTGAATGCGGCCAGGTGGGCGCGGCACTCCGGCACCGAGTACGGGGTTCGCCCCCCAGGCGATGTGGATCATTGCTTCGGAGCTTGTGGGCAGGGCCTCGCAGCCGCGGGCCAGGCGGCGGTGCAGCATCAGCCGGCCGAGGGTGCGTGGCCACCCAGCGGCGCGGCAGGACGGCGAAGCCCTTGGTGGCTCCGCCCGGCAAGCGCGCACCCGCGCGTACGACCTCCTCGAAAAGCTCGGCGTGGCCCACCGCGCGGACAACTATCCGGCGACGTTGAGCGGTGGCGAACGGCAACGCGTCGCCGTGGCCAGAGCCCTGATGAACCGCCCGGCCCTCCTGCTGTACGCGAACCCGGTGCCGGACAAGGTCAGGGCCGCCGCCTACCAGGTGCTGAAGACCACCAAGGGCGTCAGCGACCTCGGCCGTGCCAAGGATCCACTGGGCCGCTCCGGCCAGAAGCTGGCTCTGCCCGTCTCCTCGGCCAAGGGCTCGGTGCTCAAGCAGCAGTTCCTGGTGGACACCAACGCCATGACGCTGCTGGCCCAGTACACCGACCTCAAAGACGACGGCAAGGTGGTGCTCGGCAAGTCCGGCGTGCAGACGTTCAAGACCGGTTGGACGAACACCAAGCCCGCCGTTCCAGCCGTAAGCTGACCACTCAGACATCAGGGACTTCCGCACTGCGGTTGCTGCCCATGAGCGATCGGGCGCGATGGTCCCAGCCGCCGCCCTGATCGCGCAGCGAAACCCCAGCTCAGGTTCTCGGAGCCGGACCGGACCGGCGGGCCCGCAGGATCCGCCGTACGGTCGATTCGCTGAGCTGAATGCCGAGCCGAACCACCTCACCGTGCACGCGCCGATACCCCCACGTCGGATTCTCGCGTGCCAGGCGGACGGCCAGGTCCCGAACGTTCGCGCTCGTCGCGGGACGGCCAGAGCGGTGAGGATAGGTCCAAGAGCGTTTGATCAAACGACGATGCCAGGCCAACACCGTGCCCGGGGTGACAAGCCGATGAGCCCGCAGCACCGTCGGCAAGAAGCGGGCCAACGCCGACAGGATCGCCCGATCTGCCCAGTCCGGCTTTGGTCGGGCGACCTGGCGCTTTTAACACGGCCACCTCATGCCGGAGCACCATGAGCTCGACGTCCTTGGACGCCTGACCACGTCCCAGCGACGTCAGCCAGCCGAACACTCGAACCACGATCAGATACAGCAGACGAACCGACACAAGCCGCGATCTTGCCCGTCCCACCTCCGCAGGTCAAAACCGCAGCTCAAGCACCCCGCGATGAGTTATGAAGCGGTACAAGGTTCTTGTGCTGGCCTTCCCACACGATCTGGTGCCCGGCGCAATCCACCTTCACCAGCAGCCGGTGCGACCCCGGGATGGCGTCGTAGAGCGCGGGGACGGAGAAGGTGAGCAGGGGATCGCCGCTGTCCGGCGTCGCGTTCGCCGTCGTGTCGTATTCCCCGTAGACAATCAACACCGGCACGCTCCCGCCAAGCACGCCATCCCGCGCCGCGGCCTCGGTGTTCCAGCCCCACCACAGCGCGTTCCGGAACCGGCTGAGACCCAGCGGGCGGCCAGACGGTTGGATCTCGCCCCATGTGCGGCCGATCGGATCGATGTCCATCAGTGCCTCGCCGCCGGGACCGGGCAACGAGCTGAGGAAGCTTCGCAACCAGGAGCAGCCTCAGCTCACCGCGATCAAGATCCTTCTCAGCTCCAACGGCTGTCCGCCGGTTCCTCGACCCCGGATCACGCGTCGGCGCGCGCTACCGGGCCGTGAGGTCGTCAGCGGGAGTCAGTGAATGCCGGCCTCCTCGAACCGGCATGGTGGGGGGTGCGGCAGCGGCTGGGCGGGCTGGGCCCGGATGCCGTCGAAGGTCAGCCCGAGGTAGCGGCGCCACAGCTGCGGCTGTACGTCCGCCAGCGGTGCCGCGGTCTGGTGCACGCCACCCAGCAGCAACACGATGTCCTGCCCGGTGATGTCCTGGCGGATGGCACCCGCCCGCCGAGCTCGGTCGGTCAGCGTCTCCACGACCTCGCACAGCCGGTCGATCCCGGCCCGCACGGCAGGATGCTGCAGCGAGGGGCGCCCGACGACCTCGCACAACGCGCGGTCCCTGGCCAGCAACTCGATTCCGGTGGTCATGAACTCGAGCAGGGCAGCCGCCGAATCCGCGGCACCGGCCAGCCGCATCCCAGAGGCGACGAGGTTGTCGAGCATCTCGCCCATGATCGCGGCAACCAGGTCGTCCTTGGTGGCGAAGTGCCGGAAGACCGTTCCCTTGGCGATCCCGGCTCGCTGCGCGATCTCGGCGATCGTCACCTCGGTGCCCTGCTCGGCGAAAGCCTCGGCTGCGGCCCTTAGCAACAGCTGCCGGTTTCGTACGGCGTCACTTCGCGGCGGCCGTGCCGCCGACGAGCTCGTCATTGGGTCTCCCTCTTGTCGCATCAAGTCTAGCCGAACATGACCCTCCGGTCATATTCGTGCTATGGTTAATATGACCAATTGGTCACATTACTGACTTGAGATCATCGCCGGCGGTAACCGCCTGGTGGCGAGCCCCACGTCATGCGCTCAAGGGGGAAACAGGATGGATCGCTCGTTGCAAGGAAAAGTCGTCCTCGTCACCGGAGCCTCGTCGGGTATCGGCGAGGCGACCGCGCTGGCCCTGTCCGAGGCCGGCGCGAACGTCGCGGTCGGCGCGCGGCGCGCCGACCGTTTGGCCGACCTCGAGAAGCGGGCACCAGGCGAGGTGCTGACGCTCGACCTGGACGTGACCGACGAGCAGTCGACCCGTGCGGCGGTGTCCGCCACCGTCGAACGTTTCGGCGGCCTGGACGTCCTGGTGAACAACGCCGGGCTCATGCTCAACGGCTCCATTCTCGGGGCGGACACCACGGAGTGGGCCAGGATGGTGCACACCAACCTGCTCGGCACGATGTACACCACGCACGCCGCGCTGCCACATCTGCTCCAGCGCAAAGGAACCGTCGTGCAGATCTCCTCGACCTCGGGCAGGCAGGCATCGGCGGGAGGGGGCGTTTATGCCGCGACAAAGTTCGGCGTGAACGCGTTTTCCGAGGCTCTGCGCAAGGAAGTCACCACGCGGGGGGTGCGCGTGGTGGTGATCGAACCCGGCATGGTGGCCACTGAACTGCTCAGCCACCTCACCGACCCGACGATGCAGGCCGCCGCCCGGGACATGATGAGCGCGATGCGCCTGCTGCAGTCCGCGGACATCGCCAAGGCCGTCCTCTACGCCATCAGCCAACCCGAACACGTGGCCGTCAACGAGATCCTGATCCGCCCCACCGACCAGGCCGCCTAGGACGGCACAAGCGCCGTCACACGGCACGCAAGGCCGTTGACCGGTGCATTCTGCCGTTGCCCGTGTCAGAGGCACTCGCGGAAGCTTCGCGAGGAAACCACCCGTAAACCCCCATCGAGGAAGCCATCATGAAGACATCACCCGGGCTCCCCGCCCGCGCGATCGACCGTTTTCTCGGGCGGCTGAGAAAACTCCCTGAGCAACGTAACGAGTACGTGGTTGAGCGGGGGCTGCGGACGCCGACCCGGGATGGGTTCGTGCTGGTGAGTGATCACTATGCCCCGGCAGGTTCAGACCCGGGCGGCGGCACGATCCTCATTCGCACGCCGTATGGCCGGGGCGCCCCGGTCGCCCAACTCTGGGGTTCGACGTTCGCCGCGCGGGGTTACCACGTGGTCCTGCAGAGCTGCCGGGGAACGGCCGGCTCGACCGGCACCTTCGAGCCGATGGTGCGGGAAGCGCAGGACGCCCAGGACACGGTCGTCTGGCTGCGGGAACAACCGTGGTTCACCGGGAACCTGGCGACGATGGGAATGTCGTACGTGGCCTTCACCCAGTGGGCCCTGCTGGCCGACCCGCCGCCGGAACTGCGGGCGAGCGTGATGGTGGCGGGACCGCACGACTTCAGCCGAGCCATCTGGGAGAACGATGCGTTCGCGCTGGAGACCTTCCTGGGCTGGAGCGCCACCAACAGCGTCCCGAACGAGGACCGGCCCAGCTTGTTCCAGCAGCTGACGGGAAACCGGCAGCGGGCGAACCAGCTCAAGTCCGCGTTCGCAAGCTTGCCCATGGCGGACGCCGCCGAGTCCGTCCTTCATGGACGCGCACCGTGGTACCAGGAATGGCTGGACCACCCCGACGTGAGCGATCCCACCTGGCGGCGCTACGACTTCACCCAAGCCCTGCGGCAGGTTCGGACACCGACGTTGCTCGTGGGCGGCTGGCAGGACGTCTTTGTCGGACAGACCGTCCAGCAGTACGAGACGTTGCGGTCGCAGGGGGTCGACGTCGCGTTGACGCTCGGCCCGTGGTCTCATGTCGCCCACGTTCTCAAGGGGTCGGCTGTCATCGACAACGAAGCCCTGGACTGGCTGGACACGCATCTGGGCGAGCGGGGACCGCGCGGCCGCCCCCAGCCGGTTCACACCTTCGTCACCGGCAGTGACACCTGGCATGCTTCGCCGTCCTGGCCACCGAACCACACCGAGACGAGCTGGTATCCGAACGACGACGGCCTGCTCGGGCCGACGGTCCCGGCGGGCGGGCGGTCGGCATTCCGCTTCGACCCGAGCGAGCCGACACCTTCGGTCGGCGGCCGCAGGCTCGCCTCCGGCGCCGGGGTGCGGAACAACGGGGACCTGGAGGCCCGGCCGGATGTCCTGACCTTCACCACACCGAGGCTGACCGCTGATCTCGAATTCGAGGGATTCCCTGTTGTCGACGTGTCGGTGAGCGTGGACAACCCCCATGCCGACCTCTTCATCCGCATCTGCGATGTCGACACCAAGGGTCGCTCACACAACATCACCGACACTTTGGTCCGTCTCGACCCCGCCATGGCTGCCGGTGAGGTCCAGAACATCACCGCGCGACTGTCGCCCTGCGCCCACCGGTTGCTCACCGGGCACCGACTGCGGCTGCAGCTTTCGGGCGGTTCCCATCCGCAGTACGCCCGGAATCTTGGCACCGGAGAACCCATGCCGACCGGCACCCGTCTGCAGTCGGCCCTTCACACGATCGAACATGCCGCCACGCGGCTGACGCTTCCTGTCACCTCACCAGCCATCACCAGGCCGGCTGCGGGCCGGCAGGATCAACCAGCCCACAACCCGGATGAAGATCAAATACAGTAGACGGAAGCACACGACGAGAGAGAATGAACCGCAGGTCAATCACCATGCAGGAGTATGGGCACAGCACAGGCGGCTAGTTGGCGCCCACGACCTTGAAGTCCTGATTGACGAAGACGTGGTGCGGCCAGTTGACGCCGATGTTGTGGACCTCGTATTCGCCGTTACTCAGCCGCACAACACGGTCTGCCATGCCCCCCGGATAGGTGGCCAGCGCAGCTTCCGTCGCCTTGTTCGCCGTCGTTCCACTGGCGATCGTCCCGTCCCCCTCGGTGTAGTTCGCCGGGACCTGACCATCCTGCTTTGACGCGGACGGTGCACCGCGTTGGAAGGCAACCACCTGCGACGGGGAGTAACTCGCGGATCCGCCGCCAGCCGGTTGCACGATGACCTGCGTGGCCGCAATGGTCGTTCCGTTGACCGTGCCAATGACGAGGACGGGTTCGCCTGTTGCAACGGCACTCGCCGAGGTTGAGTTCGTCCCCTTCTTGTATGTCGTGGAGGACGCCTCGTTGATGGTCACCTTCTGACCTCCTGACGTCGACATTTCGAAGCTCGACGTGGACATGCTGCCGACCGTGCCGACTGCTCCCCCTGCCGCCGGTCCGGACCGGGCGTTGGATCCCCCGCCACCGGAGCCTGGACCGCCGCCACGGGGTGCGCCGTACCCTCCTGTTGCGGAGGAGGACGTGGCTGTTGCGGAGGAGGACGTGGCTGTTGCGGAGGGGGACGTGGCTGTTGCGGAGGGGGACGCAGCGCAACCGGCGGAGAGTCCGACCACCGCACACATCAGCGCAGGCGCGAGCTTGCGGGAAAACATGGAGACCACTTCTTCCGTTCGATGGGAACACACCGAGCCTCGCGAGTCGCGCTGAGGCTCCCCCAAGAAAGGGATGAAAGGCGCCTTTAAACATGGAAGCGGGCGCGTGGGCGGGTGCCCGAGGCCAGCGGAGTCGTACAGGCACCCCATCGTCACCCCGACGCTCAAGAAGATGGGCTGAGCCAGCGGTAGGAGCGCGCCTCGGCACCGCGTGGTTTGTAGATGACCTCGAACGTCCGGCCGCCGCGCTGGAGTGTCAGAGAGACCGTGTCCAGCCCGCCCTTGATCACGCGCGACCCGGCAGGGCCGTCGAGAACGCGGTCGCCTTCGCGCACGCCCGCGCGCTCCGCGGCCGATCCGGCAACCAGGCCGGTGACGCAGCGGGTCTCCAGGCCGGCGAGGTCGAAGCCCAGCTCGATCACGTGGTCGCGGATTTCCTCGCGGGCGTACCCGGACCGAACGCCCCATACGCCGACACGACCCACTCCCCCGACTCCATCGCCGCGAAATCCGCACGCGCGGCCTCGCCGAGCTCGGCGACCACCAGGGCGAGCCACGCGTCGACGCCGACCTTCGCACCGGCTCGCTGCCGCTCGAGGACGGCGAGCACGAGGTCGTCCAGGCTGCGGTCACCCACCGCACGGATCTTGGCGTCCAGATCGGCGAGGTAGAACAGGCTCCGGCCGTACGGGACCCGCTGGGCCCGCTGGGCCTGCCAGAACAGCTCGTAGGCCGCCGCGTTGCTGAGCATCTGCAGGGGGTTGGTGTAGTAGCCGCGGGCCCGTTCGTTGATCAGCCCGAGGTAGACGGCCTCATCGATGAGCCCCGCCCGGTACGGCAGCACGATCGAGTAGTACTCGGCGGTGCCCTCGGTGTACCAGGCGATGTCGCCGTGTTCGCCGTCCAGCCGCGGCCAGTTGTGCGCGGTCTCGTGAGCGAGGAGCGAGGCGAGCTCCTCGACCGTGGGTGGCTCGATCTCGCTCCAGCCGAACGTGAACGACTTCGGCAGGGCCGTGCCGCCATTGCCGGGGTAGGGGTTCTTGCGGACGAACACCCGGTGCCCCGGCTCGGGCTCGCCGAAGAAGTCGCACATGACCTCGTAGATCCGCTCGATGCGGGCGGCCACGGCGGCGGTGTCGAAGGGCGGCTCGCTCAGCCAGTGCATCGAGAACGTCCCGGCGTCCGGATGCAGGGTGACCGGTCCGGCCATGTAGAAGGCGTACAGCAGGGTCTCGACGGTGCCGGCGAGCCCGACGGTCCCGACGCCGAGGCTGGAGACGCCCAACCCGCCGTCCAGGCCCTGCCACTCCACGGTGAGGGCATGGTCGCGGGCAGCGCGAGGAAGGCGATGCCGGCTCCGTGGACGCCGCCGGCCTCGGCGCGCAGGTCGAACAGCGGGCCGTTCCGGGTCGCCGCGTCCACGGCGCGGGCGGGCGCGACGTAGGAGACGGTGACGTGTACCGCTTCAAAACTCGTACATGTGGTCTGAACTGGTGTTTCTTCGGGTCGGCTAGGCTGCTCGGTGGTACTCGTTGATCGCTCCGCTGAGCACCTTTCGGCGCTGAATCCGGCCTTAGATCAGCATCCGATCAGTGCATTCGGCCCGGACGGTGCGCACCCAGCCCTCGGCGTAGCAGTTGGCGCGGGGCGTCCGCGGCGGCGTCTTCATCACCGTGACACCCTCCCCGGCGAAGACCTCATCGAAGACGTCGGTGAACTTGGCGTCCCGATCACGGATGAGGAACCGAAACGAGCCGGCCCTCCACCCGAGGTGCATGAGCAGGTTGCGGGCCTGCTGGGCCGTCCACGCGCCAGTGGGGCTGGCGGTCACGCCCAGGACGTGCACGCGCCGCGCCGCCACTTCCATCACGAACAACACGTACAGGCGTTTCAAGAAAATCGTGTCAACGTGGAAGAAGTCGCAGGCGAGCAGCCCTTTCGCTTGCAGGCGTAGAAACGTCCGCCAGAAGGCGTCGAGGCTTCGGGGAGCCGGACCGTGTCGGCGCGAACGCAAGATCCGCCGCACGGTCGCTGCACTGACCTGCAAGCCGAGCCGAACCAGTTCACCGTGTACCCGCCGATACCCCCACCTCGGGTTCTCCCGTGCCAGGCGAACGACCAGATCCCGGACCTCCTTGCTCGTTCCGGGGCGACCAGGGCGGTGAGGATAGGTCCACGAGCGTTTGATCAAACGGCGATGCCATGCCGGCAAGGTGCCCGGGGTGACCAGCCGATGCGCCCGCAGCACCGCAGGTAGGAAGCGCGCCAAGGCCGCCAGGAGCGCCCGCCGCCGTCTTCGGCCAGATCAGGGACGCCGTCCTGGACATCATCGACCGCAGCCAGACCCTCCAGCAATGAATCAGCCGGCAAACCCGCCGCGCGAACCCTCCGCCGTCCGGGGTTCTTGGCATCACTGACCGGCGAGAAGTACAGGTCCCAAGTGGTCGCTGCTCCCGCAGCAACACTCGTTTGGGGCTCATGACACGTTTCTTACCGGCACCCCTTGTACCGGCAGTACGTCCGGGTGTCGGTGGCCGCGAGCAGCGTCTGGTCGACGTCGTCGAGCGGGATGTATTGGACCGGCGGGTAGTTCGCCTCCCTCAACGTCAGGGCCCTGGTGGTGTCGGCGACGACGTGCTCGCCGACGCGCGCTACGACGCGCCGACCCGTCTTCTCAATGGTGATCGGGTGGTCGGGTCCGCGGATCTTGAGTTCCCGTGTCGTCATGGTCTTCTCCTGTTTTCTGGTGGTGGGGGGCTCAGCCGGGGATGAGGTCGAACTCGTTGCCCTCGACGTAGGCGCACGTGGTCCACCGAGCCCGTGGCCCGCCACTCGGATCGCCAGCCTCCACGACGGCATCGTACGCATCGGCCCCGTCGGCGACCTCGCGGTCCAGGACCGCGGCCCAGAACCGTGCTGTACGTGCGGCGCCGGTGGCGTCAAACGAGGCGCCGAAGAAGGTGCCGCTCATGCGCGTTCGCCTGTCATGATCTATTGATTAGACCATTCTGTCTAGCTGCCTCGCCGAATGTAGATGCCACCTTCTCCAAAAGTCAACTATCAGGCTAAGGGCCGTCTCTGCTTGTTCATGGCTTGACGGGACCGGTTCGGCCTGGTTCTCTGAAAGAGAAGCAAGACAGACCGGTCTAATCAATCGAGAGGAAGCGATCATGACCGAGATCCGCACCGCCCTGGTGACAGGCGCGACGTCCGGTATCGGCAGGGCCGCGGCGCTGAAGCTCGCCCGGGACGGATACAAGGTCCTGGTTCACGGCCGTGACGCCGAGCGCGGAGCCGTGGTGGTCAAGGAGATCGAGAACGCCGGTGGCAGCGCCGAGTTCCTCGCCGCCGACCTCACCGACGTCCGTGCCATCGGGCAGCTGGCGGCCGCGGCCGGGGACGTTGACGTCCTGGTCAACAACGCCGGGTTCTCCTGGTTCGGCCCCACCGCCGACCTGGACCCCGGCACCTTCGACGAACTGTTCGACGCCAACGTGCGCTCGGCGTACTACCTCACGGCCGCCATCGCGCCGCAGATGGCCGAGCGCGGTAGGGGCGTCGTCATCAACCTGGGCAGCATGGCCGGGCAGATCGGTCTGGCAGGAGGCGCCGCCTACAGCGCCACCAAGGCCGCGCTCACCTCGCTGACCCGCTCCTGGGCCGCCGAGTACAGCCCGCGGGGCGTCCGGGTCAACACCATCGCCCCCGGACCGGCCTACACCGGCGGCTCGTCGAGGGAAAGCCTCACGGCCCTGGGAAAGACCACGCTTCTGTCCCGTACAGCGGAGGCAGAGGAAATCGGGGACGTCATCGCATTCCTGGCCTCGCCGGCCGCCGGCTACATCACCGGCGCCGTCATCCCGGTCGACGGCGGACGCACCGCCGTCTGACCCGCAGCGCCTCTATAAAGGAGTCGAGATATGGACAAGCCCGTCGTTTTGATCACCGGGGCACTCACCGGCATCGGCCGTGCCGCCGCCGTCGCCTTCGCGAAGAAGGGCGCGAACGTGGTC
>NZ_JBHSPA010000029.1:0-194268 GCF_042656245.1 Nonomuraea insulae
GGCCGGCACCGCGCCGGACGCGCCCGACCTGACCAACCTCGTCGGCGAACTGCTGCTGAAGAGTCCCGACTTCGCCAAGCTCTGGGAGCGCTATGACGTGACCGGCCGCAAGCCCGTCCGCAAGACCTTCCACCACCCGCAGGTCGGCACCATCAACCTCAACGCCCAGTCCATGACCCTGGAAGGCACCCCCGGCCAGCGCCTCGGGGTCTATGTCGCCGAGCCAGGCAGCCCGGACTACGATGCGATGCTGCTGCTCGACCTGACCGCGCCCGAGCCCGCCGCGCACGCGGCCGCGACGGATGAGATGCCGCCGCGCGCACAGCCCTGACCCCATCCGCGATCCACAGAGCGTGGGGGTCGCCCCGGCCCAGGCCCGGGTCCAGCGCTGATCAGCCGGTCGTTGCCGCCACGAAGGTGAACGAACCGGACGGGACGGCGTAGACGGCGTAGCCGTTCTCCATGCGCAGGAAGCCGGCCCGCTGCGAGCTGGTGGTGGGGCGGCGGTCCTTGGCCGGTACCCACACCTCGGCGGTGGTGTTCGGCGGGACCTCGACCGTCAGCCCTCGTAGCCAGGCCCTTACGGCGCCCTCACCGTGGCCACGGCAGCCGGGCCAAGAGTCGGAACCCGCCGTCCGCCGTCTCCCCGTACTCCAACCGGCCGCCGGCCAGCGACGCCCGCTCCGCCAGCCCGGCCAGCCCCGCCCCCGCTCCGGTCCCCGCGAGAGCGGCCGGCCCGCGGTGAAGCGGGTTGCGCACCTCGACCACCAGCTCGTCACCCCGCCTGCCCGACACGAGCACGGTGACAGGCTGACCGGGCGCGTGCTTGCGCGCGTTCGTGAGCCCCTCCTGCACGATCCGGTACGCGGCCCGGCCCGCCGCATCCGGCACCTCGGACAGGCTCACCTCCTGGTCACGCAGCTCGACCCGCATCCCGGCCCGCCGCGACTCCTCCACCAACGCCCCGAGATCCACCCCACCATCCAACGGCGACGGCGCGGGATCACGAAGAACCGAGATGACGGTCCGCAACTCCTCCAGCGCCAGCCGGGCACTCGACCGGATCACCCCGGCCGTCTCCGCGACCTCACCCGCCGTCGCGTCCGCGTTGAACTCCAGCGCCCCCGCGTGCACCGCCAGCAGCGACAACCGGTGAGCCAGCACATCATGCATCTCCCGGGCGATCCCCAGCCGTTCGGCACGACGCGCCTCCTCCGCCCGCAACCGCTGCTCACCCTCCGCCCGGCGCGCCCGCTCCGCCAGCGACGACACCAACTCCCGCCGGGTACGCGCCAGCATCCCCCACCCGGTCACCGCCACCTCGAACAACACCCCGACCAGCGCCCACACCGGATACGGCGCCAACCCCGGCGGCCGCAACGCGAACCTCACCAGCGTCGCCCCCACCCCCGCCAGCCCCACCACGATCGCCACCCGCGGCCGCCGATACAACGCCGCGATCAGCGCGGCCATCCCCGCCGCCACCGACGCCGACGCGGCCGGCACCGACAACGCCATCACCACCAGCCCCGCCCCCACCGGCCACCTGCGGCACAGCCACACCCCCGCACAGGCCAGCACACCACCCACCACATCGGCGACCAGATACCAGCCAGGACCACCCGCCAGATCCCCCCAGAGCACCGCCACCGCCCCGGCGAACGCGGGCACGAACCCACCCAAGCCCGCGACCCAGCCGCCCCGCGACCGGAGCCAGCCGATCCGCACCTCATCCGCGCCGGTCAAAACCACAACCGCCGATCGTAGCCCGACCCGGGGCCCCGCATAAGCAGCCAAGGTCACCCATGCACCACAACCAAAGTCACCACGAGCGGCATCCAAAGTGCCCGGCGGAAGTAACCGGGGCTGCCACGTTCCGGCCGTACGCCAGCAGAAACAGGCCCCCACCGCCCGGCACGCTGATCCCATGAACACATCCGACCCACCGAAGGGCCGCAGGCGCGCCGCGCTGCTGCTCGCGGTGATCACACCGGTCGTCGCCGAACTCACCCTGGGCAACCCGCCGCTCAGCCAGATCTGGCTGCTGCTCCTGTTCATCCCGATCTACGGCGCCGGCACCCTGCTGATCCGCGAACTGGTACGACGGCGCCGCGGCGGTTGGCCATCGATCCTGCTGCTCGGACTGGCGTACGGCATCATCGAGGAGGGGCTGGTGCTTCAGGCGCTCAGCAGCCCCACCATGTACGGGGCGGCCGGATGGGCGCCCAGATTCCTCGGGCTGAACAGCGCCTACACCGAACTCAACCTGCCCTACCACGCCGTGTTCAGCGTGGCACTGCCGATCCTCCTGGCCGACCTGACCGTCCCCTCCCTGCGCGACCGGCCCTACCTGAAACGCGCCGGGCTCGTGGTGACCGCGGTGATCTTCGTGCTGGGCGGGCTCCTGCTGCGGCTGACCGTGGCGACCTCCATCGACCCCGGCTACCAGGCACCAGCCGCGATGCTGGCCGGGTGCGTAGCCGCCGTGGCACTGCTGGCAGTGGTGGCCCTGCGCGTGCTCCCGCCCGTTGCCTCCCACTCGCGGGCCGGAGCCGTTCCCGGGCCCTGGATGGTCGGGGTCCTCGGGGTGCTGGCCGGGTTCGGGTATCTGGCGCTGCTGTTCCCGTTCGGCGGGGCCGTTCAGCCCGCCTTCACCCATGGCGCCTGGGTGGCGGCACCGATGCTGGCCGCAGCAATGCTCGCCGCGCTGACCGGATGGCTGGTACGTCGATGGACGACAAACGGCGGGTGGACCGACCGGCACAGCCTCTGCCTGGCCGGCGGAGCACTGGCAGGACACACCGCGTTCGGGGTGGTGGCCAACGCCGCGACCCTCGCCGACAAGCTGGAACTGTCCGCCCTGGGGCTGCTCACAGTGATCCTGCTGACGCTGCTGGGCCGCCGTACCGGCACCGGGTCGATCATGAAGCCCACCGGCCGTCGTAAGGGACCGAGAACATTTCGCGCCGGAATGATGTAGAGAACGTCGCCACGGTTCGACCCACCCCCGAAAGCAAAAGAGAACAGAGGCGCGACATGCGTAAGATCATCTTCTGGGTGCACACGTCGATCGACGGCCACATCGACGGCCCGAACGGCGAGTTCGACTGGCCCGTGATGGGTGAGGAACTGTCGGCGTACTCCGAGTCGCTGAGTGACCGTTGCGACACCTTCCTGTACGGGCGCGGCGTCTGGGAGGGCATGGTGGCCTTCTGGCCGAACGCCGAGTCGATGTCGGACCACCCCCACATCCTGAAGTTCGCGCCCCTCTGGCGCGAAACGCCGAAGATCGTCTTCTCGACGACGCTGAAGGAGGCCGACTGGGCCGCCCGGGTCATCGGGGACGACCTCGCCGAGCAGGTCGCCGAGCTCAAGCGACAGGACGGCAAGGACCTGCTGCTCACCGGCGGCTCCGGCCTGGCCGCCACGCTCACCGGCCACGGCCTGATCGACGAGTACCACATCGCGGTGCACCCGGTCGTGCTCGGCGGCGGCCGGCCGCTGTTCGCCCCGCGCGACGAGCGGCTGGGCCTGCGGTTGGCCGAGTCGCGAACCTACGATTCGCAGGTGGTCGTGATGCGGTACGACCGCGTCTAGCGGAAGCCGTGGCAGGAGCTCTGCCTGTGGCACCGAGAGTGCCGTCAACGGATTTGCAGCCGGTAGGAGAAGGCCGCGCCGAGGGCCCGGATCACCTCGACGGGGTCGGTCGCGGCGGATGGCTCGCCGCTCCATGGTCAGCGCCGGGTGTCCGTGCACACCCGGGCACTGACGCTCATCTCGAATGTCCACCAAGGAAACGATCAAAAGGGAACCTCATGCCCGAAACCCTGATCCGCAGATACACCGGCCTGTTCGGCATCATCGCCAGTCTCTTCATCGTCGTGCAGGTGCCGCTGTACTTCGTCTACGAAACCCCGCCGGACTGGAACATCCTCACCCGCAGTCTCATCGGCATCACCGGCTGCACCTTCTACATTGTGTACTTCATCGGAATGCGTCAGCTCATCCGCCACGTCAACCCGGCCTACGACTGGATCGCCGGCATTGTCCAGACGGCGGGTGTGCTCTGGGTGGCCATGGTGTTCGTCCCTCAGTCCATGGAGGCGGGCGCGGCGATCTCGGTGGACGGCGACCTCGACACGACAGCGGCGGGGCCGTTCGCCGCGGCGCAGTACCTCATGCAGGGCGCCGTCTCCCGGCTTCTCATGGGCCTGTTCCTGATCGCCCTGGGAATCGCCGTGTCGAGGCTCGGTCTGCTCCCGCGCTGGGTGGGCCGCTCCGCTTACGTCCTCGCCGCGATCAACCTCGCTTTTCTGCCGGCCGTGTTCTTCGGTGACGACCCCGCCGACTTCTACAGCGCACAGGGCTGGGGGACCACCGCCAGCATGGGCGCCCTCTGGAGTCTGTGGACTCTCGCGGTCAGCATCAGCACACTGCGCAGCGCCCGTCACGTCGCGCCCGCGGCCACGAGTTTCGCGTGACTCCAGCTGCCGCCATGGCCAGGACACGGTAGTCGGAGCGCATCACAAGATCGACTGTCTCCGGGTGCGCGGACTTGTCGGCGAGCCACTGACCGCATCACGTTCATCACACCCTGACCTGCGGCGGGACCGCGCCCGGTACGGACGCGGCCCCGCCGGCCCCCTTGCCGGAGTTCACATCGTGCCGTTCGGGCGATGGCCGCACCAGGACGGGAACCGGTCAGGAGGCGGACATTCGAGCAGCGTCGGGAAGGGCCCGGCCCGGTGGCCGGAAGTTCTCATGACGTGGCAGGCGCCCCGCCGTGCGGCGAGAGGCCCGTGCCTACGCTGCTGACGGACGGAATCTTCGGCGGGCACAGAGCCGCCGGGTGATGAGCTTCCAGGTGGTGCGCACCCGCGAGGGCCTGCCCCGTGCGTGATCGCGGCGTGCGTTCCTGATCTCGCGCAGGATCGCCGCGCGCTGCCGGGCCGTGCCCGGCCTGCCCGACAGCATCAGCTCCCAGCGCAGCCTCCGGACGTCACCACCTTCGGGGAGGTAAAAGCTGGCCTCGAACGCGACCTGCAGCCGGTCCGCGGTGAGCCGGGCCAGCTTCATGACGAAGTCGGCCTCGGAGAAGCGCAGGGTGATGGCGTCGAGGTGGCAGCAGCCGGACTTGGCGTCGGCCACCGCCTCGTCGATGAGCAGCGGCACGAATCGGAGCGCGAGCCCGTCCTTGTACACGAGGCCGTTCTGCCGGGGAAGTCCCGTACGAGGCGTGCGGCCGGGACGGGTGCGCGGTACGGGCATGGACAGCCCTCTTCTCAGGTGGACGTGGCGCGGGCGGGCCTCTCAGGATCTTCCGCGCGATCGGATCGTGATTTCCCACAACGATTCGATTCCCACTGTCGCTGTTCGCAAGAGGATTTATCCGAGGCACATTACTGCGGCTGAATCACAGTAATCGACACCAGTTCTGATCGGAAACCTCAGCAGACGTTCATCACCCCACCCAAGGTGCGACCCACGCAGCTCAGTGAAATACTCGTTCACCGGGCGGCCAGGGTATCGACAATGAGTCGAACGACTCTATTGACTATGAGTTCGCCTGGCGATAAGAATGAATTGGGAGTAGTTTCGCCCGACGCTCCCGGATCGGAGCGCGGCGCCTCCGAAGCCGTTCTACCTGCGGCTTGCGAAGGCCGGCCCTCGCCCAGGCTTCCGCCCCGGACCTCCGGCTCACTGACCGCTGCTGAAAGGTAGTAACGCTTTTCACGATCATCGCACCATTCTCCCCACACCCCAAGCCGACCTGCGCAGCCGCGCCTGGAAGAGGCCTGCCGGCGTTATTCCTATGCGCCTTTCCGGTAGTGGCATGCGTCAATGCAGCGGGGCTCTCGATCCGCCTCCGGCCATGACCGGATTGCCGCGGACAGGGAAAGCCCGGTTATCCGCAGTGTCCGCCCAAGGGAGTGAAGGAGTTCCCCCATGTCCGGCGACGGACGGCTTCGCGCCTTCTACCTGAACGCTGACGGCAGCGCGCAGAGCATTTTTCACGTCTGGGAGGAGGGAGGAGCCAAGGGCGATTCGGTCACCCCGTCGACCTACAGCGTCGCCTACCGCCGCTGGATGGTCGACCGGCTGCGCGAGTTGCTCGCCGAGCACGCGTCCCCGGCGCTGCTCGGCCTGGGCTGCGGCAACGCGGCGGTGGAGGCGGAACTCGCCGCCGCCGGCCATGTCGTGCTCGGCGTGGACATGCTGGAGGAGGCGGTCGCCCTGGCCCGTGCGAAAGGCGTGGACGCGGTGTGCGCGGACGCCCTCACCTGGACGCCACCCGCCCGCCCGTGGCCGGTGATCTACGCAGACGGCCTGCTCGGGCACCTCTACCAGCCCGACGCCGGCGTGCACGTCGCACTGAAGCGTTTCCGGTCCTGGCTGCCTCCGCAGGGAGGAACGCTGTTGATCTCCAACGACGGCCCGCGTACCGACGCCGAGGTGGAGCACCATCCCGAGGTGCCCGGGTTCGCCTGGATGTCCAGTGCCTACCTGTGCCGCCAGGCGAAGGAATGCGGCTTCGACGACGTGTCGAGCTGCATGTTCACCTACCGCCGCCCGATCTCCGGGCTACGCGAGCGCGTCATCGTCACCGCCAGCACCGGCGAGCGCCGGCTGGGACGGGCATGGGACTCGTGACCGCCGGAACGGTGTCCGTGGTGGCCACCCTCGGCGGCCCGTCGGCAGTCCCGGCCGGGGTCGGTCGAGCGGTGCGGTGCTTGGAGGTGCGCGCCGATCTGGCCGGTGATCTGGACCCGGCGCTGCTGCGCGAGGACTTCGCCGGCCCCCTGCTCTACACCTTGCGCAGCGCCGCGGAGGGTGGCCGCTGCGCCGACCCGCCGGGCCTGCGCAGGGCGCGACTGCTCGCGGCCGCCGACCGCTACGACCTCATCGACATCGAGGCCGACCGCGACCTGCACCTGGACCTGCGGAACCGCATCCCTCCCGAACGCCGCGTGATCTCCTGGCACGGCCCGGCCACCGGACTGGCCGACCTGCGCCGCAGGTTCCAGATTCTGGCCGCCGTGCCCGCGGGCTGCTACCGGCTCGGCGCGCGCGCCGATTCCCCGGCCGAGGCCGTGGTGCCGCTGCTGCTGCTGAAATCACTCGGCCGCGCCGACGTCACGGCCTACGCCACCGGCCCGGCAGGGATGTGGACCCGGATGGTGGCGGCCCGCTTCGGCGCCCCCATGATCTTCGGCCGCCTGGACGACGCCCCGACGACGACACCCGGTCAGCGCGAAGGCCAGCGGGACGGTCAGCGTGACGGTCAGCGCGACGGTCGGCCCAGCGGTCCGATTGACGACCAGCCGCCGCTGGACCGACTGCTGTCGGACTACCCCCCTCAACTCCTGACCGGCGCGCAGCGCCTGTACGCGATCATCGGAGCCGACACCACGCGCTCGCTGGCCCCCCTGGTGTACAACACCGCCTACCACTGCCTCGGCCTGCCCGCGCTCTGCGTTCCCATCAGCACCACCGACCTGCCCCGCGCGCTGGCCGAGCTGGTGCCGGGGCTCGACCGGCTCGGGCTGCCCCTGGCCGGCGCCACCATCGTGGCCCCGCACAAGGACGCCGCCTTCGCCCTCGCCTCGCGGGCCAGCCGGATGGCCCGGCGCGCCGCCGCGGCGAGCCTGCTCATCCGGACCCGGGAGGGCTGGCGGGCCGACACCGAGGCCGCCGGCGTGGTCGCCACCCTGGCCGGACAGACGGTGACGGTGGCGGGCCGGCGGGTCGCGGTGGTCGGGTGCGGCGGCGCGGGCCGTGCCGCCGCGGCCGGCCTCGCCCGGGCGGGTGCCGAGGTGACGCTGGTCAACCGGGGCACCGCCGGTGGCCTGCGCGCCGCCCGCCTGCTCGGCCTGCCGTTCGTACCGCTGCGCGACTTCGACCCGCGGCCGTACGCCGTGCTGGTGCACGCCACGCCGGTGACCGACGCCGTGCCGTTCCCCGTCAGCGGGCTCGCACCGGGGACGGTGGTGTTCGACCTGAACTATCGGGCCAAGGACACGCCGCTCGTCGCGGCCGGCCGGGCTGCCGGGCACGTGACGATCGACGGCAGGCAACTGCTGCTGGTCGAGCTGGCCCGGCAGTTCCGCCTGATGACCGGCCGGAGTATGCCCGCCGCCGACGTGCGCGCCGCCCTCGGCTTGCCCGTACCACAGGTAGGGCGATCATGAACGCGCGGCCGTTGCGGTTCCACTGGAGCGTGCCGGGCTCGCGCACGGACGTGCGCGGGGCCACGGCCAGGGCCGGGACGAGCGCGCTACCCGACGCCGGCTTGCACGTGGAGTTCGCCCAGCGGGCCGAGGAGGCGGGGATGGACTCCGTCCTGGTGCCCATCGGTCACTACCGGGCCGACCCCGTGACGATGGCCGCGGTCATGGGCGCCGAGACGAGCCAGGTGAGGTTCATGCTCGCCGCGCGCCCGGGGATCGTCTCGCCCACCTACTTCGTCCAGCAGGTCAACACGCTCGCGCTGCTGACCGGGGGCCGCGTCTCGATCAACTCGGTGGCCGGTCACTCCCCGGCCGAGCAGCGCTTCTACGGAGACACGCTCTCCCACGACGAGCGCTACCGGCGGGCCGAAGAGTTCTGGACGATCTGCCACGCCCTCTGGGCCACCGAAGAGCCGGTGGACTTCGACGGCGACTACTACCGCCTGCGCGGGGCACTGCCCGGCGTGCCGTTCGGCGGTTTGCGCGGCCGTCCAGAGATCTACGTCGGGGGGAACTCCGAGCAGGCCGAACGGGTCGCGCGTACTCAGGCCGACTGCCATCTGCGGTTCGCGGCCGCCCCGGACGACCTCGCCGCGCCGGCCACCCGGATGCTGGAGAGTGGGACCGAGACCGGGATCGTGGTGTCCATCGTCGTACGGCCCACCAGGGACGAGGCGGTCCGGGCCGCGTACGAGCTGGTGGAGCGAGCAGGCGAGCAGGCCAGGCGGGCGCAGCTGCAGTTCACCGCCCGCTCCGACTCCGTGGGCTTCGCGGAGGCGCAGACGGCGGCCGGGCGCGAGGACGACTGGCTCACCCCCCACTTGTGGAACGGCGCCGTCCCCTACCTCGGGCCGCCGGCGATGTCGCTGGTCGGGGCGCCCGGCGACATCGCCGACGGGCTGGCGGAGTTCGCCCGGGCGGGGATCAGCCAGTTCGTGTTCCAGGGACGTCCTGACCTGGAGACCATGACGGCGTTCGGCCGCGACGTGCTCCCCCTCGTACGGGAGCGGGAAAGCCGCTGACGCCCCGACCGGAAGGAATTGCAGCAGCGATGGCGACCTGGATCTCCACCCGTACCGGCCAGTTCGCGTACTTCGACCGCCAGCTGGGGCACCCCGGCTGGAGCGGCAGACAGGTGCTCGACTTCGCCGGCAACGTGGGCAACATCCTGCTCGACCCGAACTGCCGGATAGAGCCGGAGAACTACTGGTCGATCGACGTGTCCCGAGATGCGATCTGCGAGGGTCGGCGACGCCACCCCGCGGGGAACTTCCTGTTCTACGACCGCTACAACTTCGAGTACAACCCGACGGGCACCCCCGGGTTGCCCATCCCCGACCCGGGGGTGAGGTTCGACTTCGTCGTGGGCTGGTCGATCCTCACCCACATCGGCAAGGCCGAGACCCTGGCGCTGACGGCCCAGCTCGCCGACCTGATGATCGCCGGGGGCCGGGTCGCGCTCACCTTCCTCGACCCGTGGTGGACGCCGCCGCGGGGCTGGGTCCGCGACAGCGAGTCGCCCGGGATGTCCAACCTGCGCTGGCGGCTGGAGGCCCGCCGCCAGACCAAGCAGGAGATGGACGTGCCCGCGCTGCTCGCCCGAGCCCGCGACACCGAGCTCACCTGGGTCACTCTGGTCAACGACGACGAGCTGATCCTCGACCCCGACGACGACGGCCTGTCGCAGGACAAACCAGAACGCGCCTACATCACGTTCTGCACGCCGGAGTACATGCGGATGCTCTTCCCGGCCGCGCAGATCCTGCCCCCGGTCCCGCCCGAGCGCCACCACTGCCTGGTCGCCGACCAGGCCGGTCTGCGCAGGAGCTGAGGTGGAGCCCACACTGCTGTACTGGACGCTGCCCGGCCCGGCGGCCGATCTGGACGGCCACGTGGCGCTGTGCCGCGAGGCCGAACGACTCGGCGTTCATTCGGTGCTCGTCCCCTTCGCCCCGGCAGGGCCGGACCCGTTCGCCTGGGCGGCGGCGCTCGGCCGGCGCACCGGCAGGATCGGCTTCCTCCTGGAATGCCTGGCCGGAGTCTCGTCCCCGACGTACTGGACGCAGCAGGCCAACACCCTGGCGGCGGTGCTCGGCGGGCGGGTCGGCGTCGTCGTCGCGGCCGGGTGGGAGCCGGTGCGCCAGCTCGGGTACGGCGACGGGATCCTGTCCGACGGCTGGTACGCGCGCCTCGACGAGTTCTGGCAGGTCTGCCACGGCCTGTGGCGCGGGCCGGAACCGGTGAGTCTGGCCGGGCGGCACTACCAGATCGACAGCGCGACGGTGAACGCCCGTTTCGTCTCGGGTGGCCCGCTTGAGCGGCCGGAGATCTCCGTCACCGGCCCGTTCCCGCCGGCCCTGGCCTTCGCCTCCCGGCACGCCGACTGCGTGTTCGTCCAGGCCGAGGAGCCCGAGGAGCAGGTCGCGGCCGTCCTCGACAGCGGCCTGCGGGCCGGGCTGGCCGTGCCGCCGTACGGCATCGCGGACGCGACGGTGCCGCCGCGCGGCATCGCGGACGCGACGGTGCCGCCGCGCGGCATCGCGGACGAGACCGCGGCGGTGATCGGCCGCGGCCGGGCGGCGGGGGCGACGCGGTTCCTGATGTCCGGCGACATCGAGCGGCTGCGGTGGTTCGGCGCGGAGATCCTGCCCCGCATCCGCTCTGCCGTGCACAATGACGCAGGTCAGCCGATGGAAGGAGACACCCGATCATGACGGTGCAGTGCTACGCGCGCGAGGCCGACCGCGTGCCGGACGGCGAGATCCGCACCACCGGCCCGGCGCTCGACCTCAACCCCGTGACGGGCGACTGGGTCAGCGTCACCGGCCTGGCCGGGGGGATCGCCCGCGTACGGACGCGCGCACGCGACGGATCCCTGTCCGTGGCGGCGCGTGGGCGCGGTGGCCCCCGGCCGGGCGCGTGGGGGGAGGTCGAAGCGGACGTCTTCGCGAACGCGCTGAGCTCCCGCGCAGGCTACGCCTTCGCCGCGACCTTCGACGGCGCGCGGATCAGCAGCCGGCTGGAGACCTATCAGGGGCTCGGCGTGCTCGTCGTGCACGCCTTCCACCGCTACACCGACGGTTCAGGGCGCCGTGACTACTTCACCCGCGAGTTCTACGTCCCCGCGGACGCCCCGGACGCCCCGGACGCCCCGGACGCCCCGGACGCGCCGGACGCCGCGGATTCCCTGGATGCCCCGAACGTCGCGGACGATCCGCGCGATCCGCGCGATCCGGGCGAGGATTCCGACGGTGCGATGCCCTTCGGTCCGCCCGGGCCGCCGACGGGCGGCAACGACCCGGAGCCCCTGCTCGGCGCCTGGCACGGCCTGGCCCCCGCGGCCACGAAGAGCATCGCGACGCTGGAGTGCGCGCGGGCCGGCCACGGCCTCGCCGTCCGGGCCTGCGGCGTGGGGACGCGCGGGCCGGTCGAGTGGGGCTGGGCGCCGGCCCGCCTGTACGCCGACGCGCACTACCTGGACAACCCGCCGGCGTTCCTCGCCACGTTCGAACACGCCTACATGCGGGTGCACCTGCAAGTCCGGGTGAACCGCGGTGTCCTCGTGGTCGGCGAGTACACCGAGTTCACCGACGGCAGCGGCCGCCCGGACTACTTCATCCGCGAGTGCTACCGGCGCTGACCACGCCGGTCACGGCTTGTAGAAGGACGCGTCGTGTTCCTGACCCAGCAGCGCCCGGCCGATCGTGGCCAGGACCTGGTCGTCGTTGTCGTGCCGGACGTAGAACGTCAGATCCCGCAGGATCCTCTCCACGGGGCTGGGCCGGATGAGGCTGCGCGCACCGCACACGCGCACACAGTTGTCCACTGTGCGCAGCGCGAGGTGCTCGACCACGTGCCGCGCCCTGCTGCCGGCCAGCCGGGCCTCCTCGCGCTTGCCGGTGTCCCACAGGGTGGCGACATGGCGCAGCCACAGGTACGCCGACTCCACGTCCACCGCCATGGATCCCACCCGGTGCTGGACGTAGGGGTCGGCGACCTTGTCCTGCCGGATCACGTACTTCAGCGCGTACTCGTAGGCGGCCTCGGCGGCGCCGAGGAAGCTGGCCGCGTAGTGCGGGATGAACGCGGTCTGCCAGCCTTCTCGCAGGTAGGCCCCGGGCGCTCCGATGACGTTCGCGTCGGGCAGGCGGGTGCCGTCGAACCTGACCAGGTGGCTGACCGTCGCGCGCATGCCGATCGGGTCCCACCACGAGTCGTCGACGGAGACGGACGGGTCGGACAGGTCGCAGGCCAGCATCAGCAGCGAGTCCCGGCCGTCCGGCGCGTGCCGGGCGCCGCCCGGTCCCTCGGTGTCGACCAGCAGGATCGCCCACTGCGCGCCGGTGGCGCTGGTGGCGAAGACCTTGGTGCCGGTCACCACCCAGGCCCCGTCGTCCCTGACGACGCTGGTGCCGAACCGCCTCTTCTCCCCGGGCTTGGGTGCCTGCGGCTCGCCGCTCCAGCCGACCCACTTCTCGCCGCGGGTGACCACGCCGTCGAACCATCTGCGCTTCTGCTCGGCGGAGCCCAGCGCGTCGACGAGTACCAGCGCGTTGGCGTGCCCCTCCCAGCAGCGGCCCAGGGACAGGTCGGCCTTGGCCAGCTCCTTGGTGACCAGCCACAACGTCAGCGTGTCGCGGGACAGCGGACCGAGCCCCAGCCCGCCGTGCTCGCGCGGCACGGTCGGCGCGTTCAGGCCGGCGGCGAACAGGTCGTCGAAGTCGTCCGCGGGGAACCGCGCCGTGCGGTCGTAGTGGTCTGCCCGTTCCGCACAGGCGCGGGCGACCTGCCCGACCCGGTCGAGCAGCTCCTGTTCGCCGGCGTTGAGGCCCGCCGACGCCAGGCCGGAGGGCAGGGCGGTGGTCACGGCCTCACCTCGGATCCGTACGACGTACCCCTGCCGTCGGCAGGGGCTTGCGAATGCCTGAAGGGCCCATGAACGACGCCTTCCTCTCGATCATCACCAGCCGGCACTGCAAGCGGGCCTTCCTCGCCCGCCCGGTGCCGCGCCGGACCCTGGAGCGGGTGCTCACCGCCGCCGCCCATGCCCCCTCGCCGCGCAACACGCAGTTCTGGCAGGTCGCGGTGGTAACGGGTGAGGCACGCGCGGAGCTGTCGCGCCGCCTGTGCGCCGCCGCGGACTCGGGACGGCGGTACGAGCCGGACTACGGCAACCGGCCCGACCCGATGGGCGAGCCGTACGAGCGGCGCTCCTTCGCCTGGGGCGAGGCGTTCTACGGCGCGATGGGCGTCGACCGGGGCGACGAGCGCGCCCGCCGCGCGTTCGAACGGCGCAACCTGTGCTTCTACGACGCCCCGGTCGTGATGGTGTGCCATCTGCCGCGCAACGCGGTCGCGGGCACGTTCCTGGAAATGGGCTTCTTCCTGCAGAACGTCATGCTCGGGCTGGTCGCGTGCGGGCTCGGCAGCTGCCCGCAGTACAGCGTGGCCCGCTACGGAGAGGTGATCCGCGCCGCTCTCGGCCTCGGCCCGGAGCGCCTGGTCGTGTGCACGCTCTGCGTCGGCCACGTGGACGAGACGGCGCCGATCAACGCCTTCCGCCCCGAGCGGGCCCCGCTCGGGGAGTACACCCAGTGGCACGCTCATCCGAACTCCGCCCCGGACAGCGCGTAGCGCTCCCGCTGCTCGCGCAGCCGCTCGCGGACCAGCGGGCGCAGCCGCGCCACGCACGCGCGGTAGCTCTCCAGCGGCTGGCCGGCCGGGTCGGGGAGGTCGGCATCGGAGTCCAGGCAGAAGACCCGCTCCGCGACCTCGGGCACCATGGCGACCACCTGGTCGCGCTGGGTGCGGGTCATGCAGTAGACCGCCTGGGTGCCGGCGCAGAGCTCCGGGGTGAGCTGCCGGGATCGGTGCTCCGGCGGGGGATCGATCCGGAGCTCGGCGAGCGCGGTGGCGGCCTCGCTGCTCAGCGGTGCCCCCGGCGCCGGGACCGACAGGCCGGCGCTCTCCGCGCGCCACGGCGGCAGATTCGGGTCGGCGGCGATCTCGGCGGTCGCGATCGCGGCGGCCATGGGCGAGCGCGAGGTGTTACCTCCGCAGACGAACAGCAGCTCATCGCGCAGTTCGCGCCGGGCACGCCGGGCTCGGAGCCGGGCCACGATCGCCGGGTAGCTCAGCAGGATCGCCACGAGGATCGCCATGCTGGTCGCGACGTACTGGGCCGGGCTGGGCAGGGCCGCGCCGAAGGCGGCGTACAGGCCGATCGAGGAGACGACTCCGGCCAGCAGACTGGAGGAGACGTGGACCGGCATGCCGAAGGAGAACTCGCGCCGGTCGAGGTAGATCAGGGTCGTCATGATGAACAGCCCCTCGTAGCACACCCCGATCAGCATCGCGGGCAGGGACACCGCCGGCTCCGCCACGATCCAGGCGAAGCCCGTGCGCAGCGCCTGCATCCACGACCCCAGCCCCACCAGCGCCGGGATCGCCAGGAGCAGGAGCAACACGACAGGCGTGGCCATGTGCTCCTCGATGAGGTAACGGCGGTCGATGAGCGGGTCGCCCTTCTTCGCATGGACGCCCATGATCCGGAACCGGTTGGCGTAGCCCACCGCGTAAAGGGCCAGGCTCAGCACCGCTCCGGCTGTGAGGGTGTAGTTGTCGATGTCGGTCAGGGCGATGACGGCGGACGCCAGCGCCACGACGACGGCCGCCGCCGAGTACCAGTGGATTTTCCTGCGCCGCACGATGTCCATGCTCGGTGCGATGAGCAGCGTGCTGATACGCATGAGAATGAGCATGAACACGATCGAGGCGTTCGGAAAGGTGAAGTTGAGTGTCGTGGAGCCCACGATAAGGGACATCCAGAAAGCGGATTCCAGAGTGTGGCGGGAGGGGAAGGGAATCTCGCGCCCGGCTATCGTGCGGCGTCCCGAATAACGCCACCACCCGCTGGCGAGCACGAAGACCGGCATGGCCACGAGCTGGCCGAGCACGGCCGCCGGGAGCAGCACCAACCCCCCTACCGGATGGTCGATCCCGGGGAGCAGGCCGTTGGAGACGGCTTTGGCCAGGGCGCTGTAGGGCGAATACCACAGGAAATATCCGAGTCCAAGACCGAACATTCCGAACAGAACGAAGCGCCGCTTGGCCATGCCGCCTCCCAGGTCTGCCGCCGAGCCGGGAAAGCGCGGAAAGGGCGGCCGCGCAGGCTCAGCGAACAATGGGGGTCGGCAAATGACAGTTTGTCATGCCAACCGTCAAACGGCAAGCAACGGCAAAGCAGACCTACGGAGGACGGAACGCGCCCTTGATGTGTTTCGGAAGCGAAGGCCGGGGACGAGCCGACCCTTGTACATCCCCGGCCTCTGCCCCGCCGCGCTCCCAGTCGCCCACTGTGAGAACGGCGTCAGAGGAACCCCGGCGTCGGCCCGGCGAGCCGAGGTTTCCGATTTCCTCGGGTCATGTACCGCCGGACACGATCGCCGGCGCGGGCGCCTCGCGGTCGCTGTGCTGCAGGATCGTGTCCGGTGACGCGCTGCGCGACAGCGCCACGGCCAGCGCGACGGCGACCACCATCACGACGACCTCGGCTGCGGCGAGCCGGATGAACGCGCGACGCGAGCGGTCACCCTCGGTGGCCCTGACGCGGCGGACCGTGTGCCGGCGGTGCCACCAGCCGAGCACGCCGAGCGCGACCAGCGCCGCCACCTTGAGTATCACCAGCACCCCGTACCGCGACCCCCACACCGCCGGCACCGACCCGAGCAGGTTCCAGGCGGCCAGGGCGCCGCTGGCCGCGATCACGGCATAGCAGAGCAGCGCGATGGTGCTGAAGCGCGGCACCGCGACGGCCAGCAGGGACGGCTCCTTGCGCACGTACGTGAGGAGCGCCGCCAGGCCGCCGACCCACAGCGTCATGGCGACGACATGCACGATCAGGCTGTACTTGAGCACGTCGCCGTGCGCCGCGTGGCCCTGCAGGGCCATGGGCACCACGTTGTAGACCGCCAGCAGCAGCATGGCCACCGCGCCCAGCCGGGTCCGCGTGAGAAGCAGCCCCGCCGCGATCACCAGTGCCAAGGCGGTGGTGGCGACGAACTCGGGAGCGTCGGGGAACGTCCGGGCCGGGTCGGTGAGCAGCTTGCCGATCGGCAACTCCGTCACGGCAGCCGACAGCACGTTCGCCCAGCTGAACAGCAGGAGCGCGGCGCTGCACAGAGCCCAGCCCAGGGCCAGCCGGGCGGCGGCGCGCACGCAGCGCATGGCGATGGCGCCCGCCCGTGGATCGTGCTCTGGCAGCAGCAGGCGGGCCAGCAGCAGGCCGACGACGCCGATCGACGACAGCTCCGTCGCCAGCTTGGCGGCCGCCAGACCCCAGCCGGTGAGCCCCCCGGTGCCACCGATGAGCAGCCCGTTGACCTGGGACGGGGTGAGGTTGCCGCCGAGCCACATGCCGAGGGCGAGCGCGGCGGCGGCCGCGGCGACCGCCGCCGCGACGTAGGCGACGGGCCGCCTGCGCCACGGGGCGGGCAGGCCGATGCTCCGCCACAGGACCGGCGGGCGGGTGCTAGTCGAGGTCACGGGTCATCCTCCTGCCGAGCAGCGCGGTGCCGAGCACCATCGCCAGGGACAGGACCCCGGCGAGCCAGGACGCCCAGGCAGGCGCGTTGTTCACCGAGTCCGCCAGCGACGCCGGCGGTACGAGGGCGAGCGGGGCGGGCGCCTCCACGGCCATGACGCCGCCGGCCGCCGGTCCCGGCACGGTGAGCGTGAACCGGATCCCGCCGGCCAGAGGATGCCCGTCCGCGGCCACGACGCGGAAGGCGACCTGATACTCGCCGGGCGGGCCGAGCGGCATCATCGGCTGCGTCAAGGTAGCCCTGACGACCCGTGGTGGTCCCGCCTGGTAGGCCCGGCCGTCGGGGCCGCGCACTTCGACGCGGTAGCCGAAGGTGACGAGGCGGCCGGTGAACTCCAGCACCAGGTGGCTGGGCGCCGTGCCGACGCGCCCGCCGTCCTGCGGGCTGCTGGCCTTCAACGACGTGTGCGCGGCGGCCCGCAGGGCCGGCGCGGCGGATTGGGCCGCGGCCGGCAGGACCGGCGCGGACAGGAGAACGGCGCCCACCGTCACACAGACGATCGCACCGAGGATCGGACGAACGGCACCGGTCGGCCATCGTGGGGTGTGCGACACCGGTGCACCTCCTCTCAACCTGCCGCGGAGGGGGCAGGCGAGCTTGTGGACGTCGGCTGGGGGACGGCGGCCCGCGGTGGCACGGCACGGCGGACGTGCCGCCGCGGGATGACCGCCCCGGCCTCGTCGCCGGAGCGGTCCCGCCATCGCGATCAGCTGACGCGGAAGAAGCGCATCATCTCGTGATCTTCGTGCTCGACCAGGTGGCAGTGGTAGATATACCTGCTGGACAGGTCGAACGGGGCGATGAACCGGGTGATCTGCCGCGCGGGCGCGAAGCAGGTGTCCTTCTCGCCCGTCTCCCAGGGGGACAGCGGGCGTTTGACTCCGGTCGGCTGGCCGTTGGCGTCCAGGTCCTCCCGCTCGATGAGCTGGAACTCGACGAGGTGGATGTGGAAGGCGTGGCCGCCGCCGACGCCCGGCATGTTCCAGACCTCCCAGAGCGCGCTGTTGCCCCTCGTCACCGTCTGGGAGATGGGATCCGTCCACAGCTCCAGGCGGTTGGCGCCGGCGCCGTCGATCACGCCCATCTGGAACCGTTTCTGCTGGCCGGCGGCGAACTGGTTCTCCAGCACGTTCATGCTGACCCGGTGGGTCTCGCTGATGGGGCCGAAGTTACGCCTCGCGGGCAGCGGGAGCTGGTCCGGAGGCAGGGTCGTGTCGGTGCCCTGCAGCGGGACGACGCGGAACTTCATGATCTGGCCGACGTTGCTGACGTCGTTGATGCCCAACGTCCCGGTGACGAGGTCGTTGATCAGGTAGAACTCGCTGCCCACCGAAATGCCGGTGAAGTCGACGACGAGGTCTACGCGCTCGGAGGTGAACATCATGACGCCGGTGTTGGTGGCGTGCAGCGGCTGCGCCCGCGGCAGGAAGCCGCCGTCCGCGCCGATCACCCAGGTCGGCACGGCGATCGCCCCCGGACGTGCGGTCGGGTCGCGGACGATCTTCAGCGACATCGTGCGGAAGTTGTCGGCGTTCAGCAGCCGGAACCGATAGCGGCGCGGCTCCACCTCCAGCATGGGCCAGGTCGTGCCGTTCACCGTGGAGGCGGTGCCCTGGAAGCTGGAGTTCCAGTAGGGCGGGATGTCGGAGGCCGGGATGTAGGGGCCGGTCAGGTCGCTGGTGCCGGGGAAGAGGATCGAGCCGTCGTCGTTGAAGGTCTTGTCCTGCAGCACCAGCGGGATGTCGTAGTATCTCCGGCCCGCCGGGTCGCCGGGCGCCGGTCTGGGACCTGGGACCGTGCCGGCGGGCAGGTCGGCGCTGCCGCCGCTGAGGATGTAGTACCCGACCAGGCCGGTGTTGACGTCGGCCCGGGTCATGCCCAGGACATGGTCGTGGTACCAGAGCGTGGTGGCGCGCTGGTCGTTGGGGTAGACCGAGGTCAGGGAGCCCGTCGCCCAGTTCACGCCCCAGCGGGCCAGCGCCTCCTGCCGGAACGGCTCGTAGTCGGTGCCGACCCTGGCGTATCCGCTCGGGATGTTGCGCGCGTTGGGCAGGTACCAGGTCTGGGGCAGCCCGTCGCTCTCCTCGAAGACGTGGGCGCCATGCAGGTGGACGACCATCGGCTGCGGCCCCGTGTACGGCGGCGGGGTGCTGGTGAACGTCGGCGTGGAGTCGCGGCCGCTGTTGCCGCCCGGCGGGTTCGCCCAGTGGATGGTCGGGTCCACGGTGTTCAGCGGGGGCAGGTAGTTGCCGCGGGAGTCGACGAGCTGGTTTATCCAGGTGACCCGGGTCTGCCGGTCCACCCTGTTCTCGATCGTGTAGCCGGGGGAATGGAAGGTGCCGCTGCTGCCGGGGTAGCCGTAGCCGTTGACCGTAGTCCGCGGGAAGCCGGGAGGCAGCACCTGCTGCGCGATGCGGCGCTGCGCGACCTGGTACTCCAGACGGTCGGAGCGGACGACGGTCGGCGGCATGGCCGGCAGGATGAACAGGGGGGTCACGTACTTCGGGATGGAGTTGGGGTCGATGACCGCGGCGGCGGCGCTGCTGCTCCCGAGGAGCAGCCGGGGGCCGCCGATCGCGGCGGCGGCGCCTGCGACGACACCGCCCTTGAGTAACTGTCTACGGGTGGTCATGGTTGGTGCCGACCTCCTGTCGGGCATGGGGTGATAGCCAGCCGCGGCACCGGGCGGACGGGCGAACGGCACAGGAGTGCCCGTCGGCTCGCACGGGACGTCAGGGCAGGCGAAGCGCGAGCTGCTGGGTAAGAAGGACGACAGGAACGCCGCGCACCGGGACAGAACGGCCCGATGCGCGTCGCCCGTGACAGACGGCGGAGGGCATCACAGGGCGAGGCGTCGCTAGATCGCCTGAGGAGGCAGCTGAGTCGCGCCGCGACGGCGCACGGACGCACGACGACGAGTGGAGATCTCACGAGCGGACGAGGGGGCTTCGGTCCAGTGTGCCGCCAAACTTCGTCTCCCGGCGGCCTGGCCCGTGGTCACGTCTGTCGCGGGAACTCGCCTTCGTGTCGCGCTGGCATGATCGATCTCGCTCCGCATCTCGAGAGAGGAACGTTACGAGGCGGGTCGGCTTCGCAGCTCTCCTCGCCGTGACCACCGCGCCATGGGCGTTGGCTCAGTGGTCGGAGAGCCGTTCCTGGGGAAAATATGAGATACCGTCAAGTTCGATGTAATGGTTCATCATCTAAGACGATCAGGCAACATGACCCCCGCGACAGGATTCCCTGCCGGGGTTTCGTACCCAGGAGATACCCGGGGCCGCCGCTCGTCCTGGAAGCGCTGCTGACCTGCTCTTACCTCCGCTTCGCAGACTTCCCGCGGGGGCCGGCGGGCGACCCGGTAGCCCTGGATCTGTGCCCCATATCCACGTTCCGGCTCTCCCTGAACACGCGCCGCCCCCGCTCACCGCGCACCGTGCTCCACAGTTAGTGTCCACCGCGACAGGTCCGCCACCGCTGCGAGGTCGTCGCCACGATCACCCGCTATGACGAAGCGGGGGACAGCGCCATCCTCGGCGCTCTCATCAACGAGTACTGGGTCGACGTCAAAGCTTGGAGATGTAGTACATGTTGCCGGCCGGCTGGAGGACCTTGGCCAAGGTGGAGGCGCTGATGGTGTGGACGCCACCGGTCGCCTTCCACGGGTCGTAGACGGTAATGGTGCCCGCCGTCTTGTCGTAACCGTAGGCGATGATCGCGTGCCCTATCCTGCCCTTGGTCTTGATCTTGCCCTTGTTCCAGGGCAGCTGCTCCATCCACACCGCGAGCACCGGCGCCCGGTGCAGGTCGCCGATGTTCCCCGAGACCCGGTTCATGAGCATGAGCGCGTTACCGTCCGCGTCGGTCGGGCTCGTGTACTTGTAGCCGCGCGACTTGACGTAAGCGTTGATCACCGGCAGAGCGTTCGAGCCCTTGGTGCCGCCGGAGGCGGTCGTCTTCATCTTCTTTGCGAGGGTCGACTGGCTGACGCTGACGCCGAAGGTCGACAGGCTCATCGAGGACGAGGCGGGCACACAGAAGTAGTTGGTCTGTTGCCGCTGCCCCTTGAGGCTGAGCCGGTACTTCAGGGGCGTGAACAGGCCTTTGGGCGTCGCGGTGGTGGTCGCGGTAGGGGTGGAGGTCGCGGTAGGGGTGGAGGTCGGGGACGGAGCCGGGGTGGGGGACGCATAGGCCGGAGGTATCACGGTGAAGCCCAGAGCGCCCACGGCCGTGGTGAGGATGATGCCGGTCTTCGCTCTACGGTTCTTCACTTTGCTAACTCCCTGCACAAGCTGACTGACAATGGTCAAGAACCATAGTTGATTCGTCAAGATTGTGTAAACCGGGGCAGATGGTGACGGTTGGTCACAAGGAGTGTGCTCAGCGCTCCTGCCCTTTGGCACCGCACACCTTCTTGACCTTGGCGCCGGTCAGGGTGAGCGCGCCGGGTTCTTCGCCCACTACGACCACGAGCATGTCGTGGTACAGCGCGAGGCTCGCGTACGGCGATGTCCGGATCTGTGGGTTAGTGGTCCTTGTGGACCTTCGGCCAGGAGCGCAAGGCTTGGCGGCGTGAAAGATCTGGTGGTGGCCGTCTATGACGGAGTGGTGCTGCTGGATGTGGCCGGGCCGGTGCAGATCCTGCACGGATCCCAGGGTTACCGCATCCGGCATGCCTCGGTCGATGGGCGGCCCGTGCGCACGGATGTCGGCGTCGCGCTGGGCGTCGATCTGGCTCTGGGCCAGATCGAGGGCCAGATCGACACCCTGCTGGTGCCGGGGTACGCGCCCCCGGACGGCGACCGCCCCGGCGAGGCGTTTCTTGACCTGCTGCGTGGCCTCGGCGCTCGCGCGCGCCGGGTGGCGTCGGTGTGCACGGGCGCGCTGCTGCTGGCCGAAGCCGGTCTGCTCGACGGGCGGCGGGCCACCACGCACTGGGCCGCCTGCGCCGACCTCGCCTCCCAGTTCCCGGAGGTCACCGTGGAGTCCGACGCCATCTTCGTCCGGGACGGACCGGTCGTGACCGCGGCCGGGGTCACCGCCGGAATCGATCTGGCGCTGGCCCTCGTCGAGGAGGACCACGGCCCGGACCTCGCGCGGGCGGTGGCGAAGTACATGGTCGTGTTCCTGCAACGCCCGGGAGGCCAGTCCCAGTTCAGCGTCCGCGGGGCCGTCCCCTCAACGCGTCATGCGGCGTTGCGGGGCCTCCTGGATGCGGTCGCGGCCGAACCGGCGGGAGAGCACACCCTCGCGGCGATGGCTGCCCAGGCAGCGGTCAGCGAGCGTCATCTGACCCGGTTGTTCCGTCGCGAAGTCGGGTGCACCCCCGGTCAGTACGTCGAGCGGATCCGGGTGGAGGCCGCGCAGGCACTCCTGGAAACCAGTGCCGACAGCGTGGCGACGATCGCCCGCAGGTGCGGTCTCGGCTCCGACGAGACGATGCGCCGGACGTTCCTGAAGGTGGTGGGCACTACCCCGACCACCTACCGCCGGCGCTTTCGCACATCCCTTCCGCCGACGTCCCACAAGGAGGCCCTATGAGTCCATTCCCGCACCGCCGCACGCTGCTGGGAGCCACCCTCGCCGGCGCGGCCGGGACGCCCACCCCCGCCACGGCGGCGCCCGCGCCCTCACCGACACCGTCATCGCCCAGGGCCTGGCCGATCCGCGCAAACCTGAAGCTTGAAGAGGAGTTGCCCATGCTGGAAGCCGTCCTGCTGTCAATTCACGTGCTGACCGCCATCGTGTTCATCGGCGGATCGGCCGTCGCGACGAGCCTGTTCCCCCGCTACGCCCCCGTCGCCACCGCCGTGCCCGCCGGGCCGAGTGCGCTCACAGGCTCGGCACCGCCGGAATCGGGCGAGCGCAATGTCGCCGTGGCTGCCGCATTGCACCGCATCAGCCGCGGCTATGCGGTCATCGCCCTCATCGTGCCGCTGGCCGGGATCGTCCTGGCCTCAGTGCAGGGCCGGATGGGGGAGATCTGGATCACCGTGTCGATGGTCCTCACCGCCGGCGCGGCGGTCCTGCTGGCCACACAGATCGTCCCGCGTCAGCGGGCGGCGTTGAGCGCGCCCGGCGAGGCGGCACCGCTGCGCAGGTTGTCCATGCTCGCCGGGCTGTACAACCTGGCCTGGGCGGTCGTGGTGGTCCTGATGATCGCCCGGCCGGGCGCGCAGGGGTGAGCGGCATGCGCCTGTTACGCGAGATGGTCGAGGCCGCCTCCCACAGCCACTCGCGGCCTCGGTATCAAATGGGCGGCTTCGCCTCATGGATAGGGCAGGACCACGCTCGCCCTCCGGTTGTCAGGCAGCCCCGGTCAGCAGCTTCTCCTTCGGGATGATCTGCCGCACGGTGCTCGGGCTGGACCAGCGGAGCTGGGCGATGGCGTCATATCCGCCGTCGTAGAACTCCATCTTGATGTCGTGCGCCCCGGCCGTCAGCGCGATCTGCCCGCTGTCCTCCCGCTTGGAATGGTCGGTCCAGGCGTCCACGAGCAGCGTCCCGTCCACCCAGAGCCGGACGCCGTCGTCGCTGGTCGTGATGAACGTGTAGATCTCATCACGGTCGGCGATCACCTTGCCGGTCCACCGCGCGCTGAACGTGTCCGGCGACAGGGCCGGGTCGGGGGCGTTCGCACCCCAGTCGAAGTCCACGACGGGATCGACGCGGGTCACCTTGGGGCCGGTGAGGTCGGCGTTGTCGAAGTAGGTCGCGGTCAGGCCCTGCTCCTCGATGACCAGGGTCGTGGCCGAGGCCGCCGGCAGCGTGAGCGTGGCGGCGCCGCCGGTGACGGTCGCGGAGCCGGTGCGGTGCGGGGTCCACTCGTCGGAGGTGCTCTGCCAGACGGCGGCCGTGCCCGCGCTCAGGCCGGTGAAGGCCAGCGTGGTGTCCAGCGGCTCGTCGCCGACGTTGACGAGGACGACGTTCTTGGACGCGTCGGAGGCGAACACGTGCAGCAGGTCGCTGCCGGCCGTCGCCGCCACCATCGTCGTGCCGAACGGCCTGAACAGGCTCTCGCCGGTGAACATGCCGATGCCGTGGTAGATCGGCAGCGGCTCGCTGCGCGGGATGCCGCCTTCGCCGTTGGTGCTGGTCAGGCCGAGCCGGCCGTTCTTGTCGCCGTACTGGTAGGCGGCGGCTCCGGCGTGCAGGATCTGGCCGAGCGCCGCCGCCCCCCAGAGGGTGTTGAAGTGCTTCAGCGTACGGTGGCCGTCGGGGTCGTCGAAGTCGGAGTTGAACTCGCCGATCTGGATGTCGATCTTGCGGCCGAGCACGGATTCGGCCAGGGCGGAGACCTCCTTCAGATCGGTCTCGTAGCCGCGGATGACGGATCCCAGGAGGGCCTCGTCGGTGACGTCCTCGTTGCCGTTGCCGTAGTCGTGGTAGTCGAGGAAGTCGACGCGGTCGCCCGAACCCTCAAGGAAGGTCTTGATGTAGTCGAGGGCGTTCCAGGCCGTGGCTGGGCCGCCGACGCGGACGGCCGAGTCCTCGGCGTCGAGCGCATCGCTGATCATGTTGAAGCGGCGACTGTACTCGGATGCCGACATTTCCGGCTTGTCGGGGGTGCAGGCGCAGTTGAGCTCATTGCCCAGGATGAACCGCCGGACCGGCGTACCGGAGGCGGCGAAGTGCTCGTAGAGGGCGACCGCGTCGTCACGGTTCACCTCGGCGCTCTGACGGCCGTCCACCTGCAGGATGAGGACCGGCTCCGCACCCAGGTCGCGGATGGCCGTGATCCAGGCGTCACCCGTGATGGTGGTATCGCACTTGTAGCCGCCGCAGACGATGGGGCTGTCGTGGTTGCCGGGCTCCTGGTAGTGCAGCTCGATGCGCATGCGACCCGGCTTGAGCTTGCGCAGGTACTCACGGTGCTTGTCGTCGTTGGTGATGTACGACTTCTCGCCGTACCCCGTGATGCCGATGCCGTAGTCGGCGGCGGACAGCGTACGGATGGGCTTGGTGAAATCGACCGAGACGGACACGGCCGCGGCGGCCTGCGCCTGTGCCGTCACCGGCCAGATCGCGGCGGCGGCGGCCAGGAAGCCCGCGAGGGCGGCCCGCAGCGCTAATACGGTCATCGTGCTCCTGTCACAAGATCCGAAGAACCCGTGGATCATGGCAGAGATCGATGACGGCTGTGTGAACTCCGCGAGGTCCGCATGACGACAGGTTGATCTTTCAGGGCGGCGGTAAAGGCGCCGGCACGGGGATCAGGGCAGGGCCACGCGATAGTCACGCACCCACGCGTTCAGCTCGACGAGTTGAACCAGCAGCTGGGCGCCGCTCGCCCCGCCGGGTAACCGCGCGCGCAGCTCGTTGGCGCCGATCCGGTCCAGCAGAAGGTTGAGGCGCGGCGTGTCGAACATCGCCCGCAGCGGCGACTCGCTCGCGTTCGCTGTCCACTTCGCCACGCGTACCAGCGCCTGATCGTGCGCCGGGTCCTGGACGTGCGGGTACGCGCTCTTCTGCCGGGTCATCGTCGCCGGCGGGAGAATGTCGGCCATCGCGTCCTTGAGCAGGCTTTTCAGCCCGCCCGCGCATTTCATCGACCAGGGGACGTTCCAGACGTACTGGACGAGCCGGTGGTCGCAGAACGGCAGCCGCACGTGCAGCCCCTGCGCGGCGCTCATCCGCTCCTTGCGGTCGAGCACGACGGCGAGTGGTCCCGCCATCCCGAGATACAGCACCTCCCGCATCCGCGCGTCCTGCTCCTCCTCACCCGGCAGGCGCGGCACCTCGCCGAGGAGTTGCGCGTAGCGCGCCTTCTCGTCGCCGTCCTGCGCGAGTTCCGGCACGAGGTAGTCGGCGAGTTTCGGCCCGTCCCCGAGCCACGGGAAGGTGTCACGCCGGGTCAGTTCGGTGTTGAAGAGATACGGATACCCGCCGAAGAACTCGTCCGCCGCCTCGCCGGACAGCGCCGCCGTCGTGTCCTGCCGCATCCGCTGGAACAGCAGATACATCGACGCGTCGAACTGCCCCCACCCGGGGAGGTCACGCGCGCGGCGCGTCGCCGAGATCACGCCGAGCAGGTCCCGCATCGACGCCGTGAGCGTGGTGTGCCTGGTCGCCATGAAGTCCGCCGCCGCCGCGGCGTAGGGCGCGTCCACGTCCGGGCGCAGCTCGGTCGGCGCGAAGTGCGTCTTGTCGCTGTCGAATTCGACGCAGTACGTGTCGAGCGCCCGCGGCAGCAGCCGTGCCGCCAGTGCCGCCACCGACGTCGAGTCGACGCCGCCGGACAACATCGCGCCGCACGGCCCCGACGCGGGTAACTGGGCCGCAACGGCGTCATGGAGCAGCTCCCGCACGCGCTCGGCGGTCTCGGCGGGTGTGTGGTCGTGCGGTTCGCTCGTCAGTCGCCAATATGCGCGCCCGACCGGCCCGTGATCGGGCGTGTACGTGATGACGTGCGCGGGTTTGACCTCGTGCACGCCGGCGAGCGGCGTCGGCTGCGGCGCGATCAAGCGCATCGACGGCACGCACGGCGAGATCAAGTCCATGCGCACCGCCTACGAGCGGCGGCGCGACGGCATCGCGAGCCTGCTCCTCACCCACATGCTGCAGGAGGCCAAGGCGCTGGGCCTCGTGCGGCTCAGCCTGGAGACCGGCTCGACCGAGCACTTCGAGCAGGCCAGGAAGTTGTACGCGAAGTTCGGCTTCGAGCCCTGCGGCCCCTTCGCGGGCTACGGCCCCGACCCGCACAGCTCCTTCATGACCCGGACGATCTGACGACATGAAGGACGACGTCTACGACTACGACCAGCAGTTATACGACCGGTCGTTCCTCAACTGCTACCAGCGGCAGGCCATGGTCCTGTACCTGACCGGCATCGGCTACAGCCCGGCGCAGGCGGGGCTCGTCGTCACCGGTTTCGGCGTGGGGTCGATCGCGGGGACGTTCGTCGGCGGCAGCGTGACGGGGAGGTTCGGCGCGCGGGCGGTGATCGTGTGGTCGATGGTGCTGTGCAGCGTCTCCATCGCGGGGCTCGCCGCCGTGACGGCGATCGTGCCGTTGCTGATCGTCGGCTTCGCGGCAGGCGCGTTCGGGCAGATGTACCGCCCGGCCGCGGCGACGATGCTCGCCGACCTGACGCCGCCGCGGCGGCTCGTGATGATGTCGGCCGCCAGCCGCTTCGGGCTCAACCTCGGCGCCGCCATCGGCCCGCTGCTCGGCGTATGGCTGGCCGCCGCATACTCCTACCAGGTGGTCTTCGTCGTCAACGCCGTCGTCAACCTGATCTTCGCCGTCGTCGTCCTGCTCGTCATCCCCGCCGGGAGCGGCCGTCGGGCGCGCGAGGGCGCCGCGTCCGATGACGCGGGGCCCAAGGACACCGCCCGTTACCGCGACCTGCTGCGCGACGGCCGGTACCTGCTGTTCCTCGCCGGGATGTTCCTCACCGCGGTCGCCGAGGTTCAGTACCAGTCGACACTGCCGCTGGAGGTGCAGCAACGCGGCTACCCGACCGCGCTGTACGGCGCACTCGTCGCGCTCAACGGGGCGCTCGTGATTCTCGTCGAACTGCCGCTGACAACCCTCATCCAGCGCTTCTCCATGCGAACCACCGTCGCCACCGGCTGCCTCCTCCTCGGGGTCGGCCTGAGCCTGTTCGGCCTGCCCTTCGGCGTGTGGATCCTCATCCTCGGAGCCGTCGTCTGGACGCTGGGAGAAATCATCAGCGCCCCCTCCATCGGCGCGTATCCGGCCATCGCCGCCCCGTCCCCCGCCCTGCGCAGCCGCTACATCGGCGCGCTGTCCACCTGCCAGGCAGCGGGCTGGGCGGTCGGCCCTAGCATCGGCACGGTGCTGTTCCAGTACGTCGGCGGCGCCGTCTGGGTGATGTGCGCAGGTCTCGGCATCCTCGCCTGCCTCGGCATGCGCGCGGGCGTCCGCGACCTCATCGCGCATGAGGAGCGAGCGCGTACGGCATGATGATCGGCTCGTATCTCAGGATTGTGGTTGAGGTCCCATGCCGGCGAAGACCGCTTGGAGCAGGCGGTCGATGTAGTCGGGCGTCATCGGCTGGTGTGTGATCAGCAGCCTGAAGTACAGCGGTCCTGACAGGACCTCAAAGGCCAGGTCCAGGTCGAATTCGGGGGCGAGTTGCCCCTGCTCTTCGGCGGTCTTGAGCCGGGCCAGCGTGTCGGCCGTCTGCGGCTGGATGAAGCGTTCGTTGAGCGCGGCGGCGACCTCGGGATTGTGCTGCGCCTCGCCTATCAATTCCTGGTACAGGGGCCCCCAGGGGGGCTGGGCCAGTAGGTCGACGGCCCGGATCATGACCTCACGCAGATCGGCCACGATGTCGCCGGTGTCGGGATGCTCCAGGCCCGTGATGCGCGAACTGAGGACCGCGTCGAGGAACAGCAGGGCCTTGGAGGGCCATCGGCGGTAGATGGTGTCTTTGCCGACGCCGGCCCGGGTGGCGACCGCCTCCATGCTGAGCTTGGCGTAGCCGACCTCTCGTGCCAGGTCGAGCGCGGTCTGCATGATCGTTTCGGTTCGGTCGGCGGAGCGGCGGCGGGCATTCATGACGTCATCCTATCTGAACGGGACGTCCCGTTTGACAATTCAGAGGCGTTCCCTCCACGCTAGGCATTGCCATACGGGACGTCCGGTCCCGTTATGAGTCCCGTCTTGGTCGGCGTCGCCGCGACAGTCGCCGACCGAAGCCGGAACTTACGGGAGACGTTGTTGCCGACCAGGTCGCCCGGAGATGCGACGCAAGCCCCGCGAGGAGAGTGACTGGCGATGGACGCCGAAGTGATCATTGTGGGGACCGGCCCGACCGCTGTCCGCCTGACGTCGCAAAACGCGGCCACGGGGAGGGCTCGCCCGGCCGGCTGCTTCCCAGCGCATGTCAGCTGCGGCGTCAGGACGGCAACGGCCCGGTATCAGCGCGGTCGGCGATCGTGGACGCCACGAACGGTTCAGCGATCGCGGCCTCAAGGCCGGGTGAATCCCTCGGGAGACCCGACCTGAGCAATCCAGATATCCCGGACACCAACCGGCACATCCCACCAACTGTCCGTCCACTTGAATGTCAGATGTCAAGGAGCACACCACCATGTCCATCACCCTTACCGACCAGGACAAGCTCACCCTGCGCACCGCCGCGTGGGGCGCCGTCTCACTGATGTCCGCCGCCGGCGCCGCCGGCTCGGCCCACAAGGCCGCCACAGAAGGCTCCATCGCCCTGACCTCCGCGACCGGCCCGGTCGGGCACGTGCTCACCAAGGCGCCCAAGGGCGTGAAGTACGGCAAGACGGTGGCCGAACTCGCCGACCAGGTGCTGCCCGCCCTGACGGCGGCCATGAGCCTGCTGAACGAGCAGGATCCGGCAGAGGCCGGCAACTTCCGCCGCACCGTCATCGTCGCCATCGAAGCAGCCACCCGCACCCGCCAGGGCGAGCCCAGCCCCACCATGGCGGAGATGGCCCGCAAGATCACCGAAGCCCTCGACGCCGCTTCGGCCACGTCCGGGGTGACCGCCGCGCGCAGCGGGGCGCTGCCGGAGGGCGCTGCCGGGCAGGATCGCCCGGAGCTGGAGAAGGTCATCCAGGAGATCGTCGATTCCGGTTTCGTCGGGGTGGAGTTGCGCGTGCACGACGAGCGGGGCGAGTGGGTAGGCGGCGCCGGCGTACGCGAGCTGGGCGAGACCGCCAAGCCGCCGGCCGGCGCACACGTCCGGATCGGCAGCAACGCCAAGACCTTCACCGCGACCCTGGTGCTGCAACTGGTGGCCGAGGGCAAGATCGGGCTCGACATCCCCGCGGATGACTACCTGCCCGAGTTCGGGCTGGACCGGCGGATCACGGTACGGATGCTGCTGCAGCACACCAGCGGGGTGTTCAACTTCACCGGCGAGTACTACGACGACGGGACGTTCGCGCCGGGGATCCCCGCCACCACCTCGGGCAAAGAGTGGGTGGACAACCGGTTCAAGACCTACCGGCCAGAGGAGCTGGTACGGCTGGCGTTGTCCAAGCCGTCGCGGTTCGAGCCGGGCACCGACTGGAGCTACTCCAACACCAACTACGCGCTGGCCCGGCTGCTGATCGAGAAGGTCACCGGCCGCACCTACGCCGAGGAGATCCAGCGGCTGATCCTGGGCCCGCTCGGGCTGACGGGCACCGTGGCGCCGACCACCGAGACGGAGATCCCCGAGCCGTACGCCCACGCCTACTACCGCTACGAGGAAGCCGGCGAGCAGAAGACGGTCGACGTCACCCGCCAGAACCCGTCCTGGATCTCCAGCGGCGGTGACATGATCTCGACCACCCGCGACCTGCACACGTTCATCTCCGCGCTGCTGGGCGGCAGGCTCCTGCCGGCCCCGCTGCTGGCCGAGATGTGTACGCCGGAGTCCAAGGCCGGCTACGGCCTGGGCGTGTTCGTCCAGTCCGGCCCGAACGGCGGCACCATCATCACGCACAACGGCGGCATGGCCGGTCACGCGGCGCTGATGTACAGCACACCCGACGGCAAGAAGACCATGACCGCCGCGGTGAACTATGTGGACGACGCCGCGCTGTCCATGGCGGTGGCGTTCCAGGAGGCGACGCAGAAGCTCGTCAACGAGGTGTTCGGCGGCGGGCAGGCCGGCGAGGCTGCCGAGTTGGCTCAGTAGCCAGGGCCGAGCACCTCCGACCCGCACGCGGCGCCCGGGCGCAGGCAGCGCGGGTGTCGCGGTGGGCGTCGCACCGTCGACCTCGGGATCCCCATACCGCCGGGAGCTTCAACCGACCCCAGATCGAAGTGTGATCCGGGTCACCTGTTACCTCTTGTGCGTGCTGAAACCGGTAGAGAGGTGGTTGTCGCTGAGTGAGAGGACATGAAGACGTGGATGTGTATGAAGCGGTGGACAGTCGCCGGGCCGTACGGGCGTTCAGCGATGAGCCGGTTTCCAAAGAGATCCTTGAACGGGTGCTGGCTGCAGCGACACGGGCTCCGTCGAGCGGGAACCTCCAGCCCTGGCATGTGTACGTCGTGACCGGTGAGCCCTTGGCCGAGCTGAAGAGGCGCGCGACGGCCAGGGCGCTGGCGGGAGACCCGGGTGATGAGCGGGAGTATCCGATGTACCCGGCCGACCTGACCTCGCCGTATCTGGACCGCTTCTCCGCCGCGGCCGCCCAGCGGTACAAGGCGCTGGGAATCGAGCGCGACGACCCCGACAGGCCCGTGAAGATCGCCGCCTTGAACTCGGAGGCGTTCGGGGCGCCGGTCGTGCTGTTCTGCTACCTCGACCGGACGATGGGGCCCGGACAGTGGGGGGACGCGGGGATGTACCTGCAGACGGTCATGCTGTTGCTAAGGGCGGAAGGGCTGCACAGCTGCCCCCAGGTGATGTGGACGATGTATCGCAAGACCGTCAGCCAGATAGTCGGAGCCGATGACGGGCTCGTACTGTTCTGCGGCGTCTCCGTGGGATTCGAGAAGGAAGACGTGCCACGGCTGCGTACCGGGCGTTCGGACATGACAGAAACAGTGAGCTTCATCGGAGCGTGACCAGGCATGTCGGCCTGGCGACCACGAACCTCCACATCAACACGATCAGGTGAAGGCTTGCCACTAGCCTGGCCGGATGGGATGGAATCTGGGGGAGCTTGTCGCGAAGTACGACGTACCGGGCGCACAGGTCGCCGTGCTGGCCAACGGGGAGATCCGGGACGAGGCCGCAGGTGTGCTGAGTCTGCGCACCCGGGTCGAGGCCACGACCGACTCGGTGTTCAAGATCGGCTCGATCACCAAGATCTGGACAGCCACACTGATCCAGCAACTGGTCGACGACGGTGTGCTGGATCTCGACCGTCCCGTCCGCGACTACCTGCCCGGCTTTCGGCTGAGCGACCCAGCCGCCACCGAGTCCCTGACCGCCCGCCACCTGCTCACCCACACCGGCGGTATCGACGGTAACCACTTCACCGACACCGGTCGCAACGACGACGCGATCGAGCAGTTCGTCGCCACCCTCGCCGACGCGGACCAGCTCCTCCCGCCCGACACCGTCTTCTCCTACTCCAACAGCGGGTACGTGGTGCTCGGCAGGCTGGTGGAGGTGTTGCGCGCCAAGCCCTTCCACGACGTGCTCCGCGAACGCCTGGTGACACCACTGCGCCTGCACACCGCCGCTGCCGACGCCTACGAGGCGATCCTGCACCGCGCCGCGGTCGGCCACGTCCAGACCGGCGGAGAGGTCGTTCCGGCAAAAGAGTGGGCGGTTTCCTACTACTCGGCGCCCAGCGGCTCACACCTCGCGATCAGCGCACGCGACCTGCTGGAGTTCGTCCGCCTGCACCTCACCGACCACGCGCTGGCGGCACTGCGCGAACCCCAGGTCGAATCCGTCCCGGACTTCGGCGGCGGCGTCATCGGCTGGGGACTCGGCTGGATGCTCTACCAGGACGGCGTCGTCGGCCACACCGGTGTCTCCAAGGGGCAGAAGGCGTTCCTTCGCGTCGTCCCATCGGCGGGTGTGGCGGTGGCCGTGCTGACCAACAGCACGGGTGGCGAGCCACTGGCCTACGAGATCTTCGGTGCGGCGCTCAGGGAACTCGCCGGCGTCGAGACGGCACCGCTACCCGTGCCGCCGATGCACCCGACCGGGATCGACGCGGACCGCATGTGCGGCACCTACCGCTCCACCCTGTACGACATCACCCTTACCAGCGAGCACGACCGCGCGTTCCTCACCTACCGCCCACGCAATGAAATCGCCGAGTCCTTCCTCGGCGGGTCCGGGAACCGCGTCGAGGTCGTCCGCCTCAACGACAGCTCGGTCATCACCGCCGAGCCGAAGTCCGGCGGCCACCAGGTCCTGTCCCTGGTCGGCGCCGACCCCCACGGCCGCGCCCGCTTCCTGCACAACGGCGCCGCCGCCTACCGGATCGCCTGACGGTCACGGCCGACGACGACGCAGGCGATGATCGCGTGGGCTTGGGCGGTCAGGCGGGTGCATGGCTGCCGTGGCCTTGAGAAGGGTACGAGAGGGAGTGGATCTCTACCGAGAGGCCACCTCGCGTTCGCGGTGAGAGTGGCGTCGTGGGCGAGGGAGATGGACAGTCTGAGGCCGGGGTGCCCGTCGACGCGGGTGCCGAATTTTGGGTCCGGACAAGTCCGGGTTTTTCCTTCACTCTCGAGCTAATGACCTAGCTCCACGGAGGCTTGCGATGGTGCTTGCCCAGATCGTTCGCTGGACCGCCGCTCTCAGCATGGTGGCGGCCATGACCTTCGCAGCCGCCCCGTCCTCTGCCGCGGCCGCGGCGCCCGGCTTCCGGTCGGGCGCGCCCGGTCTCGGTGACCCCTACTTCCCCCTGGAGGGCAACGGCGGGTACGACGCCCAGCACTACGTGCTCAACCTCGCCTACGACCCCGCCACCAAGGTGCTCAGGGGAACGGTGCACATGCTGGCTCGCGCCACCCAGGACCTGTCCCGCTTCGACCTGGACTTCCAGCAGCTCACCGTGCGATCGGTCACGGTCAACGGCCGCAAGGCCGCCTACACGCGCGACGGCCAGGAGCTGATCGTCACGCCCGACAAGGGCCTGCGGTACCAGAGCGTGTTCGACGTGGGCATCACCTACGACGGCATCCCGCAGCCGCTCGGCGGCCCGATCGTGTTCGGCCTGCCGTACGGGTGGATCGCCACGGAGGACGGCGTGCTCGTCGCCTGCGAGCCGAATGCGGCCAGCACGTGGTTCCCCTCCAACGACCACCCGAGCGACAAGGCGACTTACTCCATCTCGATGACTGTCCCGAAGGGGCTCATTGCCGCGGCCAACGGCGTGCTGGCGGCGCAGGTCACTCATGGTGACAAGACGACCTTCCTCTGGAACGAGCTGCGCCCGATGGCGTCGTACCTGGTCACGACCACGATCGGCCGGTTCGACGTGCAGGTGGGCAGGACGCCGGGCGGCGTGCGCGAATGGGTCGCCACCGATCCGACCGTGCCCGGCACCGAGGTGGTCTTCCAGCAGACCGCCGATATCACCGACTACTGGAGCGAGTTGTTCGGGCGCTACCCGTTCGAGGAGACGGGCGCGATCGTCGACAACGTCCCCGTCGTCGGCTTCTCGCTGGAGAATCAGACAAAGCCGCTGTACTCCGCCGTCCGCAGCGTGACCACGGTCGCGCACGAGTTGTCCCATCAGTGGTTCGGCGACAGCGTTTCGGTGCGGACCTGGCAGCACATCTGGCTGAACGAGGGCTTTGCCACTTTCGCCCAGCGCTACTGGACCGAGCACACCGGTGGCGAGAGCGTCCAGGTGTGGTTCGACCGGCAGTACGCCACCAGGCCGGATTCGTTCTGGCAGGTGAAGGTGGCGGACCCGCAGCGCGACACCATGTTCGACACCGCCGTCTACAACCGCGGCGGCATGACGCTCCAGGCACTGCGCGTGAAGATCGGCGACGAGCCCTTCTTCCGGCTGCTGCGGACGTGGGCGGCCGATCATCGCTACGGCCTGGCCGACACCGACGAGTTCATCACGCTCGCGGAGAAGGTCTCCGGCCGGGACCTGACCGAGTTCTTCAACGTCTGGCTGTTCACTCCGAGCAAGCCCGTGACATGGTGACGACGTCCCGCTGAGCCTTGGAACAGGTCCCAGCGCGGTGAACAGGGCAGCGATTGGTCGCCATCAGCCCCGATGTTCACGCGCGCGAAGAGTGAGGCGAACTGAGCGGCGGCACAGCACAGCCGCCGCTCGGTTCCGGTCGTTGATCTTCAGTTGTCGTAGAAGGCTCGTCCGGTTCTCCCGCCGGAGACCGACCAAACCTCGGTGATGAGGCCGTCTTCGATGCGCAGCATGTCGATGCCGCTGATGCGCAGCTCGCGCCCGGTCTCGTCGGTGAAGCGCGCCGAATAGGGCCGAGCGATCTTGCCGCGAGCGACGCCGTCGGCGAGGTGGACATCCGCGACGGCCTCACCGTCGGGGGCAAAGTGCAGTCCGGGACGGGCCGCCCGGAACTTGGTGATCATCTGGGTCAGCTGTGAAGCGTGCCGGATGTGGTCGAAGGCGTCGGTGCCCGGCTGGGCGTAACGGAGCTGGAACCGCGGCGCCATGATTCGATCGGCGAGGCTCAGCTCGCCGTTCCACAGCGCGGACCACAACTCGAAGATGCGGACGTTGAACTCCTCGACGTCAATGGCTTGTGTGTCGGAACTCATCCCACTCCAATAGTCTCATTGATACGGTATCGATGAGATCGACGCTATGGTCTCAGGGAGACGATGTCAATGGAAGGATGTGGAAGGTGCCGGAGCTCACCCCACCCGAGTGCGTCGTGCTCGGGCTGATCGCGCGCCACGGCGCGATGACGCCGTATGAGCTGAAGGCCAAGGTGGAGGAGTCGGTCGACTACTTCTGGCCGATCCCGCACGCGCAGCTCTACCGGATCCCGGCGCGGCTGGCCACACTCGGCCTGCTGCAGGAAAGGCCTGAGCACACCGGCCGACGTCGCCGCGTCTTCCACCTCACCGATGCCGGGCGCACCACCTTGAAGCGGTGGCTGGCCGACCCGCACGCCCCCGAGCCGGAAACCCGCGACCCGGGGCAGCTCAAGCTCTTCTTCGCCGACCTGGGCGAGGCCGGCGATGTGCTGGCTCTCGCCAGGGAGCAGGCGGCGCAGCACCGCCACTGGCTCGAGCTCTACCGCTCACGGCACGCCGAGATGAACCCTTCCGACAAGGTGGGGCTGGTGTCGCGGGCCCGCATCCTCAGACTCGGAATCCTGCACGAGCAGGCATATGTGGACTTCTGGGAGTCCCTCTCCAACGATCCCGGCCAGGACCTGGCAGACCCCAGCTGAACCAGGCCGGCCCAGGACCACGCAGAACGCGGAGCCGGCCGAGAACCGCAGCCAGAGGTTGACACGGGTCAGGGCGTGTCCACGATCAACGCCCGATCAACCATTCAGACCGGTTCAGCGTGCGTCTTCGACGGTCATGAGGTCCCGCCCCCGCGTTTCCGGCGTGATGAACGTCGTCGCGAGCGAGATGGCCGCCAGCAGCGCCGAGTACCCGCCGATCGACCACCACGCCCAGTCAGAAGAGGACAGCAGAACGGCTCCGATGAGCGGAGCGAACCCGCCGGCCAGGACGGCGGAGATCTCACGCGACAGTGCGACGCCGGTGAGCCGGTGCGGAGCGCCGAAGAGCTCGGGGAGGAGGGAGCAGTGCGGGCCGGTGACGGCCTGAACAGCGATGCCGAACCCGAGCCCGATCATCATGATCGCGAGCCAGGCGTGCCCCAGCGAGATCAGGTAGAACGCCGGCAGAGCCATCAGCAGCTGCGCGGTGCACCCGATCTGGTAGGTGCGCACGCGGCCGATCCGGTCGCCGAGCCAGCCGAAGAAGGTGACCGAGAACATCGCGATGCCGGCGCCCAGCGCCACCCCGGCGCTTCCGATGGAGGCCTGCCCCTTGTAGGCCTCGAGACCGGCGACGAAGGTGACGACCAGGGTCAGGTAGACGGAGGAGTTCCCGTTCTCGGCGATGCGCAGGCCGATGGCACGCAGGATGTTGGGAGCCGAGGTGCGCAGTACCTGGCCGACCGGGTTCTTCACCAGCTCCCGGTTGCTCTCCATCGCCTTGAACGCCGGGCTCTCCTGCATCTTGAGCCGGATCACGAGCGCGACGGCGATCAGCACCACGCTGAACAGGAACGGGACGCGCCACAGCCAGCTGTGCACGAGATCCTGGTCGAGCGCGCTGAGTACGGCGAAGATCCCGGCGCCGAGGAGCGTGCCGCCCTGGATGCCGACGTACGGCAGCGCGGCGAACAGTCCGCGGCGCGCCCGGGGTGCGAACTCTGAGACCAGCGTCATCGCGCCCGCCTGTTCGGCTCCCGCGCCGAGTCCTTGGAGGATGCGCAGGCAGATCAGCAGGATGGGGGCGGCGACGCCGATCGACTCGTACGTCGGCAGGCATCCCACCAGGAAGCTCGCCGTTCCCATGAGCAGCAGGGTCATGAGCAGCACGGTCTTGCGCCCGCGCCGGTCGCCGATCGCGCCGAAGACGATCCCGCCGATGGGGCGCGCGCAGAACCCGACCGCGTAGGTCGCCAGCGAGGCGAACAGCGCGGCCGTGTCGCTGCCGAGCCCGGCGAAGAACAGCGGGCCGAAGATCAGCGCTGAGGCGAGGCCGTAGATGTAGAAGTCGAAGTACTCCAGCGCCGAGCCGACGGCGGCCGCGAGGACGGCTCGGCGCAGCTCCGCGGGCTCGACGACGCTCTGGCTGCCGGCGGTCTGCGTGGCGCTCATGCCGATTCCTCTCTGAACAGTCGTGGATCCATCTCCACCAGGTCCTCGGCGACCTCGATCGCGCCGAGATGATCCAGGACGTCGGCCTTCAGGTCGATCCCCGGCGCGATCTCGATCAGGCGGAGACGGTCGGCGCCCAGTTCGAAGACGGCCCGTTCGGTGACGTACAGCACGCGCTGGCCGCGCTCGCGGGCCTGTGCGGCGGAGAAGGTGATCTGGTCGACGCGCTCGACGAACTTGCGGTGCTTCCCCTCGGTACGGATCCGGAGGCGGCCGTCGCTCGGCTCCGCGTGCAGCCCGCCCGCGGTGAAGGTGCCGCAGAAGACCGCGGTGCGCGCGTTCTGGGAGATGTTGACGAACCCGCCGGTCCCGATGATCTTTCCGCCGAATTTGGAGACGTTGACGTTGCCGGCCAGGTCGATCTGCGCGAAGCCGAGGAAGCAGATGTTCAGCCCGCCGCCGTCGTAGAAGTCGAACTGGGCGGCCTGATCCAGGATCGCCGTCGGGTTCGAGGCGACGCCGAAGATGACTCCCCTGGCCGGGATGCCGCCGACCAGACCCTGCTCGATGGTCAACGTGAAGCTGTCGAGCCGGCCTTCCTCGGCCGCTACGGCGGCCACACCGTCGGCGATGCCGACGCCGAGGTTGACGACGTCCCCTTCCCGCACCTCCTGGAGAGCGCGGCGGGCGACGACCTTGCGCTGGTCGAGGGGAAAGGGGGGCAGGGTGGAGAGCGCGGCCCGGGTTTCGCCCGAGAACGCGGGGTTGTACTCGTGCGTCACGACCTGCCGCTGCTCCGGATGGGAGACCACGACGTCGACGTAGATTCCCGGGATCTCGACTGTTCTCGGGTCCAGGGTGTTGGCTTGCGCGATCTGCTTGACCTGGGCGATCACCAGCCCGCCGCTGTTGCGGGTCGCCTGAGCGATCGCCCGCATGTCCAGCCGCGCGGCTTCCTGCTCGCAGGAGATGTTGCCCCGCTCATCGGCGGTGGTCCCGCGGACAAAGCAGACATCGATGGGCTGCGCGGGATAGAAGAGGCACTCCCGGCCGCCGAGCGTGACCACCTCCACCAGATCCTCGGTGGTGCGTTCGTTGAGCCGTCCGCCCTCCAGCCGAGGGTCGCAGAACGTCCCGATCCCGACGTGCGTGACCGTGCCGGGGCGCCCGCCCGCGATGTCGCGGAACAGCTGGGCCATGACGCCTTGCGGGAAGTTGTAGGCCTCGAAGGCGTTCTCGGCCGCCAGCCGGCTCATCCGCGGCGCCATGCCCCAGTTGCCGGCGATGATCCGCCGGATCATGCCCGGGTGAGCGAGCAGGTCCATGCCGCCGCCCTCTCGGTCACCGATGCCGGTGGTGTGCACCAGGGTCAGGTCGTCCGGCGTGCCGGTCTCGGTGAAGCGGCGGCCCAGCGCGGCAAGCAGCGCGTCCGGCTCCATCAGACCGCCGCCGGACCCGCCGATCGCCACGGTACTGGCGGGCCGCACGCGCGCCACGGCCTGGTCGGCGGTGAGGAACTCCGGCCTCATGCCATCACCCCGCCGCCGTTGAGGTGGAGAACCTGACCGTGGTAGAGGGCGGCGTCCTCGGAGGCGAGGAACACGACGGTGCCGGCGATCTCGTGCGGCTGCGCCAGCCGCCCGAGGACGGAGTCGCGGGTACGTTCCCGGATCCATTCCTCGGTTGCCCAGGGGGCGACGAATTCCGTGTCCACGGGTCCTGGCGCGATCGCGTTGATCCGGATGGCCGGTCCCAGCTCACGCGCCATGGCACGGGTCAGCCCGATCACGCCCGCCTTGGCCGCGCAGTACGCCGCGTAGTCTCTCGCGCCCTTGAAGGCCAGCTGGGAGGAGACGTTGACGATCACGCCCGAGCCACGTCGCAACATCCCAGGAAGGACGTGCTTCGAGCAGAGGAACACACCGTCGAGGTCGACGGACATCGTGCGCCGCCACAGCTGCAGATCCGTGTCGATGACCTTCGCCGAGTCCATGACGCCGGCATTGTTGACCAGCACGTCGATTCCGCCGAATGCCTCCTCGACCGCGGCGGCCAGGTCTGCCACGGAGCGTTCGTCGGCGACATCCGCCTCGAACGCCTTCGCCTCGACTCCGCGGTCGATCAGCTCGAGACAGCGCTCGTTCGCCTGGGCCGGCTGGCCGAGATGGTGGACGGCGATCCGGGCTCCGCGGCCGGCGAAGGCATCGACGATCGCCGATCCGAGTCCGCCCAGGGCGCCGGTAACGAGGACACGCGCGCTCATCGGTTCACCTTCCTGCGGTCGAGGAAGGCCTGCTTGCGTTCGCGCGAGGCCTCGGACCGGCTGAAGAAGGCGGCGAGCACGGGTTCGATCGGAGCACGGGCCTCCAGCCCTGCGGTGAGCAGCTTGAACGTGCGCACAGCCGTCGGCTCGGCGGCGCCCAGGTCGGCCACCAGCTCGCTCACCGCCGCTTCGAGGTCCGCCGGCGCCGCGTGGACCAGGCCGATCTCGTAGGCGCGCCGCCCCGAGACGGGCGTCCCGGTGAGGAACATCGACCGGGTGTGCGCCAGCCCGACGGCGTCGACGAGACGAGTGAGACCGCCCCAGGAGGTCAGGTTGCCCAGCCGCGCCTCGGGGTAACCGATCAAGGCGGCGGGGGCGGCCAGCCGCACATCGCAGGCGAGCGCCAGCTCCAGCCCGCCGCCGAGGGCGCCCCCTTCGATCACGGCGAGGGTCGGCACGGAAAGGGAAGCGAGACGATCGAACACGGCGGTGCCCAGCCTGGACATCTCCTCCGCCTCGGACGGCGACGGATCGGCCCAGTCGCCGATGTCGGCACCGGCGCTGAAGTAGCCGTCACTACCGCGGACGAGCAGGGTGCGGATGGACCTGTCCGACTCGATCTCACCGACCGCGACCGACAGGTGCTGGAGCATCGATCGGTCGATCGCGTTCCGCTTAGCCGGGCGATCTAGCCAGAGGGTGGCGTCCCCGTCGGTGTTCCTGGTGATGCGTGTACGCACACGCCACCTCTCTTTCTGCTTCATGGCGAGTTCAAGGAGTGAAGAGGAAAACGGTTTCTCAACAGCCGCAGCTTCGCCGTACCACGAGGTCGGAGCGCAGCACCATGCGTTGCGGGCGGGGGTCGTCGCCGCCGCGGGTTCTCAGTCGCTGGGTGAGGAGATGGGCGGCGGTCCGGCCGATGGCGTGTGCCTTGGAGTCCACGGTGGTGAGCGCCACGCCGGGCATGCGGCTGACCCAGATGTCGTCGAACCCGATCACGGCCAGCTCGCCGGGAACGGAGACGCCCAGCTCACCGGCCGCGGCCAGCACGCCGAGCGCCATCGTGTCGGTCGCCGCGAAGATCGCATCGGGTGGTGAGCCCGCCCTGAGGAGCACGCGGGCCTGCGCTGTCGCCGTTTCCAGGTCCGTGGCCGTCGTCTCGACGACGTCGGCCCTTTCTCCGTAGACCGACCGAATGCCGTCGAGCCGCAGACGGAACGGGGCGATGTCCAGTGAGCCGCTGAGGTAGGTGACCCGCGGGTGACCGTGCTCCTGGAGGTGCTTGCCCACCAGCCGGCCGCCGTCCTGGTTGTCGATCACGACCGTGTCCAGGGCAGGTGAGGCCACCTCGCGGCTCGCTACGACCACGGCGACTCCGGCATCCACGAGCCGGCGAACCGCGCGGTCCTTGATCGTCGCGGTGCTCACGACCACTCCGTCGACCCGGCGCTGGATCATCGAGTTGATCAGGTCGGCCTCCCGGGTCGCGCTGCCCTCGGAAGACCCCAGCAGCAGGGTGTACTGAGCTGGGCCGGCCACGTCTTCGACGCCCGCCACCAGTTCGCTGTAGAACGGGTTCGCGACGCTGGCGACGAGCACGCCGATCGCGTTGGTCCGCTGCGACGTCAGGCTCTGGGCCAGGGCGTTCGGCTGGTAGTCGAGTTCGGCGATCGCGTCCTCGATCTTGCGTCTGGTCGTCCGGGAGACGTAGTAGTCGCCGGCCGGGTTGAGACACTTCGACACGGTCGCCTTGGACACGCCCGCACGCGCGGCGACGTCTTCGATGGTCGCGCGTTGCTTCGGAAACCGGTTCCCCATGGGCATCGATACTTCGCAAACAGGCCTATCTTGGTCAATAGGTTTCCGAAAGGTTTCCTACGGGAGCCCGCGGGGCCGCCCACAGGGTCTCCGGCAGAAGCCGCACGCAGATGAGCCCGATCACGCTCAGCGTCGCGACGTACGCCGCGATCGACCAGGTTCCCCCGCCGGACCAGGCCAGCAGGGCCGTCGCGACGAGCGGCATGGTGCCGCCGACGACCGCCGCGGGCAGTTCGCGGGAGATGGCCAGCCCGCTCCAGCGCACGCGGGTGGAGAACAGTTCGGCCATCAGCGCGGCGGCCGGGCCGCTCGTCGCGCCCTGGACTCCCGCCAGTCCCAGCACCATGGCGACCGTGACCACCACGGGGTTTCCGGTGCCGAGGAGCCAGAACATCGGGAAGACGTAGAGGATGGCGAAGATCGCGCCGCCGGTCAGGACCTTCTTCCTGCCGATCCGGTCGGACAGGATGCCGAAGAGCGGGATCGCCACCACGGTGAGCACCTCGGCGATGATGAGACCGGTCAGCGCCACGCTCTTGGAGACGTGCAGATCGTTGCTGACGTGGGACAGCACGAAGACCTGCATGAGGTACGCCCACGGGATGATGAAGGTGAACAGCCCGAAACCACAGATGATCGCGCGGGTCTCGGTGCGCAGGGCCTCCTTGACCGGTGCCGGCTGCAGGCTGTCCGACCTCTCCAGATCGGCGAACTCCGGAGACTCGGGCACGCGCAGCCGTACATAAGTGGCGATGGCCAGCACGACGATGCTGAGCAGGAACGGCACGCGCCAGCCCCACGCCAGGAAGGCGTCGGCGGGCAGCAGCGAGACCAGGGCGAACAGCACCGTGGCCAGCGCCGTACCGACGTAGATCGCCGCGCCCGGGTAGCTTGCGACCAGGCCTCTGCGGCGCCGTTCGGTGAATTCCGACACCATCGTGATGGCCCCCGCGTACTCGGCGCCCGCGCCGGCGCCTTGGAGCAGGCGCAGCAGCACCAGGGCGATCGGCGCCCAGACGCCGATGGACTCGGCCGTCGGCAGCGCGCCGATGAGCGTGGTGCACACACCCATGATCAGCAGGGTGACGAGGAGCACGGGCTTGCGGCCGAGACGGTCGCCGTAGTGAGCGAAGATCAACCCACCCAGCGGCCGGACGCCGAGCCCCACGGCGAAGGTGCCGAGCGCGCCGAGCAGTCCGCCCAGGGTCCCCGCGCCGGGAAAGAAGAGCGGAGCGAAGACGAGCGCCGATGCGAGCCCGTAGAGCGCGAAGTCGTACCACTCGATCACGGTTCCGATGGAGCCGGCGGCGATCGCGCGCCGGCGTTGGATCCTGTCGACAGCCATGGCGCCTCCTGAGGGGGGAATGGTGCCGGGCAGTTAACCAGCGCGAAACACTAAGGTCAATATTCACTTCCACCATATGGAAGTCTATTTTGCCTTGACATCTATGGATTTGGCAGGCAACGATGGCGCTCCCCGGCGGATAAGGATTCCATATCGTGGAAGTACAGGGAAGTCAGGCGGCCTACCGGTTGCTGGACCTGCTCAGCGCATTAGCCTTCCGGACGGGCGGCGCCAACCTCATGTCCCTCGCCCAGGAACTCGACCTGCCGCCGAGTACGGTGCGCCGATTGCTGCGCGTCCTGTGCGACCGCGGCTTCGCCGAACAGGATCCCGACACCCGCATCTACCAACTCGGCCCGCAGGCGCGGATGCTCGGCGCCCTGCGGCTGGACCGCCGCTCCCTGCTCGACCTCGCCCACCCCATGCTCGTACGGCTGCGCGACAAGACCAAGGAGAACGTCTTCCTGTCCGTCCGTGACGGACTGGAGGTGAGCTACCTCGACGTGCTGCCCGCCGTACATCCCGTGCAGCTGACCGGCGAGCCAGGCATGAAGATCCCGATGCATGCCACCTCGCAGGGGAAGGTCATCCTGGCGTTCCTGCCGGACGCGGTGGTGGACCGGATCCTGCAGAAGATCACCTACACCAGATACACCAGCACGACGCCGACCACCGAGGCGGCTGTCCGCGCCGAACTGGCCATCATCCGCAAGCAACGGTTCTCCCTGAGCTTCGAGGAACGCGATCCCGGTATCTGCTCGATCTCCGCCCCGGTGCTGGACCCGTTCGGCAACGCCGCGGCGGTGGTGTGCGTGGCCGGACCGATGTTCCGGCTGGACGAGGCGATGCTCGTCAACGACGTGGCTCCGCCGTTGCTGGAATGCACCCGAGACATCAGCCCGCTGCTTTTCCCCAAGGTGGCGGTCAACAGGAGGCGTACATGACCGTTGACAACGACCTGCTGGAAGTCATCACCGCCTTCTGCGAGAAGGACGTCGCCCCGCAGGTCAGGAAGATCGAAGAGGAGGACGCGGCCTACACGACCGGTCTGCTGCGCCTGGCCGCCGGCATCGGCCTCCAAGGGCTCATCTGCGACGAGCAGGGCAATCTCGAGCCGGAAGGCTTCGTCCTGGCGCACGAGACCACAGAGATCATCGCCTCGTACTCCGGCTCACTGGCCCTCTCCCTCGGCGCGGCCCGGCTGCACGCCTACATGCTCTGCCAGTACGCCCGCCCCGAAGTGCGTGACCGCTGGCTCCCTGGACTGCTGAGTGCCGAACACTTCGGTTGCTTCGCCATCAGCGAGCCGCACGCCGGCACCGACGTGCGCGCCATCACCACGCTCGCGACGCGCACTCCCAAGGGCGACTACATCCTCAACGGAGAGAAGGCCTGGATCACCCAGGCTCCCCACGCCGCCTTCGCGATCGTGCTCGCCAAGCTGGACTCACGCGACCGCGACGCGGAGACCGCCGCCTTCGTCGTGGACATGACCTCGCCCGGAGTCAGCGTCGGCCAACCGGAGTCGCTGATCGGCTTCCGCGGCTGTCCCCCCGCGGGACTGTCCTTCCAGGACGTGCACGTGCCGGCGGTCGCACGGATGACCGTGGACGGCTTCAACGGCATGCTCGAGGGCGTCAACCTCGCCCGGCTCGACTGCGCTTCCTATGCCCTCGGCTTCATCCGCGGTTCCCTGCGCGAGTGCACGCGCTACCTCAGCGAGCGCGTGGCCTTCGGCGCGCCGCTGAGCCAGACCCAACTCGTCCGCGCCGACCTTGGCGACATGCACGCCGACTACCTCTCCGCCCGGCACCTCACCATGGCCGCACTGGACAGCTTCGCCGCCGGTGGTGGCGGCGACCTTGCTCTCGTCTCCGCGGCCAAGCTCAGCGCCACCACAGCCGCCATGCGCCAGACCACCAGCGCGGTTCAGCTGCTCGGCGGAGCCGGACTCCACCACGACCACCTGGTGCAGAGCTTCTTCAGGGACGCCAAGACCATCGAGATCATCGACGGCACCTCCCAGATCCACCGGCTCATGCTCGGCAAGATCGCTCTCCGCGCCACTTGGTAGGCCCGTCGCGCCATCCAGGAGTCCAGAACCCCGGCTACGGAAAGGACCGAGGCAGTGAAAAAGTACATGCTCTTCGATCATGATGGCGTTCTGGTGGACACCGAATTCTGGTATTACAAAGCCGGGGAACGCGCCCTGGCGGACATTGGCTTGACTTTGGACAAGGATCAATACCTCCGGGAGATGAGCCAGGGCTTGGGCACATGGGCCCAAGCCAGGGCGGCCGGTATTGATGAACAGACCATCGGCAGGCAGCGTCAGGTCCGTAATGACTACTATCAAGAATATCTGAGAACAGAAGCCATTGAGATCGAAGGCGTCGTTGAAGCTCTGGCTGAGCTGTCAAAATACGTCCGTATGGCCATCGTGACAACTGCCAAACGTGCGGATTTCGAGCTTATCCATGAAAAGCGGCGAATCAAGCACTTCATGGACTTCGTCGTTGTTCGTGAAGATTACCAGCTCGCCAAGCCGCATCCGGAACCATACCTGATCGGCGTGAAGCGCTTCGGAGCCACCAAAGAAGAGACACTGGTCGTTGAGGATTCATCCCGAGGGCTGAGCTCAGCCGTGGCGGCCGGCATTGACTGTGCTGTTGTCCACAACGACTTCACAAAATCACACGACTTCGCGCAGGCTACCTATCGAATCGAAACTCTTGCTGAATTGAAGGACATTATCCTTGATGTAGGCGGTCAGCCTGAGGGGTCGAGCGCGAGAGTGAAGGCGAAACAGGCCAGGAGTGCGTCCGCCCAGGGCGGCGTGCCATTATGAGGCTCGCGCTCGCCCTCCAGTACCGGCTACAGGAGATCAGGGCGTGAGGAAGCAGCCCTTCCGTACGCCTGGCAGCGGATCGGTGCCGAATGTCGCCGTCGTACAGCCGGTGCCGCCGGTGAACGACTTGTACACGAACCTGCCCCGTGCGCCGTACGCGACGGTCTGTTGTCCGCCGAAGGCGCACGTCCCGGTTTCGTCCGAGCAGGCTGTGGCGTAGCCGGCCGGGCCGCCGGTGGCGGTGTAGCAGCCCTTCGACTCGCCGGGAATCGGGTCGCCGAACGTGGCGTCGGCGCAGGGGGTGTCGCCGGTGGCGGTGATCGTGGTGAACGCGCCGAAGGCGCCGTACGTCACCGGCTGTCCCGCCGCGGCCGGGCACGTGCCGTTCTGAGACGCGCACATGGTCCAGCCGCCGGGCGGACCTCCCGCGGGCGGCAGGTAGCAGGACTTGGCGACTCCGTCGATGGGATCGCCGAAGTGGGCGTTGGTGCAGGGGACGGAGCCGTTGGTGACCTGGTGCGCGAAGTTGCCGTTGGCGCCGTAGGCGACGTCACGGTTGTAGCCGGGCACAGCGCAGGTGCCGCCCTCGGCCGCGCAGACGGTGTATCCGGGCGGGCCGCCCGCGTCGGCGACGTAGCAGGACTTGACCAGATTCGACGCCGGGTCGCCACCGAAGGAGGCGCTGGTACAGGCAGCGCTGCCGGTCGCCGTCTTGTACGTGTAGGACCCTGCCCCGTAGGCCACCGAGCGGATGCCGGCGAAGGAACACGTGCCGCCCTCGCCCGCGCACCGGGTGTAGCCCGCGCGCAGGGCGCCCGTACCCGGCTCGGCGGGGGAGGGGGGATTGCCCAGCCCGGTGGCGTTCACGGTGTAGCTGCCGGGAGCGACGCCGGTGAGGTGGACGTAGGTGTCGTCCTGGCTCGCGCCGGTGATTCCCGCGATGGGCGTGAAGGCTCCGTTGCTCCAGACGACGTTGCCGTTCACGGACACCGAGATGTTGGCGCCGCCGAACTTCGGGACGCCGATACGGCCGGTGGTGCCGGCGGGGCTGGCGAGGCGCGCCGCGTACGTGCCGGCGGCGGGGACGCGGGACCAAGAGGCGTTGACGGCTCCCTGGGGCATGGTGATGCGGCCCTCGGCGCTGGTCAGGTCGCCGGGGTGCGGAACGAAGCGGTACGCGCCGGTCGCCGACTCCGGTGCGGTGCCGAGCACGTCGAAGGTGAGCGTGGAGGTGGGCGCGGTGGACCAGCCATGGGCCAGGCTCATGAACGAACCCCCGTAGGCGTGGCCGCCGTCGGCCCTGATGCCCTCCCAGAAGGTGCTCTTGGTGCCGATGCCGCTGTTGAGCATGTGGCCCCAGGTACGGCGGATCTGCGCCAGGGCGGTGTGGTCGTCGTTGGCGGCGAAGTGGGCGTTGAGCTCCATCCCGCCGGCGAAGGGCGAGATGTTGCCGCCCCACTCGGGGGTGATGGGGCCGTAGATGCCCCAACGGGTCGCGAGCCGGCTGACGATGGTCCGCGACTTCGCGGTGGAATCGGTGAGCCCGTACCAGACCGCGAGCGAGTTGCCGTCCTGCGGGTACAGGCCGCTGGTCGGGTTGTCCCTGTACAGGCCCTGCGAGGCGTCCCACAGCCGGGAGTTGGCCGCGCTCTTGAGTGCGGTCGCCCTGTTGGCCCAGTTCGTGGCGAGCGCGCTCTCACCCTTGACCGAGGCCAGGGTGGCGCCGCCCTTGAGCGTGGCGTACAGGAGCGCGTTGGCGGAGATGTTCTCGCCGCCTTGGCCGACGCGGGCCCAGTCCTGGGTGCGGGTCACGTTGAGGAGACCGGTGCCGCCGATCTTGGCGATGATGAAGGCCATTCCCCGCTTGTAGCCGGCCCATTGGGAGTCCAGCCAGGCCCGGTCGGCCGAGTACGTGTAGTACGTCGCCGTGCCCAGGAGTGTCCACAGGTGGTAGGTGTCCGAGCCGGTGAGGTTGAACGGCGGTCCGGACCAGGGGATCTCCCCTTCGGCGGACTGCACGCCGTACATCGTGCTGATCGCGTTGCGCGTCGAGGTGAGGTCACCCGAGTAGGCGTACTGCGTGGGCACGGCGATGCCCAGGTCGCCGGGCCACACCGTCCGGTCCCGCTTGGCACCGTCGACCAGGACGGAGTCGCCCACGCCGACGGTGGCGGCGTTGTTCCACGCTGTGGCCGGTGGGGGCCAGGCGCGGCCCTGGTTGGAGGCGATCGTGTTGAGCTGCACCGTGTACGCCCCGGCGTACCAGATGCGGTTGAGAAGGTCGTCGTTGGAGTGGAAGAAGTTGGCGTAGTCGGCCGGGTTGACCTTTCCCGGAGCCGCGGTGAAGGCGAGGCTGACGCCCTTGAGGTCCACCCAGCCCGAGGTGTCGAGGAAGACGGTGAGATAGCGGAAGCCGCCCCGCTGTTGCGCGGTGGGCATGGTGTAGGTGCCGTTGGTGGAGGCCGTGGCGTGGAGCGCGCCGTCCTCGCTGTCGCGGCCGCTGCTCCGGTCGCTGTTGGTGCCCACGTACAGGGACGACTCGCTGAAGGCGAGGCCGACCCGTTGGCCGCTGCTGGTGTCGCCGAAAGACAACGTCGTCATTCCGGCGACTTCTTTGCCGAAGTCGAGGGTGATGGCCGACTGCGCGCCGGAGATCCGCGTTGGTAGTCCGCTGAGGACGTTCTGCGGATTCGCGACGCTGCCGGACGTGGAGTACACGGCGGTCGGCTTGAGGGTGCGGGAGGTCGGCGAGTAGCTCAGGGGGTCGACGGCCGCAGAGCTGACATCCGTCGCGGGCGTCGAGGCCGCCGCGGCGGCGGACGGCACCGGGCCGGCTGTCAGCAGAGCGGCGAGCAGAGCGAGGCTGGGTAAGTGGTGCCGACGCACGGAAACCTCCTGGGGCAGGGGGCGAGACCATTTGATCGTTTTAACGCATGACCACGAAACCCCGACGGCCAATCGGAAAGTTTGTTACAAGATGATTTCCCACCGAATGATGGACGTGTGAAAACAGCGTGTCAACCCGTCGCCGCCACCGCGGACCGCTCTTAAAACGTTCCTTCCGAAGCTATTGACAAGACCCTGCCAAGCAGTTTCACTGCGGTCGGAAACAGGTGTGGACCAGTGCCCGATTCCCGCCCGCGTGGCGGCATCCCCCATCGTGAAATCGAGGCGAGCTCCGGTGTCTTTACGCAGCGCCGACAACGTTGTCAGATCACTTCTCACCTTCTCGCTGACGGCCGCTCTCGCGTGTGCGGCACTGGTACCGGCCGCGACGCCCGCGGCCGCCGTCACCCCGGTGTGCGTGCTGGCCTGTGACACGCTGGACCCCTCGCTGGCCCGGCAGGAGAGCTTTCCGGTACCGACCAAGAACCTCAACGGCCGCCGCCTCCAACTGCACGTCTCCAACGCGGACGACATGGCGTGGGCCAGCATCGACGGCGGCGTGATGGGCGACTCGGTGTGGCTGGACCGCTCCTGGGACGGCGGTGCCACCTGGGAGGGGCTGCTGGGCAGGACGAGCGTCCCGGGAACCTGGACCGGCACCAGGACACTGATGTACAACATCACCGATCCCCGCAACCACCGACGCGGACTGGTCCGGGCCTGCGGCGACGCCGCCGCCGTCGGCTGTACGGACTGGGTCTACCCCGCCGTCTGCGACACGCTCTGCGACGGCGCCGACGCCGGCCAGGCGGCCGGGGACGATCAGCCGGTGCCGGCCACGACCCTCTACGGCCGCACGATCCGACTGCATATGGACCAGAAGAACTCCATGGCCTGGGCAAGCATCGAATCCGGCGGCGGCGGCGACGAGATCTGGCTCGACCGCTCATGGAACGGCGGTTCGACCTGGCCGGGCGGCTCATCGCTCGGCCGTACCAGCACCCCGTCCGGAGCTGCCGGCACGCGTACCGCGATGTACGCCACCCGCGATCCGCGCGGCCTTCTCCACGGCGGCGCGATCCGCGCCTGCGGCCGGGAGGCCTCCCACCAGGACGGCAGCTGCACCGCCTGGGTCAGACCCGCGCCGACCAGGGCGCGCGCCGCGGCGGACGCGCTCATGTACTCCTACGACCCGTACAACGGCTGGTGGCCCAGCAGCTGGTGGAACTCCGCCGCCACCCTCAGCTCCCTCATCGGCTTCGCCAGGACCACCGGCACGCACGACTACGACTGGATCGTGGCGCGCACCTTCGAGCAGAACAAGGGCGTCTTCGCCGCCGGAGCACGCAGCTCGGACGCGCTCGAGGGCCACTTCATCAGCCGTTCCATCGACGACTCGGCCTGGTGGGCCATCGCCTGGATCGACGCCTACGACTACACCGGCGACGCCCGCTACCTCAATGAGGCCGTCATCATCGCCAACTACGTCCAGCAGTACTGGGACTCCGGCAGCTGCGGGGGCGGCGTGTGGTGGGACAGGGAACGCACCTACAAGAACGCCGTGACGAACGGGCAGTACCTCTGGCTGACCACGGCGCTGCACCAGCGCATCCCCGGCGACACCGGATGGCTCCAGCGGGCGAGGACGGCCGCCGGCTGGTACCGGTCAAGCGGGATGATCAACTCCTCAGGACTGGTGAACGACGGACTGAACTCCTCCTGCGCCAACAATGGCAGCACCGTGTGGAGTTACAACCAAGGACTGGCCATCGGTGGCTTCACCGAACTGTGGAAGACGACCGGGGACAGCTCCCTGCTGACCACCGCGCGAGCCCTGGCCGATGCCGCCATCAGCAGCACGGCGCTGACCCGGGCCGGAGTGCTCACCGAGTCCTGCGACCTCGGCTCGGCCTCCTGCGACGACAACCAGAAACAGTTCAAGGGCATCTTCATGCGGCACTTCGCCGACCTCGCGAAGGCCACCGGTTCCAGCACCTACCGGAGCTACATTCTTAAGCAGGCGGACACGCTGTGGGCGCAGGACCGCGGCTCCCTCAACACCCTCGGCCAACGCTGGGCCGGCACCAGCCCCAACCAGACCGACTGGCGCACGCAGGCCAGCGCCCTCGGAGCGCTCACGGCCGCCGCGGGCTGACGTGCATCGGGTGGGCAGTTCGGTCCGTGACCCGATCACCACCCCCCGAGCGCATGAACGAAGAGCCGCTCTTGGGCAGCCCGTGCGCAGGTCGGCCAGGACGTCAGGGATGCCCGACGATGAGCCTGAGCGAGCCGAGGAACTCGGGCTGCTCGCGCAGGTGGCCGAAGCGGTCGTCCCAGACGCCGCTGTCCAGGTCGCGCCTGAGCCTGTCGACGGCGCGCGCCTGGGCGGCGTCGTCGACGAAGCCCCACGCCGACTGCGAGGCGCGCACCCGCGGGTCGAGGAAGCGTTCCGGGCGGGCGTAGTAGGCCTCGGTGAAGCCGTCCACGCAGTCGATCGGGATCGCGATCGGCACCACCTCGGCGCGGGTGCCGGCGAGGGAGGTGATCAGGTCGATCGGCGGGTAGCGGCGCCGCTCGGCGGCGATCAGCTCGGGAGCGTACTCGGCGAGCCAGAGCAGGTCGAGGGCGTCTCCGTCGAAGGTGAGGATGACGACCGGGCCGCGGCTGACCCGGCGCAGCTCCCGCAGCCCCCGCTCGGTGTCACTCCATTGGTGAACGGTGACGGTGGCCATGGCGGCGTCGAAGGCGTCGTCGTCGAAGGGCAACTGCTCGGCGGCGGCGTTCACGGCGGGAGCCAGGTGGAGCGGGCGCTGGGCGCGCATCGCCGCCGACGGCTCGACCGCCACGACGTGGCGGTCCTCGGGCTCGTAGGAGCCGGCGCCGGCTCCGACGTTGATGACGGTGCGCGCCTGGCCGAGCGCGTCCAGGACCTGGGCGGCGATACGGGGGTCGGTACGGCGCTGCTGGGCGTAGCCGTGCCCGTGACGGTCGTAGTCGAAGTCACCGGCGAGAGTGGCGGTCAACGGATCTCCTGTCGTGCGGGGGAAGCGGCGCCGAGGTGGCCCAGTTCGGTGTGAGATGGGGATCGTTCACGAACGGCCCTTTCGAGACGGTTGCACCAAAGATCATGTCACCCGTCGCCTTGCCGTCGGACGGCGGCTCCTCTACTTTTCGGCCGTCCGCATCAGGCGCAGGGCCGCCTCGGCGGTCTCATATCGCCAGGCGGCCACCAAATGCTCGAAGCCGTCTGCCTGATCGCGCTGCTCGCGCAGGCTGGCGACGATCGGTTCGATCCGCTCCGCCTGCGCCTGCAGCAGCGGCCGTGGATCCGTCTCTGTCCGGTCGAGCAGTGCCAGCTTGACCAGCAATTCGGCGCGGACGTCCCGGATGTGCCGCACCGGGAGCATCAGCCAGGTGTTCAGGGCGGATCGCCCCGGCGCGGTGACGGTCAGCAGCGTGCGGTGCGGGCCGCTCCGGCCCGGCTCTGTACCCGACGGCTCGATCAGTGACAGCTCGACCAGCCGGTCGAGCGCGCGGTAGACGCGAGGCCGCGGCACCTGCCAGATCGTGCCGACAGGTCCGGTGGGCGCGGTGAGCCGGGAGACGGCGAAGCCGTGCGTGGGGCCCTCTGCGACCAGCGCGAGGACGACCCACTCGGTGAGCGACAACCCGGGAGAGTCCACACACCCAAGGGTAGGGCCGACCGCGGCGGCCGGAAGGCACTCATTAGTCTCAATGGGACTAGCCGCGGGTTTCGGAGGACTGCCAGATGCGAGGGAACAGGGCACGCGCCTTAAGGCTCGGCCGGAGATGAAACCCAGACCGAACGCCATCTGCGTCGGAGGGCCCTGCGACGGTATGCTCACCCGCATTCATCAGGACGTCGGCATCGTGCAGGTACCGGCCGACGTGTCCCCGAGTAGCGCGTATCGCATCACCTCCCGGCGCGTGCACCACCCATCGAGCGACGTCCCGTTCACCGTGCTCACCTGGGCCGACACCGCTACGGAACCATCCGGCTGATCCCCATCGACGCCTTATATCCCATATATCCTACGGGTATAGTGGGTTTATGGCTCAATCATCGATCGCCGTCGTCGGAGGCGGCGCCAGCGGCACCCTGACCGCGATCCATCTGTTGCGACTCGCCCGCGCCTCCGGGACACCGATGGCGGTCACGCTGCTCGACCAGGGCGGCCGGCACGCACTCGGCCAGGCGTACGCCACCACCGACCCGCACCACCTGCTCAACACCCGGGTCGATCGGATGAGCGCCCTCGACGGCGACCCGGACCACCTGCTGGCGTGGGCGCGCGCCGCGGGCGTGGACGTGAACGGCTTCAGCTATCTGCCGCGCACCCTCTATGGCCGCTACCTGCGCGAAGTGCTGGCCGCCGCGGAGGATCCGCCCCTCCGCTCGCTCCACCGCCTCACCGCCACGGCCGTCGCCCTGGACGCCGATCACGCGGTACGACTGGCGGACGGCCGGCGCATCGCGGCGGACGCGGTCGTCCTGGCCCTCGGCAACCGCAGCCCCGCACCCATGCCGGGCCTGGCCGCCCACCCCCGATACGTCGCCGACCCGTGGGCGGGCGGCGCGCTGACCGGCATCGACGACGGCGCGCCCGTGCTGGTGCTCGGCACCGGGCTGACCATGGTGGACGTGACCCTCACCGTGACCCGGGCGCATCCGGGCACGGTGGTGTACGCGCTGTCGCGGCACGCCCTCCTTCCTCGCCCGCACCTGCCCCTTCCGGCCTCGCCCGTTCCCGTGGCCGTTCCCGACGGGCCGTTGCGGGTCGCGGACCTGCTGGCCATCACGCGGCGGGCGGTACGCGAGAACGGGGGCGACTGGCACGGCGTCATGGAGGGTCTGCGCCCGCACGCCCAGGCGCTGTGGCAGCGGCTCGGCCCGGGGGAGCGGCGGCTGTTCCTGCGGCGGGTGGCGCGCTACTGGGAGATCCACCGCCATCGCATCCCGCCCGACTCCGCGGCCGCCATCGCCGACCTGCGGGCCTGCGGAAGGCTGCGGTTGCTGCGCGGCAGCCTGGTCGAAGCCGGGCCCGCCGCCGGTGGCCTGCGCGTACGTGCAGATCAGGACGGCACCACGACCGACCTCGATGTCGGCTGGCTGGTCAACGCCACCGGGCCCGGCGCCGACGTCACCACCGATCCGTTCCTCGCGAACCTCATCACCGCCGGGACGGCCCGGCCCGACCCGCTCCGGCTCGGACTCGACGCCGGCCTGGACGGCGCGGTTCTGGACGCGGCCGGACGTCCGAGCGATCGCCTGTTCGCCCTGGGCCCGCTGCTGCGAGGGACTCTGTACGAGACGACCGCCGTACCGGAGATCCGCGCCCAGGCGGCGGCTCTGGCGCCGCGACTCGTCGAGGTGGCCGCCTCTCGTGCCGTCCGCGCTCAGCCGGTGGCGTGAGCGGCGGCACTCGACGTGGGTGACGGCGGGCCCTGTCGCCCGGAATCTGGGGACGCCGGAGGGCGTCGTTCTCCGGGGTGACGGCCTGAAGGTGCTGAGAGGCGCGAAGACGCGGGGTGTCCTATGGGCGAATGCTTTGATGGTGCTACGTTACGGACTATTGTATGCCGTATACAAAATGGAGGCATTGTGCTCAACAAGAAGGAAGCGGCTGAAGCCGTCAGGAACGCCAAAGTCGTCACGGGAGTGACGTGGGCCCAGCTCGCCGAGGCGGTCGGCAGGCCCCTGGCGTGGACGACGGCCGCGCTGCTCGGCCAGCACCCGATGAGCAAGGACGAGGCGGCCACGGCGGCAGCCCTCCTGGAGCTCGGCGAAGACGTCGCTCTCGCCCTCCAGACGCAGCCCACGCGGGGCGCGCTAGACGCCGCCGTCCCGGTCGACCCGACGATCTACCGGCTGTACGAGGTCATCCAGGTCTACGGGCCGACCATCAAGGAGCTGATCCATGAGCAATGCGGAGACGGCATCATGAGCGCCATCAATTTCCGCCTCGACGTACAACGAGTGCCCGACCCGGCCGGCGACCGCGTCGTCATCACCATGGACGGGAAGTATCTCCCCTACCAGTGGTGACGGACCCGCACCACGCGACCGGCGCAAAGCCGAGCCTCCCGAGAACTTGCCCGGCAAGCGCCACGCCTGCAAGCCGCAGCGCTCGAGTGCACTCCTTCAGCCCCAAAGAAGAGGTGGGCGCGGCCGGCAGCGTGCAGGTTCCCGCCTGGCACTCGCCGGCCGCGCCCACCCCTCGATCCCGGTCCGCCTTTCCCAACGTCCCGGGAGGTTCTGGTCAGAGCCGGGTGCAGACCGCCTTGACCTCGGTGTAGGCCTCCAGCACCTCGTGGCCCATCTCGCGGCCCCAGCCCGACTGCTTGTAGCCGCCGAACGGCAGCGCGGCGTCGAAGACGTTGTAGCAGTTGATCCAGACGGTGCCGGCCCGGATCTTGCTCGCCAGCGCGTGCGCCTTGGAGATGTCACGCGTCCAGATGCCCGCGCCGAGCCCGTACGTGGTGTCGTTGGCCTGCGCCGCGATCTCGTCCAGGTCGGAGAACGGGGATGCCACCACGACGGGACCGAAGATCTCCTCGCGGACCACCTTCATGTCCGGGCGCGTGTCGGTGAGCACGGTGGGCTGGACGAAGTACCCCTGCTCGCCGTGCCGGCCGCCGCCGACGACCGTGCGGGCACCTTCGCCGCGTCCGGCGTCCAGGTAGCCGGTCACCCGCTGAAGTTGCTCGGCGGAGACCAGCGGCCCCATCTGCGTGTCGGGCTCCAGCCCGGATCCGAGCCTGATGCCGCGGGCGATGTCGGCCACGCCTTCGACGACCTGCTCGAACCGGTCGCGCTGGATGAACAGCCGGGATCCTGCCACGCAGCACTGGCCGTGGTTGAAGAAGATGGCGTCAGCCGCGCCCTGAACGGCGATCTCGGGGTCGGCGTCGTCGAAGACGATGTTGGGGCTCTTGCCGCCGAGCTCCAGGCTGACCTTCTTCAGGTTGCCGGCCGCCGCCCGCACGATGAGCCTGCCGACCTCGGTGGAGCCGGTGAAGGCCACCTTGTCCACGCCGTCGTGGGCGGCCAGCGCGGCTCCGGCGCTCTCCCCGTAGCCGGGTAGGACGTTGACCACGCCGTCGGGGATGCCGGCCTGAGCGATCAGCTCGGCCAGGCGCAGCGCGGTGAGCGGAGTCTGCTCGGCCGGCTTGAGGATGACCGTGTTGCCGGTGGCGAGCGCGGGTGCTAGCTTCCAGGCGGCCATGAGCAGCGGGAAGTTCCACGGGATGATCTGGGCGATGACGCCGATCGGCTCGCGCAGGGTGTAGGCGTGGAAGGCGGCGCCCGGCACCGACAGCGCGATCGTGTTTCCTTCGATCTTGGTCGCCCAGCCGGCCATGTAGTGGAACATGTCCGCTGCCAGGGGGATGTCGGCGGCGCGGGCCACGGCCAGCGGCTTGCCGTTGTCCAGCGATTCGAGCTGGGCCAGCTCCTCGGTGTGTTCCAGGATCAGGTCGCCGATCCGCCAGATCATCCGGCCCCGCTCGGAAGCGGTCAGCCGGGACCACGGCCCTTCGAAGGCGCGGCGGGCGGCGCGGACCGCACGCTCGACGTCTTCGGCGTCGGCCTCGGCCACGTGGGCGAGGGGTTGGCCGGTGGCAGGGTTGGGGGTGGCGAAAGTCTTGCCGGAGGCGGCGTCCACCCGCCGGCCGTCGATGAAGAGCTGCCGAGGCGTCGCCACGAAGTCTTCGACGCTCTTTTCCAAGGTCACCGTCATCAGCGTCGGCTTCCTGTCGATGAACATGCGCTCATCCGGCCTGACGTGTCCACCGGACCAGCACCTGGTAGTCCCCATGAGACTACTGAGAACGGAAGAAGGCAAGAGGAATGACGCTCATCAGCGGCATGGAACGCCCGATTCTCCTCTCATCTGCCATGAGTAAGCTGGAGAAGGCTCGCAATTGAATGCGAGCATGCTCGGTGGCGGGCACGCGAACACAAGGTGAGGAGATGCTGGTGCAGCCCACGTCGACCGACCTTCCAACGGACGGCCAGGTGGCCCTGTCGGGCGAGGTACGCGTACCCACATGGCTGAGCGTCGCGACGCTCCGCTCGATGCCGCAGCGGGAGACCACGGTGAGCTTCGAATGCCGCACCTCCGAACCACGGCGCCACTACTTCACCGGGCCACTGCTCATCGACGTGCTCCAGGCCGCGGAGCCGCTGTTCCACCCGGACGAGCGCAAGGACCGGCTGCGCTTCCTGATCGCGGTGCTGGGCGGGGACGGCCACCGCGCGGTGCTGTCGTGGGGCGAGATAGACCCCGAGTTCGGCAACACCGCGGCGCTCCTGGCCGTCAGCATGGACTGCCGAGCGCTTGACGAGCAGGGGCCGCACCTGGTGATGCCGGGGGATCGCTGCGGTGCACGGCACATCAGCCGGGTCACCGACATCAAGGTGCACGCCGACGACCGGTTATGGAGTTAGGCCGCAGGAGCGCCGCTACGTCAGCGGCGTCGTACGCCTCCACGTCGGCAACACCGACACCCTCGACCCTGCCTGACCGGCTCCGCAGGCGGGAACCCTGCCCCTGCTGGTGATAGGCACGCCGCTCGACAGCTGACCGATCTGCAGTTCGCTGGTGAACCGTTGCCCACCGTGGAGGAGTCGGAGGCAGCCCTTCGGCCGGGCAGGAGTCACGCGATACCCGGTGAGGTACATGGGGCCGATGGGTAGCCCCGCGAATGCCTCAGGAACCGGCAATCTGGGATATGGGCGGCGGCTCGCTGACGGCGTCCCTGGAGCGGCGGTCGGGCGGCTGCGGGTCGAGCAGGACCATCGTGGCCGTCCAGACGCGGCGCAGCGGGCCGGGCTTGGGGCCGGCGGTGACGCGCTGCCGCAGGATGTCCACGCCGTCGCCGGACACCTCGCCCGGGGCCGTGGCCCGGCCGCTGATCGCCAGGATGACCGACTCGGCCGGGCCGCGCACGACCGGGCCGTCGCCGTGGCTCCAGCCCGTGTCGGTCGCCTCGATCCGCAGCCCGTCGAGCCTGGCGCCCATCGTGTAGCCGGGCGAGGGCTTGACGGTCAGGTGCTGGAAGGCCACCCACAGCCGTTCCTCGGTGAGCGCGCGGGCGATGCCGAGCGGTCGGCGGATGTCCAGGTCGTGCAGGACGGCGTCGGTGAGCACCGGGTCGTAGCCGGAGCGCGGGATCGTAGTGCGCGCCCCGGCCAGCCGCCGCAGGATGGCGATGTTGCGCTCGCTGCTGCGTCGTGCCGCCCAGCGGGTGAGGGTGAGGTTGACGCGGTCCAGGTCGGCGGCCGTGGCCAGCAGTCCGGCGTACAGCTTGAGCTGCCCGCACCGCAGGAACGTGGTCAGGTGCGCGCCGACCTCGTGGATCGTCCACTCCGCGCACAGGCTCTGCCGCCCGAGCCGTTCGGGGGTCAGCCCGGCCAGCACCTGGGCGATCTGCTCGCGCTCCTCCACCAGCATGTCGTACACACGCGTGTTCACCCTTCCATGCTGGGCGGCACGGCGAGCCTGGGCATCTCCCGGCGTGCCGTGACCACGTCGGCCGCGGTCTCAGCGCGCACCCCCCGTCTCGTCGGTACGGTAATGAGAGAGCGGTGGCGAAGGTGTCCACGTTCTCTCGTTGAGCTACCAAGAGGTCGATGTCTCCGGCCGGCAGGCGGACGCCGTGGTCAATGCTGTGGTCACGTCCGCCAGTTGGGGAGATGGTTCGCCGTCGCTCATAGCGTGGACCGCCGAAGTCGGCCGGGATAGGTTCGGCAGTGTGCTCAGACGAATCAACTACGACGACCGTCAGCACCTGGTGTACGCCCGTGGTCGAGCGCTGCCTCCCGACGTCATCGCCGCCTGGATGGCCGAATTCGCCCGGCACGCGCCGTCCCGGCGGCCGTTGACGGTCCTGGACCTAGGTAGCGGTACCGGCCGGTTCTCCCCGGCCCTGGCCGACACCTTCGGCGGCCCGGTGTACGGCGTCGAGCCCTCCGCACGGATGCGCCAGGTGGCCGAGAGCCTCGCCGCCCACCCGTCGGTCAGCTATCTCCAGGGCGCCGCCGAGAGGATCCCACTGCCCGACAACGGGTGCGACCTGGCCCTGCTCTACCTGGTGATCCACCATATCCAGGACCTACCGGCGGCGGCCGCGGAGATCGCCCGCGTGCTGGCCCCAGACGGCCGGCTGCTCGTCCGCAACATCTTCGCCGATCGGATGCCCGACCCGCTGTGGCACCGCTGGTTTCCCCGCGCCCGGACCATCGAGGAAGAGCTCTTTCCCACCGTCGCCAAAGTGGAGCAGGCCTTCGCCACGGCCGGCATGCACCCGGTCGCCCTCACCTCGGTCCGGCACCGTCTCGCAGACCACCTCGCCGACTACGCCGCGCGACTGCGGCTGCGCGCCAGCTCGGTCTTCGACCAGCTGACCGAGCAGGAAATCACCGAGGGATTCGCCGCGCTGGACGCCGACCTCGCCACGCATCCTGACACCGGCCCGATCGAGGAAGACTGCGACCTGCTCATCCTGGCCGGCTGACGGTTGGGTTCGCGCTGCTGGTCAGGCAGTCCGGCCGACCAGGGCGGTGACCCGGACGTCCTCGATGAAGTTCGAGATCGCGATCAAGGCCTCGTCCATCGGCACCAGGTTCATCAGGAGCACGATCTTCTTCTCCCAGATCCGGTTGCGGCAGTTGACCGACCGCGGGCTGCTACCTGCGCGTCCGATTCCACGCACCGCTTCTACGCCGGCACCCGCCGCGGACATGGCCCGATCGACCCTGAGAGACGGAAAAGATGGAACTTCACGATCAGTACGGCCTGACGCCGGTCATCAACGCGCGTGGACCGTTCACACCGCTCGGCGTCTCGCGCAGCACGGACCGGGTCGCCTCGGCCACGGCCGAGGCGCTGTCCGGCTTCTTCGTCATGGAGGAACTGAAGGATCTCGCCGATCGCACCATTGTCCAGGTCATGGGAGGAGAAGCCGGCGCCGTCGTGCACTGCACGTCCGCGGCCGTCACGTTGTCCGTCGCGGCTTCGATGACCGGTACGTCGGAGTCACGGATCGCGGCCCTGCCCAACACCGAGGGAATGCGCAGGACCGTTCTGCTCCCGGCCGGGCATGCCATCGACTATGGGCATCCGATCATGCAGGACATCCGGTTGACCGGGGCGACACCGGCACTGGTGGGGTCTGACGCCAGGTGCTCCCTCCAAGAACTGGAGGAGAACCTCGCCCGCCCAGGCGTGGCGTGCCTGTTGCTCGTATCCTCCCGATTGACCCGAGGGGAGGACATCCCACTGGCGGAGGCGGTAGCGGCGGCGCACCGGCACGACGTTCCCGCGATCATCGATGGCGCGGCCCAGGACTTCCGAATCGAGGAGTTGCTGGGCGCCGGTGCCGACCTCGTGACCGTCAGTGGCCAGAAGTACCTGCGCTCACCCACGGCCGGACTGGTCATCGGCCGCGCCGACCTGGTCCGGGCCGTTCGGGCGCAGGAGAAGGGGATCGGCCGGGCGATGAAGCCGAGCAAGGAGGCGATCTTCGGCGTGGTCGCCGCGCTCCGGGCACGGCAGGAGATGAACCGGCCGGTATGGGAGCAGGAGCAGTACGACAAGGTCGCACGCTTCACCGAAAGGGCCAACGGCCTGCGGGGCATCGGCGCTGCGATCGTTCCCGACCCGACCGGGCTGCCGTTCCCGCGCGCACGGCTCCGCGTCGACGCCGCCGGCGCGGGAATGAACGCCGCCGCCCTGGCGAGAGCTCTTCAGAGCGGTTCTCCGCAGATCTGGGTCATGGCCCATGACCAGGAGAAGGGCGATCTCACCCTCGAACTCATCCCCCTCACCGACCCGGAACTCGATGTGATCCTCAGCAGGCTGTCGGAATTGCTGCGGCCGGTGCCCGATTAGCGCATTGCCCCACGCTCAAGGCCCACCCATGCCCGGCCCCAGGATCATCGAGCATCGCAAGCGCCCGCCAGCGCGGTTCCGTAGGTCTCCACCGCGAGGTACGGGTTCAGGTGCGGGTGGCGGCTACCGACGGACACGTCCCGCCAGAAGCGTTGCAGCACGTTCGCCGTGCGGAAGCCGCCCGCGCCGTTGAGGTCCAGCAGCCGTTCAACGGCCGCGCGGGCGTCCCGGCCCGCGTCCGCCAGCGCCATGCGCAGCCGCGCACTGTCCGCATCGGACAGTGCGCGCGCGTCGGCCTCCCTCGCGACCGACAGCATCGTCTCCTCGGCTCGGTCCACCAGGTGCGCCGCCTCCGCGAGCCAGTGCCGCGCACCCGGCGATTCCCCCATCCGCGTGTACGCGCTCATGAACGGCTTGCGGTCCGAGGCGAACATCGCGTACGTCGCGTCGAGTGCACCTCGCGCGCCGCCGACCACCGGGCCGAGCACCGTCATCGAGTAGAGCATCTGGTCGTTCAAGCCGAACGGGGCCGCCGCCGCGACCCGCGACGCGGGCACCGACAGGTCCTCGGCGACGAGGGTTTGACTGCCTGTGCCGCGCATCCCGGCCATCTGCCACGTCCGGTCGATCGTCAGCTCCGCCACTGGGATCACGGCGAAGGAGAACACACCGTCCACCAGCACGGCGACCGAGGCCCAAGCCGCGTCCTCGCATCCGGACACGTTCTGCCAGCGACCTGACACCCGCACAACGTCGCCGTCCCGTACGCCCCGCGCCCCGGGAACACCCGAGCCGCAGAAGAGCGCGTCGGCGTCGGCGAAAAGCTCGTCCGAGCCTGGGAAGCACGCGACCGCGAGATTCTTGGCCGTCGCGCACGTCCCGGTGACCCACGCCGACGACGGGCAGGCCCGCCCCAGCGCGGTCAGGCGCCGGGCCACGGCCTCGACGCCCGCCCCTGTTCCCCCATGCTCGCTCGGTGTCCGCAACGCGAAGTCCCCGGCTTCCCGCAGAGCGTCGAGGCTTTCCGGCGCTGGGCGTTCGTTCTGTTCGGTTTTCTCTGCGTGAGCACGCAGGATGTCGCTCGTCTTGTCGGTATCGTCGATCATGCCACCGAGCCAACCACCGCTGTCGCACCTCGGCCATACGCGAGCGCCGCCGGTCCATACGCGTTTGTGCGCGCCGCTAAAATCAGCCGCATGGACCTGATCAGCGAGATAATCGGCACCATGCGCGTCGGCAGCGCGGGTGCCCGGCTGATCCGGCAGACAGACCGGCGGGGCGTGCGGTTCTCGGCGTTCTCCGGCAGCGGGTTCCACATCATCCGGCGCGGCACGTGCTGGCTGATCACGGAGCACGGGGAGCCGGTCCGGCTCGGGCCAGGCGACGTCGTGCTCGCCTCGTCAGGCGCCGCGCACGGGCTGCGCGCGACCCCGTGCGCGCTGGCGGACCTGCCGGAGGTGGTGCCGGGCCCGTTTCCGCCGGAGCCGGGCCCGGCGGACTTCGAGTTCCTGTGCGGTGCCTACCGGCTTGATCACGGTCCGGCGCCGCAGTACCTGAGCGCGCTGCCGGACCTCATCGCGCTGTCGCCGAAATACGAGCGCACCCCACGGCTGCGCACACTGATCGATCTCCTCGCGGCGGACGTGGCGGCCGATGTCGCCGGGACCGCCCCAGGCACCGGCGCGACGCTGCCCGCACTCCTCGACCTGGTTCTCGCCGAGGTGCTGCGGCAGTGGTACGACGAGCAGGACGTGTCCGGCCGGCCGCGCGCCGACGACCCCCGGATAGCCGCCGCGCTGCGCGAGATCCACGAGAACCCGCAGCGAGCGTGGACGGTGGCCCAGCTGAGCTCGGCAGCCGCCATGCCGCGCACGGCGTTCACGCGCCGCTTCACCACAGTGGTGGGCGTGCCACCGATGAAGTACCTGACGACGCGGCGCCTGAGCCGCGCGGCGCGCATGTTGCGCGAGTCGGACGCCCCGCTCGCAGCCATCGCGCGCCAGGTCGGGTATACGAGCGAGTTTGCCTTCTCGGCCGCTTTCCGCCGCGTGTACGGGACTTCCCCGGGCAGTTTCCGCCGCACCCCGGTCCTGCTCGCCGGGCACTGAAACCGGCGTGGCCGCCAGGTGCGCACGGCCACGGATCAGTTCCGGTGGGCCGTGTGTGATGGCGAACATATGCGTCCCGGCTTGCTGCCATGGCCAGTTGTGGGGCAGGTGCAGGGTAATGCGCCGTGCGGAGCGAGATGCTCGGCCAGCTCTACTGCTGCCTCCAGCACCACGCGCTGTTCGATGAGACCACGGCCTTTCCACCCGCTCTTGCCGCAGCTGCTTGACACGTTGAGCGCCTGAGGTGCCTCTCGCGATGCGGGCTCATACCGTCAGGCTAGCAACAAGGGAGATAGAACGTTCTGTCTTGACAGATCGTTGGGCGCATCTCATGATGAGACCGAACGTTCTCCTTCCATTTGGGTCGAGACATGACTGCACCTGTCGCAGGACTCTTGCAGCCGCTTTGCCGAGCCCGGCCGCCCACCGGGGGGCGGGGCACAGCCGCCGGGCGAGGCGACGGCGTCCGGCCCTCTACACCTTGAAGCCACAGTTGAACCGAAAGGCCACATCATGCGAACTCGTATCCCCGGTCGCGTTGCGCTCGCCGCCGGCGCCCTCGCTCTGTTCGGTGCCACCACCGCTCCGGGTGTGGCGATGGCGACCGCTGAAGGATCTTCTTCCGCTTCCCCGAAGCCGACCGTCGTCCTCGTCCATGGAGCGTGGGCGGATTCCTCCAGCTGGTCGAAGGTGATGGAGCAGCTGCGCGAGGACGGTTATCCGGTGCGCGCCATCGCCAATCCTCTGCGGGGGCTCGCCGGCGACACGGCCTACGTTTCCAGCTACCTGTCCACGATCGACGGCCCCGTGGTGCTGGTCGGCCACTCCTACGGCGGTGCCGTGATCACCAACTCCGCCGCTTCGGATCCCGACGTCAAGGCCCTGGTCTACATCGCCGGTTTCATCCCCGCGAAGGGTGAGACGGTGGGCGATCTGGCTGCCAAGTCCTCACCGCCCATCCCGCTGGTCTCGACCGCCGTCCCGGACGGTACGGAGGTGTCCATCGATCCGGACCACTTCCGGGAAGTCTTCGCCGGCGACGTCGACAAGACCACAGCCGCCAATCTGGCAGCGGTCCAGCGGCCCGCCAACACCAAAGCGGTCTCCGACGCCAGCGTGGAGGAAGCGTTCCGCACCATTCCTTCCTGGAGCCTGATCACCCGCCAGGACCACGCGATCGCTCCCGACGTCCAGCGCTTCATGTCCAAGCGGGCCGGTGCGCACATCGAGGAGGTCAACGCCTCCCACGCTGCGATGATCAGCCGTCCCGGCACGGTCGCGCACATGATCGAGGACGCTGCCCGCAGCAGCCGGTGAAACGCGTCCCCGCCTGACCACCTCGCCGGCCGATGCCGCTGCGGGGCCGCCTCGGCCGGACCGTCTCACGGCGCCTGCCCGCAGTGGTCGGCGAGGGCGATAGCCGCTCACACCTTTTGTCAAGATCCTCAAGATAGAGGTGCCATGTCCACGACGACACACCAACAACTCGGCTGTCTGACCGATACCCTGCGGCGGACCATCCGCGAGGGACGAGTGGCCACCACCGGGCCGGACTACGACGCCGGCCGAACCATCTGGAACGGCGCCGTGTCCGCCCGCCCCGGCGTCATCGTCCGGTGCGCCGACCCGGCCGAGGCCCGAGCTGCCGTGCTGGCCGCGCGGGAATCCGGGGTACCTCTGGCGGTGCGCGGCGGCGGCCACGACTGGGCCGGGAGGTCACTGAGCGACGGCGGCCTGACCATTGATCTTTCCGGTTTGCGCAGGGTGACGGTGGACCCTGTGGCAGAGGTTGCCGAGGTGTCCGGTGGGGCCACGGCCGCCGATCTCGTCCGCGCCGCCCAGCCCTTCGGTCTGACCGCCGCGACCGGCTCCGCCGGCTCCGTGGGCATGGCGGGCCTGACACTCGGCGGCGGCTACGGACCGCTCAGCGGTCGCTTCGGCCTCGCCCTGGACAACCTGTTGTCCGCTGACTTGGTGCTCGCCGACGGCTCCGTCGTCACTGCCGACGCCGAACGGGAGCCGGACCTGTTCTGGGCGCTGCGCGGCGGCGGCGGGAACTTCGGTCTCGTCACCTCGATGCGCGTGCGTCTGCACGCCGTGCCGACGCTGCTGTCCGGCATGGTGCTGTTCCCGTGGGACCAGGCCGGGGACGTACTGGCCGGGTTGTCGGACGTTCTGGCTGAGAGCGCGGACGAGCTGACCGTGCAGTTCGGCGTCCTGTCCGGCCCCGACGGCAAGCCCGTGGTGTTTCTCTCGCCGACCTGGAGTGGCGACGACGCCGCGGCGGGAGAACGCGCGCTGGCGCGGCTCGACACCCTCGGCACGCCCCTCGTCTCCCAATTCGCCCCCACCACCATGCCCGAGCTGCTCGCGGCCATCGACGCGCAGTTCCCCTTCGGCCGGCACGTCGAGATCCGCCCTCGTTCGGTACCGTCACTGACCTCGGGAGTGCGTGACACGCTGAGCCTCGCAGGCCCCACCCTGACCTCGCCCCATTCAGCCATATCGGTGCACAGCCTGCACGGAGCCGCAGCACGAGTACCCGTGACGGAGACGGCATTCGGCAACCGCGACCCGCACCTCATGATCGAGATCATCGCCCTCTGGGAACCTGGCGACACCCGTGCAGCGGACCACCGCGCCTGGGCCGGCAACCTGACCAGCGCCCTCGAGCCCGATGCGCTGCCGGGCGGCTACCCCAACCTGCTCGGGAAAGACGAGGTCGCACAGATCGCACACGCCTACGGTCCGAACACTGAGCGGCTGCTCGCCATGAAACGCCGTTTCGATCCGGACAACGTCTTCCGCGCGATCCCCTTGCCGGTCAGGTCCTGAACCTGTGAACGGCCCGTTGAAGCACACATACGAAACCGAGGTAGACAAGTGAACCTGCGAAACAGGATGACGCGTTGCGCCGTGATCACCGGATTGTTGGGAGTCGCAACAGTACTGACCGCCCCTCAGGCCATGGCCGCGGGTGCCCATATGAACGCCGAATCCGTCAGCAGCACAGTTGAGACGACCAAGCCACTTGGCAGGCTTGGCCCTCTGACGGACGTTGTCATCGAGCGGATTCGCGTGAGTGATGACGTGGCGGCATCCAAGTTCGGCACCGACTCGCCCATCGAAGACCCTGTGCGCGAGGAACAGGTACTGGAGCAGGTCCGCAAGCAGGCCGACGCTGCCGGGGTGGACCCGGATGCGGCAGTGGCGTTCTTCCGGGACCAGATCATCGCGAGCAAGGTCGTACAGAAGGGATTGTTCGCTCGCTGGACCGCTCACCCGGAGGAAGCGCCCACAACGCGCCCCGACCTTGGCCAGATCCGCGAGCAGCTCGACCGACTGACCACGGACCTGCTTCAAGAGCTCAAGAACACAGAGCAATTGCGGGACAAGCCCATCGCCTGCACGGCGCAGCTGGCCTTGGCCACTGGATCGGGGGCGGCGCTGGAACGGCTGGACACGCTCCATCGCCAGGCGCTCAGGGCGGCGACACACTCTGTGTGCCGCTCCCAGTGAGCCGACCGGACGTCGGGCTGAATCCCCCGATTTCCCGCGAGAGTTCTACGGCGACCCCTGGTCGGTGGCGGCATAAACCTGAAGGAGCCTCTCGACTCCGTGCTGGAAGGTCTCGCTGATCAGCACGGGGTCGAACAGGCAGCCGGCGGCCATGGCGCCGTCCCGCATCATCACGAAGTGGCGGGCGGCGGGCTCGGCGCCTGTCTCCCGGATCTTGGCCAGCAGTCCTGTGACGGTGTCCAGGAACCATTGGCGGTGGGCGAGCACGGCCTGGCGTACCGGCGACTCGGGGTCGGGATACTCGGCGGCGGCGTTGAGGAAGGCGCATCCCCGGAAGCCGGGGGACTGGATGCTCTGGGCGATGGATTTGCTGAGGGCGAGGATGGCGTCGGCGGCCGGTAGCCCGGCGGCGATGGCCTCCTCCGCCGGGCTCCGCATGGCCCGGTCGACGCCGCTCAGGTAGGCGAGGACGAGGTCTTCCTTGCCGGCGAAGTGCCGGTAGAGGGTGGCCCGCGTCACCTGCGCTTCCACGACTATGCGATCGATGCCGACGGCATGGATGCCCTGCCCGTAGAAGAGCTGGGTGGCCGTGTCGAGCAGCCGGGACCGCGCTTCGGACGGTCGGCCTTCGGATTCGCTGTGCATGAGACCATCTTAGTAGGTAGAACGTTCGGTCTTGACAGTTTGCGCCGTTGGTTGCAAGCTTTGGGAGATAGAACATTCTGTCTCGCGGCTTCGTGAAGCCCGTCCGGATCCCCGTCGAGCGTCTGCCGCGGCCATGGCCGTCGGCAGCGCCGTGCGCCGGGAGCGCCTTCCCGGAACGAGCGAGGCGGTCTCCTCATCACTCAAACTCTGAAAAGGATCATCATGAGCTCCATCGCTGCTTCGCCCGGCATTTCCGGGACCGCGTTCACACTGCGGCGGCTGTACTTCGTCCGGTTCGCGTTCGCCATCGTCTGGGCCCTCGTGATGTTCACGACCGCCGCGAACCTGGGTCCGCTCGCGGTCACTCTGCTCGTGCTCTACCCGTTGTTCGACGTGGCCGCCGCCATCATCGACGCCCGCGCGTCGCGCACCACCGGATCACCTGCCCTGCTGTACGTGAACATCGCGGTCAGCCTGATCACCGCCATCGGCGTGGCAGTCGCCTGCACGTCCGGTATCCCGGCGGTGCTGCGCGTGTGGGGCGCCTGGGCGGTCGTGGCCGGTGCGGTCCAGCTGATCGTGGCTGTCACCCGCCGCAAGCTGGGAGGCCAGTGGCCGATGATCATCAGCGGTGCCATCTCCGTACTCGCCGGCGCGTCGTTCATCCTCGGTGCCTCCGCTCCCAACCCGACGCTGACCAACGCGGTCGGCTACGCCATCCCCGGCGGCATCTTCTTCCTCATCTCGGCCTTCCGTCTCGGCCGCGCCGCGAAGGGAAACTGACATGGACGGCAACACGTACGACGTCATCGTCATCGGAGCGGGCCCGGTCGGGGAGAACGTCGCCGACGGGGTGGTGCGGGGCGGGCTCAGCGCCGCCGTCGTCGAGCGCGAACTCGTCGGTGGGGAGTGCTCCTACTGGGCCTGCATGCCGACCAAGGCGTTGCTGCGCAGCGCGGCGGCGTTGCGGGCGGCGCGTCAGGTGCCTGGAGCGCGCGAGGCGGTGACCGGCGGTCTCGACGTGGCAGCGGTGCTGGGCCGTCGGGATTCCTTCGCCTCCCATTGGAAGGATGGCGGCCAGGCCGGTTGGCTCGATTCGGCCGGGATCGCTCTGCGCCGTGGTCAGGGCCGGATCGTGTCCGCGGGCGTGGTCGAGGTGACCGGCGACGACGGCGTCCCGGTCACGTTGACGGCCCGGCACGCGGTGGTCATCGCGACCGGAAGCGGCGCGCTGCTGCCCGACCTTCCCGGTTTGCGTGACGCCGCTCCGTGGACCAGCCGGGAGGCGGCCGCCGCGAGCACGGTCCCAGGCCGGCTCGCGATCATCGGTGGTGGCGTGGTGGCGTCGGAGATGGCCACCGCCTTCGCCGCCCTGGGCTCCTCGGTGACGATGCTGGCCCGTGACGGTGTGCTGCCGCAGGCCGAGCCGTTCGCCGGTGAGCGGGTCACCGAGTCGTTGCGGGAGGCCGGCGTGTCGGTACGCCTCGGTGCGGAGGCCACATCGGTGCACCGCGACGAGGCCGGAACGGTGCACATCACGACGACCGACGGCGAGCAGGTCGAGGCCGACGAGGTGCTGGTGGCGATCGGCCGGACACCGAACACGCAGGACATCGGTCTCGACGCCGTCGGCCTGACGCCGGGCGCCTGGCTCACGGTGGACGACACGCTGCGCGTGGTCGGGGAGGACGGGACGCCGATCGATGACGGATGGCTGTACGCCGCCGGAGACGTCAACCGGCGAGTGCTGCTGACCCACCAGGGCAAGTACCAGGCCCGCGCGGTCGGCGACGTCATCGTGGCGCGGGCGAAGGGCGAAGCGGTCGAGGACGGCCGCTGGGGCCGGCACGTGGCCACGGCCGACGAGCGCGCCGTGCCCCAGGTGGTCTTCACCGAACCGGAGATCGCGTCGGTGGGGCTGACCGCGGCCGCGGCCGAGGCCGCCGGGGTACGGATCCGCGTCGTCGATTACGACTTGGGCGCGGTCGCCGGAGCCGCCCTGCATGCCGACGGATACCGGGGGCACGCCCGCATGGTCGTCGACGAGGACCGGAAAGTGATCGTCGGCTTCACGCTCGTGGGTACGGATGTCGCAGAACTGCTGCACGCCGCGACGATCGCGGTCGTCGGCGAGGTCCCGCTGGACCGGCTGTGGCACGCGGTCCCGTCGTTCCCCACGGTCAGCGAGGTGTGGCTGCGGCTGCTGGAGGCGTACGGCCGCTGACCGCCTGGCGCTTCGGCCGTAGATGATGTCAGCGGTGGGAGGCCGCGTGCTGTTCCTGCCGCGGCTGCTCAACCGAAACCGCGTGACCGCGGCGCTGGCCAGCGCGCTGGACGTCCCCAGCGCGCTACCGCCCGAGATCAGGCGGCGAGGGTTGCCGGCTCAGATTCACGCCTTCATTCGGCAGAACCTCGGCGATGCGCGGTTGACCCCGGATGCGATCGCCGCAGCGCACCACATCTCGCTGCGCTACCCGCACAAGCTGTTCACGCCGAAGGACCTACCGTCGCCGGCTGGGTCCGCGAGCGCCGCCTGCAGCAGTGCCGGCGTGACCTGGCCGATCCCCGGCTGGCCGGCCACTCGATCACCGCGATCGCCGCCCGGTGGGTGGCCGAACCTCGCGCCGTCACGCTAAGCCCGCGCAGGTTATGACCTGCGCGGATGTGATTGTCGGGAGGCGCACTGCCCGAGCACAGGTGCGCTAGTTTTTGCCTACGATTCCACACCACTGATCGACCTCGGCAGGCGGGTTGCCGTCGTAGTCCGGTTCGGCGCGCCACCGTGAGCAGGAGACCCAGCCCGGTTCCACCAGCTCCAGGCCGTCGAAGAACGCGGCGATCCGCTCGGGGGTTCGCAGCTTCAGTTTCGGCTCGGCATCGAGGTTCCACACGCGTACCGCTTCGGCGGTGACCTCACCGTTGACGGCTGTGGTGGTGTTGGCCACCGCCACGTGACTGCCGGACGGCACGGCGGCCAGCAGTCGGTCGATGATGCGCTGCAGTTCGTCATCATCGCTGATGAAGTGCATGACGCCCAGCAGCATGATCGCCACCGGCTGGGAGAAGTCCAGTGTCTTCGCCGCAGCCTGCAGGATGGCGTCCGGGTCACGCAGGTCGGCCTCGATGTAGTCGGTGGAGCCTTCCGCGGAACCGGTCAGCAGGGCTCGTGCGTGCACCAGTACCAGCGGGTCGTTGTCGACGTACACGATCCGCGACTCGGGGGCCACCCGCTGCGCGACTTCGTGGGTGTTGTCCTGGCTCGGCAGCCCGGTGCCGATGTCGAGGAACTGCCGGATTCCCGCCTCGGCGGTCAGATACCGTACGGCCCGTCCCAAGAACAGCCGGTCGGCCCGCGCCAGCTCCACCACCACCGGAAAGATCTTCCGGACTCGGTCCCCGACCTCCCGGTCCGCGGCGTAGTTGTCCTTACCCCCCAGCCAGTAATTCCAGATTCGTGCCGTGTGCGGCACGTGTGACCGGATTGCGTCTATGGGGACTGATTCATCGGCCATTCTCAGCCTTTCTGTGAACTGCGGGAAAGTCACGAAATGCCGGGCCTCAGTGTAGACGGAGGTCACGGCGGCCCGCGGCCTCCGGGACGCATGAGCGGTGGATGAGGGAAGGCCGGCCAGACGACGGGCAGGGCGTCGGGCCGACAGGGCCGGTCCGGCTGTCGCAGCGCTGGTGCCGCAGCACCAAGATCTCGACGTCTTTGTCATGATCGCTCCTCGGCGGTCCCCTACTGATCAATCTCATGCCCTGGCCAGGAACGCCTCCAGTGCCGCCGCGACGAGAGCCGGCACCTCCTCCGGCAGGTAGTGGTCGCTCGGCAGCGCCGCACCGGTGACGTGCTCGGCGTAGGCGCGCCAGACCTTCAGGACGTCGTACGTACGGCCCACGAAGCTGTGCTCGCCCCAGAGAGCCAGCACCGGGCAGCGCACGCGCCTGCCCGCCGCCGCGTCGGCGTCGTCGTGCTCGACGTCGACGCCGGCCGCCGCCCGGTAGTCCGCGCAGGAGGCGGCGATCGCGGCGGGGTCGGAGAAGCAGCGGACGTACTCACGGACCGCGCTCTCGTCGTAGGCGGCGCCTCCGGAATGCCGGGCCGTCATCCGGCTGCGAATCCAGAACTCGGGATCGTTGCCGATCAGCCGCTCGGGAATTCCATGGCCGGCGGCGAGGAAGAACCAATGGAAGTAGCCGAGGCCGAACGCCGCGTCGGCATGCGCGAACGTGTGCCGGGTCGGCACGATGTCCAGGACGGCGAGCGCCTGGACGGCGTCGGGGTGGTCGAGGGCCATCCGGTGGCCGACCCTTGCGCCCCTGTCGTGTCCGGCGACGGCGAAGCGGTCGAACCCCAGCTCGCGCATCACGCTGACCTGGTCGCGGGCCACCGCCCGCTTGGAGTAGAGGTCGTCGGTGACCGGCGCCGGCTTGGCGCTGTCGCCGTACCCGCGCAGGTCGGTCAGCACGACCGTGTGCCGTGCCGCCAGCGCGGGCGCGACGTCGTGCCAGATCAGGTGCGTCTGCGGGTAGCCGTGCAGGAGCAGCACGGGCGGCCCGTCGCCCCCGACGACCGCGTGGATGGCGACGCCGTCCGCGTCGATGGTCCGGGTCTGGAACGTGCTGGGCAGCGGGACGCTCATGCTTCCTTCAGAGGGCTTCGATGATCGTACGGGTCAGGTCTTCGGTGGTGGCCGTGCCGCCGAGGTCAGGAGTGCGTACAGACGTCGTCGTGAAGACGCTCTCCAGGGCCGCCATGATGTTCGCCGAGGCCTCGGGGTGGCCCAGGTGGTCGAGCATCATCGCGGCGGTCCAGATCGCGCCGACCGGGTTGGCGATCCCCTGGCCCGCGATATCCGGCGCCGAGCCGTGAACCGGCTCGAACATCGACGGGTGCGCGCGCGTGGGATCGATGTTCGCGGAGGGCGCGAGGCCGATGCCGCCCGCGACGGCGGCGGCGAGGTCGGACAGGATGTCGCCGAACAGGTTGGAGGCGACGATCACGTCGAACTGGGCCGGGTCGAGCACCAGTTTGGCGCACAGCGCGTCGATGTGCTCCGAGCGCATGGTCACGCCACCATGCTCGGCGACCCGTTCGGCGACGATCTCATCCCAGAACGGCATCGTGTGAATGATCCCGTTCGACTTGGTGGCGGACGTCAGCGATCCGCTCCGCCGCTCGGCCAGGTCCAGGGCGTAGTCGGCGATGCGGGTCACGCCCGCCCTGGTGAACACCGCCTCCTGCACCGCCATCTCGGCGGGAGTGCCCTGGTACAGGCGTCCGCCGATCTCGCTGTACTCGCCCTCGACGTTCTCGCGCACCACCACCAGATCGATGGCCTGCCGCCCGTCGAGCACCCGGATCGGCCGCAGGTTCACGTACTGCGCGAACCCCCGGCGGATCGGGATCAACAATCCCCACAGGGACACGTGATCGGCCACACCGGGTGCGCCCACCGCCCCGAGGAAGATCGCGTCATGGTCGCGTACCAGGTCCAGGCCGTTGGCAGGCATCATCGCGCCCTCGGCCAGGTAACGCGCGCAGGACCAGTCGAACTCGTCGTAGGTGAGATCGACGCCGTGCCTGCGGCCGACCGCGTCGAGTACGGCACGGGCGGCACGGCACACCTCGGTGCCGATGCCATCTCCCGGGATCACGGCAATGCGATGAGATTTCACGACATCGATTCCAGCAGCCACCTGGCAGCGCGGTCAAAGATCTGCTTTCCGCCCCACCGATCGGCGTTCCCTGTCGAACGCCAGGTCCAGGAAGACACGCACCGCGGGACCGAGCCCGCCCGCGTGACTCGCGAAGGCGACCTCCGGATAGACCGGCGGATCAAGCCAAGAGGCCGAGTTCCGTCCGGCCGGCACGTACGGCCTCCACCACCTGATCTGCCGTGGCGCCGGCGCGGACCACCACCCGCACGCCGGGGTACTCCGCGGTGAAACGGCTGACCACCGTGGCGAGTGGGGCGATGGCCTGGGACGGCGTCGCCGCGATCTCCAGCCGTCCGGTCCAGGCGGCGCCACGTTCGTCGGGAGGGCATCGCGGTGGGAGCGATCCGCATCCGTGGAGGGCTCCGAGCCGGGCCGGTCTTTCGCTTCGGCAAGACTCCGGAAAGCTACCTCGCCAGTCCCCTTAGCGTAGGGCGGCCAAGGTGTTGAGCGGGTTGTTCAGGAGGTTGGCGAAGGCGAGTTCGGCGGCCCCGGCGAGCGTGGTGTCGTCACCAAGGGCCGTCACGGCCAGGCGGACACGTTCGCGCGACACCGGCAGGACATGCGCGTCGATCCGGGCGCGGACACGTGGCGCGGCACTTGGGTAGACATCGCGGAGCATCCCGCCGAAGACCACGAGCGCCGGGTTGAACAGGTTGATGAGGTTGACGACGCCGACGCCGAGCCAGTCGCCGACGCGGTCGAAGGCGTCCCGCGCTCGGGCGTCGCCGCTCCCGGCCAGGGCGACGACGGCCCGGATGCCGTCGCGTCCGACGAGGTCGTCGGACCGTCCCGCGTACTCGAGCAGCGCTCCTTCCCCCACCTCGGCCTCCAGGCAGCCGCGCGACCCGCACAGGCAGGGCCGCCCGTCGAACGGGTTGACCAGCATGTGCCCGAGTTCGCAGCCATAGCCCGCGTCGCCGTCCAGGAGTTTGCCGCCGACGATGATCCCGCCGCCGACGCCGACGTCCCCGTGCAGGTAGATGAGGTTGTCGACGTCGTGTCCCGCGCCGCGTACGTGCTCGGCGATCGCACCCAGGTGCGCCTCGTTGCCCACCTCGACGGGAAGCCCGAGGCCGAGCCCGGCGGCGAGTTCCGCGCCGAACGCCTGGTCCACCCAGCCGAGGTGCGGTCCGTACCGGACCGTGCCGTCGGCGCGCCTGATCAACCCGCAATACGACGCGCCGACACCCACGCACAACGCGCCCGGACCAGCCCCGGCGGCCAGTTCGCGACCAAAGGCGGCCAGGACGCCGACGACGTCCTCCAGGTCGGCCCCGGCGCGGGTGCGCACGGCCTCGCGGCGGTCGAGGATCCGGCCGCCGAGCCCGACACGGGCCGCGAGCAGCCGATCCACGGCGACGTCGAACGCGAGCCCGTACAGCGTCCCCTGCTCGGGCATGACGACGATCGACGGCCGCCCCGCGCGGCCCCGCCCGATGGGGACACCCTCGCGGACGAGCCCAGCCGCGGTGAGCTCGGCGGTCAGGTCCATGATGGTGCTGCGGTTGAGGCCCATCCCGCGGCTGAGTGCGGCCCGTGACACCGTCCCGTCCTTATGGACGCGCCGCAGCACCTCGCTCAGGTTCCGCTGCCGCATCTGCTCCTGTGTCCGCGCGCCCGCCGCCGATCCCGTCACCTCCGCCAGCCTAGGACCTGTGCCGCTTGAAAATCGAGTTGCGTGGGCTGAGCTGCGGTTAAGCGGCGTGGTGGCGCCGGTAACCCAGGGATGATGGGACACCACCGCTTCGGCCACTCCCACACCCGGTGGACCAGCTTCTGCCGCGCCTACGGCATCGACCCCGAACTCGAACATCACCCCGCCGCACGCATCCAGCGCGCCGCCCGCGAAATCCGATCCCTCGCCACCTACAGCCCGCCCGCCGTCGCCCTCGAACTGCAACGCCGCCTCAACTCACTGATCGACGGCACTCCCACCATCTGGCACCCCGTATGACATATGTTGCGGTCGTGGCGTTGAGCCGCGAGCTTGAACTGGAATTCAACACAGCAGGCTTCATTGCCATTGGCTGGAGAATAGGAGACCGGGGCGGCCACCGGGTTGAGGGCTGAAGGACCAGCCGGTGAGGGTGACCTGGCGCAAGAGACTTTCACGCTCACAAGGGTGCGTCAATGGGCTGGAGTTGGAGTGTCGTCCGGCACGGGGCGCAAGTGTCCGTCCAGGCCGCTGCCGCGAGCTGCTCCTGGCTTGTGGCTGGTGAAATGAAGGGGCAGGGCTCGTTCCAGCATCGAGGCGTGCCTTGGCGTAGGTGGGGTTTATGGGAGGTTGACTGCCGGGTTATGAACCGAGATGCTGCCTTGGAACGCCGGTCTCTCCAACCGTGAGCACTGGGCTACCCGGGTGAAAAGGGGCTGTAGCGCCGCGTCGGTACGCACGGTTCCTTTGCGTAGGCACGACATCTCTGGGGATGCATGATTTGCTGAAGAGGGCTACAGTACTCGAAACCTGAGACGTGATTGGAGCACCCCAATGGCGAAGCGTATTGTTGAGTCCTTTGTCGATGACCTCGATGGCAGCGATGCCGAAGGAACCACGAGGTTCACTCTCGACGGGACGAGCTACGAGATCGACCTGTCGGGCTCGAACAGGGGGAAGCTGGAGAAGGCACTCGCCCCCTATATCAACAAGGCTCGCGCGGTCCGTGCCGACAGGGGCGTTCGCGGACGACGTGCGGGCTCCGGTTCTGCTCGGGCGGTCAGCCGTGAGAAGTCCACGGAGATCAGGCAGTGGGCCAAGGCCCAGGGCCTGCCGGTGAGCGAGCGAGGCCGCATAGCCGCCACCGTCATGGAGCAGTACGAGGCAGCTCACTGAGAGAGAATCTCGGCTCCGAGTAAAGCCTCGTCGGTGAGCGTGATGATTCCGCTTTTTCTTCAGCTCACGACAGCAGTTCGCACGCCTGCTTGACGCTGTGACCGCTCCTGCTTGCCCGTCTCGGTGAACGGATGCACGTTCACCGTGCCGACGCACCGGGTCCCATTGGCGAAGAGGACCTGGCTCGCTTGAGTATCACGACGTCCCCGGCGGGGCTGCTGGTTCTCTGGCCGCAAGGCTTGCGGGCCAGGCGCTCGCCGCTGCTCGGCCCGAAGGTTAGCCAGGCGCTCGCTGCCCTGCCGTCGCGGTACTTGCTGTGGTCATTCCAGTGCGTGCGATACCCGCTCGGGCCACCCCAGTTGTGAAATCCTCCCAGTTTCCGGATGCCAGAGGTCGCTCATCGGGTAGCTGGTGGCCGTGTCCAACGGGACTTCAAATGGTGCGGGGCGCGGCCAACCCTTCCGCATTCCTGGGCCCGCGCGTGTGGCCTTTGTCCGGGTTGCATGAGCGACTGCAGAATCGTTTCAGCCGATACGGCCAAAACCGCAGCTCACAGGCTGTGGCGAACTGTCATGCCCCCGATGTTTGCTATCTGACATGTTCGACCTCGCCCTCTGACCAGGCATAACGCCTGGCCGAGGCCACAGCAGAAGAGGCCGCTATGCGCCGAATCGCGATATCCGCCCTCGCTCCTCGGGTGTCCGCGGGGCCCCGAGCGGACGGCGAAGCCAGGGCGATCGTTTCGGTGTGCTTCGTCGCCACCGGTCATACAAGGCAACCAGTACACAAGGCGGCAGATGCCTCGGGCGGTCGGGCGCTGGAAGAAGTACCGGGCCTGGCCCTCAGACACCTGCTACCACCGCGGCGCCCAGCCCCAGTAGGACGACGCCGGTGGTCACGCTGAGCCCCCGCAGGACGGCCGGCCGCGATACCAGGGCGCGCCCGCGGCTGACGGCCCAGGTGAGCAACATGTACCAGGAGGCGCTGACGAGCGCCCACAGGGCTCCCAGGGCGACGGTCGACAGGAAAACCGGGCCATCCGCGGTCACGAACTGGGGCAGCACCGAGACCGCGAACACGCCCGCCTTGGGGTTGCCGAGGTTGGTGATCAGGCCGGTGACATATCCGCCCGCGAAGCCAGTGCTGCGCCCGCTCTCGCGGGGCGGGTGGGTGGAGGCGGTGGTGAGCGCGGTCCGTAGCGTCTTCACCCCGAGGATCATCAGCACGATGCCGCCTGCGATCCGGAGCACCGCGTACGCGGTGGGACTGGCCAGCAGGACGGCGGACAGCCCGGCCGCGGCGGCCGTGGACCACAGCAGGAAGCCGCTGGCATTGCCCGCGAGCGTGCCCCGGAGCGTACGTTGGCCGCCTTCCAGAACCTGCCGGATCATCAGGGCTTGACTCGCGCCTGGCAGCATCGCCAGCAGCAAGGTGGTGGCGATGAAAACGGGCACATGCGTGGGCATGGGAAAAGAACCCCTTCCGGGGATTGCGCCGATGGGTGTACCACCAGGCTTCCTGTCTCGCGCCCCTAAGAAAAGTTAAATGAGATGGGTGCAGCGTTAGGATTAGTGAATGCTGGTGGATCCGGGACAGCTGCGGCTTCTCGCGTTGATCGAGCGGCACGGCTCCCTGACGGCGGCGGCTCACGCACTCCAACTCACGCCCGCGGCGGTCACCCAGCAGGTGGCCAAGGCCGAGCGCGACTGGCAGGTACCGCTGGTCATCCGTGGTCCTCGCGGAGCAACGCTCACCGCGGCCGGTGCGCTGCTCGCCTCCCACGGTCGAACTGTGGAGGAGGCATCGGACAGGGCCGAGGCGGAACTGGCCGCACTGCTCGGCCACCTCTCGCTCCGTCTACGGATCGGGACGTTCCAGGCGGCTGCCCTGCACCTGCTACCACCGGCCCTGACAGCGCTGCGCCACCGCCATCCGGACGCCGACGTCTCCGTCATAGACGTGGTGTCCGGACGTGGAGCGGACGAGATCAGCGCGGGGCGCCTGGACGTGGCCATCGTCGCGTCCTGGGGCACGCCGCTCGCGCCGCCCCCACATGTACGGGCCCACTCGCTCCTGTTGGACCCGATGGTCGTGGTTCTCCCCGATGACCATTCACTGGCCACCGGGCAGCCCGCGGACGCCGAACTTCACCTGGAACAACTGCGCGACGAATCGTGGGTTTCCATCCTGGCCGGCCATGCCGCCCGCGAACAGTTCCACGACGCTGCCCGCGAGGCCGGCTTCACTCCCACCGTGCGGTTCGAGACCGAGTCCTACGACGTCGCCCAGGCCCTCGTCGGCACAGGCATCGCAGTGGCCCTGGTCTCGCGCCTGGCCCTGACCCATGCGCCTGGCACCACCCATCGCGAACTGGCCCACCCCAGGCCTTACCGCCAGCTCTACGCCGTGACCAAAACCGACGCCAGCCTCACACCACTCGCAGACATGCTCATCGACCTCCTACGTGATGTCGCCCGCGACATCACCGCCACCTGGGAGGCTCCCCTGCAGGAAAAACAACGCTCACCGCATGGAGCCTGAAAGCCTGTGGGCGCCGAATATTGCGTCATAGGGTTTGATCTGGGGTTCTGCTCTGTTCGATGGCTCAGCTCCGGCAGGATGGCTCTGTGGCTGCTGTACGTGATCGTCTTGCGAGCATTCGGCTGGATCGCGCTGCTCGCCCGATCACAGGCGTCCAAGGATGCGGAGATTCTGGTACTGCGGCATCAGCTGGTTGTGCTCCGCCGTCAGGTTGCCGCTCCCCGGCCGTCGTGGGCGGACCGGGCGATCCTTTCCGCGCTGGCGCGGCTCCTGCCCCGGCGCCGTCGATGTCACACCGTGGGATGCTCCGGCATTGGCATGCCGACCTGGTGAAACGATGCTGGACCTACTCCCAGCATGGGCTGCGACGGCCACCGATCCGACCCACCGTTCGCGTCTTTGCTGCGCTTGACCGCTGAGAAGCTGGGCGGATCGCCGGTCTGGGCCGGAAGGTGTCTCCCGACGAGACCGGCTCGGCGGCCTCCTACATGAGTACGCCCACGTCGCATGAGGAGACACGATATTCGGCACCCACAGGGGTCATTTCTCCAATCCTGTCCAACATCTACCTGCCCCTGACCCTGACCTGCGCCGATACGACCGGAACTCCAACTGGCGGAATCAGGCCCGGTAGGGGCGGAAGAAGGCGCGCAGTTCCTCCGCGTAGAACTCGGGCTCTTCGAGCGGCGCGAAGTGCCCGCCGCGCGGGGCCTCCGTGAACCGCACGAGGTTGGTGGCGCGCTCCAGCCACCTCCGCGGTGCCCGGCTGATGTTGCCGGGGAACACCGTGAAGCCGGAGGGGACCTCGACCCGGCGGGCTTGCTCCGCGGCCGGGATCTCGCCGTTCGCGCGATACATCCGCATCGACGAGCCGATGGTCTCGGTGAGCCAGTAGATCGTGACGTTGGTGAGGACCTCGTCCATCGTGAAGGACCGCGAGATGTCGCCGCCGCAGTCGCTCCACCCCCGCATCTTCTCGACGATCCACGCGGCGAGCCCTGCCGGGGAGTCGGTCAGCCCGGCTGCCGCGGTCTGCGGCTTGGTGCGGTGCATCGCCACGTAGGCGCCCTCGGCCGCGCCCCAGGCCGCCATGTCCGCCATCCAGGCGCGCTCCTCGGGCGTCAGGTCGGCGGGGTCCCCCGAGTAGACCGGCACCCCCGCGTCCATGCGGTGGACGGCCGTGACCCGTTCGGGGTAGTTCAGCGCGAGGAAGTTGCTCACGCCGCTGCCGATGTCCCCGCCGACGGCGCCGAACCGCTGGTAGCCGAGGCCGTCCAGCAGCCGGGCCCACAGACCCGCGACGGCGATCGAGTCGAGCGGCGGGCCGGTAGGGCGGTCGGAGTACCCGTAGCCGGGCATATCGGGCACGACCACGTCGAACGCGTCGGCGGGGTCGCCGCCGTGCGCCCCGGGGTCGGTCAGCAGCGGAATGACCTTCGTGTAGCGCCAGAACGAGTCCGGCCAGCCGTGGCAGAGCACCAGCGGCAGCACCGGGCCGGCCGGGTTGACGGCCCGGGCGTGCACGTAGTGAATGCCGAGCCCGTCGAGCCGGGCGCGGAAGCGCGGGAACTCGGACAGCGCCTTCTCCTGGGCTGCCCAGTCGAAGCCGTCGGCCCAGTAGGCGACCAGGTCGCGGAGGTAGGTGAGGTCCGTGCCGAGTGACCAGCCGACGTCCTCGGGTGCGTCTGGCCAGCGCGTGGCCCGCAGCCGGGCGCGCAGGTCCGCGAGCGCCTCGGGGGAGGCCTGGACGGTGAACGGCTCATGAAGGAACGCGGATTCCGGCATAACTACCTCACTACCTCTGTCGTTTAGCACCGCGACGAAGCTGGACCACCGGCCCCGGTCGCGGGCTTGTCGCTCGTGGGTGACCAGGATCAGCACGCTCACCAGGTCAGAGTCACTTTCGGGCATGGGCCGCAGCGCACCTTCCTTTGATCGGACCGAAGTCTTGCCGCGCTGCCCGTCATCATATATTGGTTAGTATATACCAAGACGAATATAGAGGAGTGATCATGACGCGATATGTCATCGAGGGTGCCCGGGTGTTCGACGGCGAGCAGCTGATCGGCGTGCGGACCGTGGAAGTGGAGGGGGCGCGGATCGTCGCGGTAGGGGCACCCGCGCCCGCGGCGGCCGAGCGAGTCGACGGCAGTGGCGCCACCCTGCTGCCCGGCCTGATCGACGCGCACACCCACGCCGACGTGGAAACGCTCGGCCACGCCCTGAGGTTCGGCGTGACCACCGAGCTCGACCTGTTCTCGTTCCCGCACGCGATGGAGGGGGTTCGTCGCGCCGCCGCCGAACGGACCGACATCGCGGATGTCCGTTCGTCCTCGGTGGGCCTGACGGCACCCGGTGGGCACCCGACCCAGCTCCACGGCGGCCTGAACGACCCGGAGCTGCCGACGGTCGCCCGGCCCGAGGACGCCGCCCGCTTCGTCGACGAGCGGATCGCGGAAGGCGCCGACTACATCAAGGTGCTCATCGAGAGCGGCAAGACACTCGGCAAGGACGTCCCCGTCGTCGAGGAAGGCACTGTCAAGGCGGTGGTGGCCGCCGCGCACGAGCGCGACCGCATGGTGATCGCCCACGCGCTGACCATCGAGGCGACCCGGCAGGCGCTGGCCGCCGGTGTCGACGGGTTCGCGCACCTGTTCATCGACGGTCCGTGCACGCCTGATCTGGTCGAGGCGTTCCTTGCGGGAGGGGCGTTCCTGACCCCGACGCTGAACCTGCTGGCCTCGCTCACCAACCAGCGTCTCGGTACCGGCCTGGCGCGCGACAGCCGGGTCGCCGGTCGCCTGCCGCAGCCCTGGATGGACAACCTCAGCTGTGAATTCAACACCTTCCCGGCCGGCGACTTCGATGCCGCCCTGGCCGCGGTGAAGGCGATGCATACCGCCGGCGTGCCGATCCTGGCCGGCTCGGACGCCAACCACCACTTCGGTGCGCGCGGCATGGCACACGGCGTGAGCCTGCACGGCGAACTGCGGCTTCTCGTTCGGGCCGGCCTCACCCCGACGGAGGCGCTGCGGGCCGCCACCAGCGTGCCCGCGACGACGTTCGGCCTCGACGACCGCGGCAGGATCACACCAGGCGCGCGCGCCGATCTGCTGCTGGTCGACGGCGATCCCACCAGCAACATCGCCGACACCCTGTCGATCAGGGACGTGTGGCGGAGCGGATCCCGGACGGTTCGCTGAGATCATCGGAGGGCGCCCTCCCGGCGTCCGACCTGGTCGACGCCGGGAGGGCGGCCTCCGCAATCGACAGCAACGAGGTCCGCAGTTCCCGAAGAGTCTGATCGGTGAGGCCGGCGAGCAGGCGGGACATCACGTCCTCGGCAATGGCGTTGCAGCGTCGTACGAGTTCGTCGCCATCCGGCGTGATCCTGTGCAGAATCGCCTTACCGACACCGGGCCTGCGTTCGAGCAACCCTCGCTGTTCGAGGCGGGAGACCACCGCGCCCGCGGACTGATCGGACTGCCCGGTGAACAGCGCCAGCGCGTGGGTCGAGGAATCAGGCTCGGCCGCGACGGCATACAGTATGCCCCACTGCGGCAACGTCATCCCCACCAGGGCGAGCGCGGCCTCGCAGGCCATCTGCTTGCGCAGTTGCGCCCGCCGCAGCAGCATCGCGACCTCGACACCGCTGGGGACGTTCTGATCAGCTGTCATCTCCACATTATATACCAACAAGTATATACGGATCGGGAGAAGCCCATCCGATCAGAGCAGCACGCTGTGGGTTTCGGGGTCCGGGCCCACCTCAGGCCAATGCTTTCGTCGAACGCCGGATGGGTGGTCTGCGCCGAGAACTTCTCGATCGGATCCTCATCGTCAACGCCCGCCGTTTGCGGTGCGTGCCGGCTGCGTACGATGAGCATCGCCCGCATCGCTCCCCGGGCCAGGCCGCCCCGCTGCGAGCCCTTCCCGGCCCGGTCGAGGACGATATCGAGTTCATTCGGCGTGACCGCCTACGGCAGTCGGAGATCGGTCATCATGGTGGCCATGATCAACGTGCTGGCGCTCCAGAAGGCGCCCGCGGAGATAATGACCCGGCGTCAGCGGAAGATCGATGCCACCACGCGCCGCTCGTATTGCGATCAAGCAGGACTGGCTGATCGATTTCAACCCGGCAGCGGTGGTCGAACTTCCGATGCCGACCGCCCGAAGGCGTTGGTATGGACCGATGAGCGGGTCGCTGCCTGGAACCGCGACCTGCAGGGCCGGCTCGATGTCGAGCAGCGGCGGCGCGAGGCCAGGCTCAGCCGCGCGAGCATGATCAACGTGTATGCGTCCGTGCCGCGGCCGTCGCCGGTGACGGTGTGGACACCCTCGCACACCTTCGCCTTCCTCGCTCAAGCGGCCACCCACCGGCTGCTCGCGCTGTACCGGTTGATCGCCCTGCGCGGGCTCCGCTGGGGTGAGGCGGTCGGGCTGCGCTGGAAGGACGTCGACCTGGCCGCCGGGATTTCCGTCCTCAATCGGGGCCGCGTGAGACTGCCGGTCTCCCACGACGCCCCGAGGAATACCCTGGGCGGAGCACGCGGAGCGTCTGGTTGCCGGTCCGCTGCGCAACGGGCACAAGCCTCGCCTCTGGTCGGCCGAACGCGGGGCCTCTCGTTACCTGCCCTTGCCAGCCACGTCACTACGGTGGCTGCCATGTCTGACACACCGCGACGCCCCAAGATCCAATGGCAAGACGACTCCGAGCATCTCAAGAACAGGGACGCCGCCCGTCGGATCGTGAGCGAGGCACCTCGCCCGTCCGAGCCCGAAATGCCACGGCGGGCCGGAGCTACAGACGCCGAAGAAGGGTCAGGCTGCCCGTAGCGGAGCACGGCCCCGCAGCCTGATTGCTCGCCTGTGCGGACACGGGGCCACAGCTCGAATCGTGGCTTCGTGTCTCGCGTTGGACTCCTGCGGCGCTTCGGGATAGGACCTGCATTGGAACGAAACCCTGCCTGCGCGCCGCCAGCGAACCGGGGAGCGCCGGCGGGAGCGGTCCCGAGCTGTATCGAGTGGCCGTTTCATCGGCGGTGACCCGCCGGGGCAGGGCGGGTGTGCTCTTCTCGTGCACCGGAATTGGGATGATCGCAGATGTGGTCGTGATAGGCCACGTGCGGCAGTGCACCCTTCCGGGCGGGGAGTCCGGCGCCGATGAGGAAGGCGTTCATGTTCACGCAGCGATCCATCGCGATCAGCGGAGACCTCGGCAGCGGCAAGTCGACTGTGGCCGCCTTATTGTCGCAGCGCCTATGCCTGGAGAAGATCAGCCTCGGGGACATTCACCGGGAGATGGCCGGGACGCGGGGGCTGAGCGCGCTCCAGATGAACCGCCACTCCGAACGCGATGCCGGCATCGACGCCTACGTGGACGGCGTGCAGCGGCGACCGTACGGGCGTTCGCCGAGGCCACCGGCCTGTCACCGGCCCAGTGCCTGATCCTGCTGTCCACCTCGGCCCGCACGCTCTCCTGGCCGGACGGCTGGGCGCGGGGCCGCGTCGCCGCCTTCCGCAGGGGCGACGCCGCCCGCGCCCGCGAACTCGACCTGAGCGAGATCGAACTGCGCATCGCCGCGCTCTCCCTGGAGGCGCTCACCACCACCGACGAGGCCGTCGAAGTCGTCGAGCTGCTCATGCCCGACGACCCCGCCGACCTCTGGCGCACGGGCCCCGACCTGAACCGGGCGGTCGCGTACTGGACGGAACGCCACCCGAGGCTCACTCCGCTCACCACCGGGCAGTGGGTCACCCTCGCCTCCGGCGCCGAGGACGCCCTGGAGGCGCTGATCGCCCTGCTCGGCGAGCGTCCGTCCGTGCCGCCGCTGGGTCACATCGGCTGCGCTGCGAGGCTCCTGGCCGACCGCCTGCCCAAGGACCACCCCGCCCGTACGACCGTCGCCGCCCGCCTGCGTGACCTGCACGAACACCTCACCAGCCCGGACACGACCCTGCCCATCGCCGCCGGGGTCACCTCGATCACCGCCCTGGAACGAGCCGCCGGAGCGACCGCGGCCCACCTCCCGGAGAGCAGGCTCGCCATCGGCGAAGCACTCACCCTGGAGCCCGCCGGAGACGGCTACCGCGTCCATCTCCGCCCGTCCCGCTGGTCCGACCTGGACGCGCTGGCCCCGGCCCTGCGCCGCGGCGGCGCCACCGATCCAGGGGAACTCCTCGCCGGGGCGGTGCGCGAACCGAGCGGCTTTCCGTCCGAGCCTGGCCGCCGCGTGGACGTGTCTGGCCCAGACTGTCCGCAGCCCTGTTGGACGCCTCCATCACGTGGCTTTACTGGCTCTCAAGACGGTGCTGGCCCGCATCCCGGAGTCATGTGTCGAGAGGACATGCTGACTCCGTACCGCGAGCCTCGGCACACGTCAACCAGCACAAGAGCGGATGAACTCCGCCAGCGCGGCTTGTGCCCGGCCCCGTGCCCGGTTCCGGTCAGGCTGCGCAGTGTGTTCGCCAGTTCTGCCGGCACCGCTCGTGCGGTCTGCGGCAAAGCAAAAGGAGGCAGTATGCAGTTGATGTGGCGTCGGATCCAGGCTGGGGCAGCGGCTGTCGGCGCAGCGGCGGCCATCACGTTCGGCGTGCCGGCTGAAGCGCAGGCTGCCGTTGGGTGGCTGCACTTCAGCGGCCACGACTCCGTCCTCAACCCTCCGAAAGGCTGTCACAAGCTCTGGGCGCCGGAGATGACCGTGGTCAACAACACCAGCGCCACGGTGAGCTTCTACTCGGACGTTGAATGTTTTACCAACGCGACCGCGATAGTTCATTCGGGGAAGCAGGGGCCGGTCAGGAAGTTGACGCAGTCATACCTCGTGTGGAGTTAGGCGCTGAACACCCCACCGCGCGTTCCAAACACGGCCCTCGCCACCATGTCGGAGACGGGGGTCGTGTTTCATGCGACGTGTCGGGTAGGTGCCTGTCGCCCAATAGGGTGTCAGCGCATGAGCACGGATAACTGGCTGGAGGACACCCGGGCCTCCTATGACACGGTCGCAGTCAGCTACGCCGACCAGATGCGCGAGGCGCTGGGCGAGCACCCCTACCTCCGGGCAACTCTGGCCTTGTTCGCCGAGTTGGTTCGCACCGCAGGAGGCGGACCGGTGGCTGACGTGGGTTGCGGACCCGGGCACGTCACGGCTTACCTACAGGGGTTGGGCCTCGACGCGTTCGGCGTGGACCTTTCTCCCACGATGATCGAAGTGGCCCGACGTGATCACCCCCTTCTGCGGTTCGAGGTGGGGTCGATGACCGATCTCGACCTCCCTGACGCCTCGGTCGCCGGCCTGCTGGCTTTCTGGTCGCTGATTCATGTTCCCGACGACGCGGTTCCCATGGCCTTCGACCACTTCAAGCGGGTGCTACGGCCCGGCGGGACACTCCTGCTCGGGTTTCACGTCGGTGACGAGTCACGGCTGAAGACCCGAGGTTACGGCGGGCATCCCATGAAGGTTCACGTTCACCGTCGCCGGCCCACGCAAGTGGCGGGCTGGCTGCGCGATGCCGGGTTCACGGTCAACGCCCAAATGCTGCTCGATCTGGACGGGAGTGCTCCAGGAGCAGTCCTCTTCGCACACGTCCAAGGGGAACTCTGAGAAGGCCGCAAGATCTTCGACCCGCTGACTTGACGGGGAACATCATCGAAACCGGCACCGAACGGCCGCAATTGTTTTCGGGAATTCCTCGGTAAGTTAGTTAGCCGCCCGTGCCGTGCTTCCCCGGATGATCAGTTCGGTGCCCAGTTCCACGCGGTGCTGCGCCAAGGGCTCGCCCTGGGCCAGCTTGAGCAGCATGCCCGCGGCGGCCGCCGCCATCTCGGTGAGCGGCTGGTGGACCGTGGTCAGGGGCGGATTCATCCATCGGGCCGCGGGCAGGTCGTCGAAGCCCACCACGCTCAGATCGCCGGGGATGCGCAACCCGAGCTGGTGGGCCGCGCGGTAGACGCCCGTGGCCTGCCCGTCGTTGGAGGCGAAGACGGCCGTGGGCGGCTCGGGCAGCCGCAGCAGGCGTTCGGCCTGCTCCAGGCCGCCCTCGACGAGGAAGTCCCCGCAGCCGATCAGCTCCGGGTCCAGGGGGATGCCGGCCATGTCGAGGGCCGTGCGGTAGCCGTCGAGCCGGGCCCGGCCGGCCAGGGCGTAGCCGGGCCCGGTGATGGCGGCGATGCGCCGGTGCCCGAGGCCGAGCAGGTGGCGGGTGGCCGTGAGCCCGCCGTTCCAGTTGCTCGCCCCCACCGAGGGCACCTGAGGTGCGGGGTCGTCGGTCGGGTCGAGCAGGACCAGGGGGATGCCGCGGGTGGTGAGCTGGTGGCGCTGGGCCACGGTCAGGCTGGAGAACACGGCGATCACGCCGGTGGGGCGGCGGCTCAGCACGCCCTCGATCCAGCCCTTGCCCGGCGGGTGGCGGTGCCGCAGCTCCGACAGCACCATGGCGAGCTGGTGCTCGCGCGCCACCTGCTCCACCCCCTTGGCGATCTCGGTGGGATATTCGCCTTCCAGCGCGTGGAAGACCAGCTCCACCAGGGGCGCGGGCCTGGCGCGGCGCCGTTGCGGGCGGTAGCCGTGCTCGAGGATGAGCCGCTCGATGAGGGCGCGGGTCTCGGGCCCGACCTCGGAGCGGCCGTTGACGACCTTCGACACGGTGGCCGTGGACACCCCGGCCAGCTCGGCGAGCTGCGCGATGGTCAGCGGCCGGGACGGGACGACGCCATCGGCGGACGGGTCTTCGGTCGTGGTCATGGCGGGAAGTCTAGCCAGAAGGTTTCGGGAGGCTGTCGCTCTTATTTCTGCCTTCTTACGAGCAGGTTCTTGACGAGTTTCAGACGTCGCACGTATGGTCCGGCGTTAACGATCGTCATACACTCCGAAACTTTCCGGCTGCAGAAACTCCCTGGAGATCTCGCCGCCCCTGAAATCACGGAAGAGAACATCTGTGAAGCTCCGTACAGCCACACCGGTCGTGCTCGCCGCGGCGCTCGTCCTGACAGCCTCCGCCTGTTCGGGAGGCGGCACGTCGGCCCAGCCGTCAGGGGACGGCAAATCGTTCGAGTTCTGGTCGTTCACCGGCATCAACCAGAAGAAGTCCGTCGAGGACTACCAGAAGGCCAACCCGGGTGCGCAGGTGAAGCTCACCGAAGTGGGCTCCTCGGTGGAGACCGCGCAGGCGCTGACCACCGCGCTGGCCGGCGGCAAGGTGCCCGACCTGGTGCTCATCCAGGGCGACGACCTGCCGAAGTTCGTGCAGCAGCCACAGAACTTCCAGGACCTGCGGCAGTACGGCGCCGACAAGATCAAGGGCGACTACCTGGACTGGGTGATCAGCCAGCCCACGGCCAAGGGCGGCGAGATCATCGGCATCCCCACCGACGTCGGCGGCATGGCCGTGGCCTACAGGACCGACCTGTTCAAGGAGGCCGGGCTGCCGACCGGCCGCGAGGAGGTGGGCAAGCTCTGGCCGACCTGGGACGCCTTCATCGAGACCGGCAAGAAGTACACCGCCGCCACCGGGAAGGCATTCGTCGACAACGCCGCCACCAGCGTCTTCTACCAGGCCGTCAACCAGGGCCCGCAGAAGTTCTACGACTCCTCCGGCAACGTCGTCTATGCCACCAGCCCGCAGGTCAAGACCGCCTTCGACTACGCGATCAAGGCCGCGCAGGCCGGGATCACCGCCAAGCAGAGCTCGTTCTCCGAGGGCTGGAGCGCGGGCATGAGCAGGGGCGACTTCGCGGTGATCTCCGCGCCGTCGTGGATGCTGGGCTCCATCCGTGACAACGCCCCCGGCACCAAGGGCAAGTGGGACGTCGCCACGATCCCTGGTGGGGCGGGCAACTGGGGCGGCAGCTATCTGGCCATCCCCAAGGGTGCGGCCAACCCGAAGGCGGCTTGGGACTACATCTCCAAGACCCAGTCGCCGCAGGCCCAGCTGGCGCACTTCACCGAGTCCGGGTCGCTGCCCACCACGCCGTCGGTCTACCAGGATGCGAAGCTCACCGGGATGAAGGACCCGTTCTTCTCCGACGCGCCGATCGGGAAGATCTATACCGACTCGCTGCTCGGGCTCAAGCCGTTTCTCATCGGCCAGGACAGCTCGGCCATCGGCCAGGAGTTCCAGAACGCCCTCACCAACGTCGAGCAGGGCAAGGGCGATGCGGCCGCGGCCTGGGGCGCGGCGCTGACCAACATCAAGACCGCGATCGGCAAGTGAGGTGACCACGACGCTCAGCCCGCCCCGGGCGATGCCCGAGGCCGAGGCGCGGGTGCGGCAGAGCCTGACCGAGCGGCTGGCACCGTACGCCTACATCGCCCCGTTCTTCCTGCTCTTCGCGGTCTTCGGCCTGGTGCCGCTGCTGTTCACCTTCTACATCGCGCTGTTCGACTGGAACCCGATCGGCGAGCACGTCTTCATCGGCTTCGACAACTTCACCCGGCTGCTCGGCGACACCCGGTTCTGGAACGCGGCCTGGAACACGATCAGCATCTGGCTGCTGTCCACCGTGCCGCAACTGCTGCTGGCGCTCGGCCTGGCGCACCTGCTCAACCACGCCCGGCTGCGGTCGGCGGTGTTCTTCCGCATGTCGATGGTGGTTCCGTACATCACGTCGGTGGCGGCCACCACGATCGTCTTCGCCCAGATGTTCGACCGCGACTACGGCCTGCTCAACTGGCTGCTCGGCCTGATCGGAGCAGGCCCGATCGACTTCCTGCAGTCCGGCTGGGGCAGCCACGCGATGATCGCGGTCATGGTCACGTGGCGCTGGTTCGGCTACACGACCCTGCTCTACCTGGCCGCGCTGCAGGCGGTGCCGCGCACGATCTACGAGGCCGCGGCGGTGGACGGCGCGGGCACGTGGAAGCAGTTCCGGCACATCTCCATCCCGTCGCTGCGTCCGGTCATCGTCTTCACCGTCGTCACCTCCACGATCGGCGGCCTGCAGATCTTCACCGAGCCGCTGCTGGTCTCCCGTTCCGCGCCGCTCACCTGCGGCCCCGTCCGGCAGTGCCAGACACTCACGCTCTTCCTGTACGAGCAGGGCTTCGGCCAGTTTCAGTTCGGCTACGGCGCCGCCATCGGCGTGGCCCTGTTCGTGCTGATCATCGCCATCGCGGCGCTCAACTACGTCCTGTCCGCCCGTATCCGCCCGGAGCGATGATGAACAAGTCCAACCGGGTCCGCTGGTGGACCTATCTCCTGCTGGGCCTGGCGGTCCTCGGCTGCCTGTTCCCGCTGTACTGGATGTTCGTGGTCGCCACCACGGACACCGCGACCGCCACCAAGCTGCCGCCCGAGATCGTCCCAGGCGGGAACTTCTTCCACCTGGCCGGACTGGTGTTCTCGACCGTGCCGTTCGTCCGCTCGATCGTCAACAGCCTCATCGTGGCCGGCACGATCGGCGTGGGGCACGCCGTGTTGTGCTCGCTGGCCGGGTTCGCCTTCGCCAAGCTGCGCTTCCGCGGCCGTAACGTGCTGTTCCTCCTCGTCGTGCTGACCATGACCGTGCCGACCCAGCTCGCCGTCATCCCGCAGTACATGATCATCTCCGCGCTGGGCTGGGTGGACACCCTGCAGGCGCTCATCGTGCCCGGCCTGGCCAGCGCGTTCGGCATCTTCTGGATGCGTCAGCACCTGGCCACCACGATCAGCGACGAGATCCTGCAGGCCGCCCGCATCGACGGGGCCACCACCTGGCAGATCTTCTGGCGGATCGCCTTCCCGCTGGTCCGGCCGGCCGCTTTCGTGCTGGGGCTGCTCGGATTCGTCACCGCGTGGAACGACTTCCTGTGGCCGTTCATCGTGCTCAAGTCGCCCGAGATGTACACCGCGCAGATCGCCATCAAGGCGCTGCAGAACAGTTTCACCGTCGATCTCGGGCTGGCCATGTCCGGCTCGTTCCTGGCCACCCTGCCGCTGCTGGTGCTGTTCGTCTTCGTCGGCAGACGCATGGTCGCCGGGATCATGGACGGCGCCTTCAAGGGTTGACGCCGCTCTCAGGCCGCAGGCGGCGCCCGCCACCGCCACCACGACGAACGCACCCAGCCGGTCGAGGTCGGCGGGCTCGAACGCCAGCGTCCCTCCGGCGTGCACCAGGAAACCCGTGGTGAAGCACCAGGCGATCAGCCCCGTCACCGCCGCCGCCAGGTACCTGCCGGCCCACGCCCCGAACAGGCCGACCACCACCCCCACCAGGCCGACGCGCACCGCCGGCGCGGGGAAGGCCATCGCGGCCACGGCACAGGTCCCGACCGAGGTCACGAACCCGGCCGGGATCAGCATTTCCAGGGGGCGCTCGCGCGTCACCGCATTTCTTTTCCGGTAGAACACTTTTCGATGAAACACGATCGGGAGGCGCCCGAAGCGTTATCCCTACGGCATTCCTACATTCTCCGCACGACCATTGACGCGAAACTTACGCGGCTCGACTTTCCTGCTGGCCGGCCTGCGCGTACGTTTCGTGTAGTTATTCGCGTCGTACGCGTCTGGAATGCGTATGGACGGACCGGCGCCGGCTCGGGCCGGGGGCAGCATTGGGACAGCACCCCCAATCAGGAGCATTCTCCGTGTCCCTTGTGAAACCATCGCCAAGGAGCCCTCCGATACCTCCGGCGATCGGCACCGGCTGTCCGTCGTCGGCGGGCTGGCCGCGTTGTCGCTGGACGCGATGGCGTCCGTGGCGTACGGGCCCCAGGCGATCGTGCTGGTGCCGGCCCTGGCGGGCGGTCGAAGTTCGGCGAGGGCGGCTGGCTGATCGTGGTGGCGCTGCCGCTGCTCGTGGCGGGCATGGAGTGGGTCAACCGGTCCTACCGGCAGATCGGGGAGCGGCTGGAGCTGGGCAAGACTCCCGTGCCGCCCCGCCCGCGCCGCTCGCTCGTGGTGGTGCCGGTGCACGCCGTCAGACGAGCCGTTGCCGGCCTACCTGGGCGGGGTGCCGGAGCCGCACGTGTTCGTCCTGATCGCCGAGGTCGAACCCGAGCATCTCTGGCAGCGCATGCTCCAGAACCAGCGGGGAGCGGTGCTGGCCAGGGCGTTGCGGCGGCGTACCGACGCGGTGGTGTGCCGGATGCGCTTCCGCGTCACCACCTGAGACACCCCCGCTTCATGAGCGCCACGTCAGATCCGGCACGGTGAGCGCGGCCAGCCTGGGCAGCACGTCGTCGAGCGGCCTGGCGGCCCCGGGCAGCCGGGACCTGATCTCGCGGAGCCGGGCCCGCTCGATCTCGATCTCGCGCGGCGTCGATGGACTTGGGTTCAGTGGCATGTGTCCCAGCCTTGTGCGCCGTCGCCCGGGGTGGACCGGTTCTGACGGAACCCGTACGGGGACACGGCGGGCCCTGCCGCGATCTTGACGCCACTATGGCGTCAGCGGACGGTCAGGCGGCCGTAGGTGAGCTCGCCGGTGATCCGGACGTGCAGCCCGCCCGGCCGCCGGGAGCCGGGCGCCCTGCAGATCACGCGGCCCCATCCGGTGTGCACCCCGTCGACGTCGGCGCTCGCGCCGGCGGGCAGGATGATCGTGGCGCCGCCGTAGGTGAGCCGGAGCTCGATGTGGATCAGCGGGTGCTGGATGTGGGCCCGGGACAGGTCGAGCCGTGCCTTGCCGTACTGGGATTCGACGCGCAGGTGGCGCGGGACGTGCCAGTCGCCCACCCGGGTGACGCGCCCGCCGGTGGAGATGATCTGGACCGCCCTCTCCTCGGGCAGGTCGGCGACGACCGGCTCCAGTTCCTGGGAGGAGGCGGCGGTGAGCGCCTGTTCGAGGCGTTGCTCCAGCTCGGCGGGGCCGAGCCGGCCCTCCGCGTACGCCTGCTGGACCAGCTCCACCGCCCTGTCGCGATCCTCGTCGCGGACGAGGCTCATTGGCTGACGGCCTTCTTGTACAGCCGCGTGGCCAGCGGCGCGAACACGGCCAGGAGCACGACCGACCAGAGCAGCGACACCGGCACCGCGTGCTGCAGCGGCCAGGCGCTGGGCGCGGGCACGGCCGGGCTGGTGTTGCCGAACAGCTCGCGCGCGGCCTGGACGAGGGTGGAGACGGGGTTCCATTCGGCGATCGGCTTCAGCGGGCCGGGCAGGCGTGTGCTGTCGACGAAGGCGTTGGACAGGAAGACCAGCGGCAACGACACGAGGGTGGCGATGTTGTTGAACACCTCGGGCGTGCGCAGGGCCAGCGCGACCGTCGCCGTCACCCAGGAGAAGGCGTAGGCGAACAGCAGCAGCATCAGGAACCCCAGGGCCGCTTCGAGCGGTGAGCTGTGGATGCGCCACCCGGCCACCAGTCCGACCACGGCCATCGTGAAGATACTGGTCACATTCATGATCAGGTCGGCGACGGTCTGGCCGGTCAGCACCGCCGAGGGGGACATCGGCAGGGTGCGGAAGCGGTCGAAGATGCCTTTCTGGAGGTCCTGCGTGAGGGTGTAGCCGGTGATCTGCGCGCTGGTGGTGATCGTCATGACGAAGATGCCGGGCAGCAGGTATTCGGCGTACGAGATGCCGGGCAGGGTGATCATGCTGCCGAAGACGTAGGTGAACAGCAGCACGAACACGATCGGCAGCAGGATCACGCCGCCCAGCAGGTCAGGGGCCCGCCGGATCTTCAGCGCGTTGCGCTTGGTGATCGTCATGCCATCGGCGATCGCCATCTGCAGGGTGCTCATCGCACGGTCTCCTTGATCTTCTCATCTGTCTGGTGACCCGTGAGGGTCAGGAACACGTCGTCCAGGGTCGGCCGGCGCAGCCCGGCATCGCGTACGGTGATCCGCTCGGCGGCCAGGTGACCGAGCGCCGAGGTCAGCGCGGCGGCGCCGCCGGCGACCGGGATCGTCATCCGCAGGGTGGCGGCATCGATCCGCACGTCGCCCATGGCCAGCGGCGCCAGCGTGCGCCTGGCGGTCTCCAGGTCCGCCGCGCTCGTCACCGACAGCTCGATCCGGTCGCCGCCCACCTGGGCCTTGAGCTCGTCGGCGCTGCCGAGCGCGATCACGTGCCCGTGGTCGACCACGGCGATGCGGTGGGCGAGCCGGTCGGCCTCCTCCATGTACTGGGTGGTGAGCAGCACCGTCGTGCCCGCCGTGACGAGTTCGGCGATGACGTCCCACAGGTTCGCCCGGGCGCGTGGGTCCAGGCCGGTGGTGGGCTCGTCGAGGAAGAGCACCGGCGGGCTGGCGACCAGCGCGCCGGCCAGGTCCAGCCGGCGGCGCATGCCTCCCGAGTAGCCCTGCACCGGGCGGTCGGCCGCCTCCGCCAGGTCGAAGCGGTCCAGCAGGTCGCGGGCGCGCTGCTTGGCGCGCTTGACGCCGAGGTGGTAGAGGCGGCCGACCATCTCCAGGTTCTCGGCGCCGGTGAGGTGGTCGTCGACGGCGGCGTACTGACCGGAGACGCCGATGTGGGCGGGCAGCCGGGCGGCGTCGCGCACGACGTCGAGCCCGGCCACCCTGGCGTGCCCGGCGTCCGGTTGGAGCAGCGTGGTCAGGATGCGCACGGTGGTGGTCTTGCCGGCGCCGTTCGGCCCGAGCAGCCCGAACACCGTTCCCTCGGGGACGGTCAGCTCCATCCCGTCGAGGGCGATCACGTCGCCGTACTTCTTGATCAGGCCTTCGGCCACGATCGCGTCTGGCATGGGATTCTCCTTGGTGGTCAGGAACGGTGGATGGCGATGTCGCCGTAGGCGGTGTGGGCGCGCACCTCGATGACGTCGTCGGACTCACCGGGGCCGTCGCTGGAGTCCAGGGAGACGTCCACGGTGCCGTATTTCGAGCTCACGTCCAGCCAGGCCGCGGTGCCCTGGCGGATGCCGAGGTCCAGCCCGCCGCCGGTGGTCTCCATGACGACCGCGCCGGAGACCACCTCGTCGATCCGCACACTGCCGTACGCGGTCTTGACGGCGACGCCGGCCAGGGCGCGGTCGACGGTGATGTCGCCGTGGGCGGTGTTCAGCCGCAGCTCGCCGGTGATCTGGCCGATGCGGAGGTCTCCATGGGAGTTCTTCACCACCGCGGTGCCGTCGATCTCGCCGATGCGGATGTCGCCATGGGTCGTGCTGACCTCGGCGTGCCCGGACGAGCGGGTGACCGAGATGTCGCCGTAGGTGGTCTTCAGCCGCAGCCGGCCCGCCTGCTCCACCTGGATGTCGCCGTAGGAGGTGGTGAACGCCACCTCGCCGAGCGGGCCCCGGCAGCGCAGGCCCGCCGCGGTCTTGATGTCCAGGTGGGAGCCCGCCGGCAGGTCGATCGTCACCTCGACTGAGCCGCCCGCGCCGAGCAGCAGCGTACGCGCCCAGGTCGTGGGCGACTCCACGAGCTTGCCGAGCGACAGGCCCCAGTCGGCCGAGGAGGCGCCCTGCTGATGGTCCGCCCGCACCAGGAGCCTGCCGTCGCCGTACTCGATCTCGGCGTGCTGGGCGGCCTGCACGTCGGCGTCGTTGAACTCGTCGCTCGGGCGCACCTCGACGACCGTGTCGACGCGGTCGCTCGCGTTGACCCGGACGGTGGCGGCCGCCAAGTCGAGCATGACGAGGATGGGCTCGGGGGTGTGGAAGGTCGGCATCACGATCTCCTCGTCGTAGGTTGGCATGATCATCAGCGCACCCAGCCGCTGTAGCGCTTGCCGCTCTGCTGGGCCGCGCCCCGCCCTGAAGGGCGGCCCGCCTCGCCGGATTCGATCGCGGCGGAGACGGCGCGGACCAGCCAGGCGTTGACCGACAGCCCGCTCCTGGCGGCCGCCTCCTCGATGCGCGGCTTGAGGTGCTCGGGGACCCGGAGGGAGATCCTGGACGTGCCGCCCTCGTCGGCGTCCGGCGGTGGCGGCGGCGGTGGAGCGGAGGGCTTGGCTCTTTCGCCCTTTTCCTCGAACGACCCGCCGGGCTGCGGTGACGTCACGACGAAACTCGGGTCGCGGCCGCGCAGGCGCACTTCGACCGAGCCCGGCGCGAGGTCGTGGGTGATTTCGTCCGCGGCGGCGGACAGAGCCTCCAGCAGTGCGAGCCTGGCCGCCGACTCGAGAGCCGCGGTGAGCCGCTCGGCCAGCGCGTGGGCTTCCTCACCGCCGGCCGCGGCGGCGATCACGAGTTCGCGGCGGAGCTGATCGACATACGGAGCGAGGTCCATGACGTCACTATGACACCATAGTGACGTCATGGCAATGCGGATCGATGCCAGATGACGTCATGACGGCGTCAACCCCGGCGTCCACGAGGGACGCCGGGGTCGGCGAGCGGGTTGGGCGAGCGGGTTGGCTGCGGCTCAGCCGCCGAAGGACCAGGCGAAGATGTGCGCTGTCGCCGAGCCCGTGGGTTTGGCCGGTGTCAGGCTCTTGACCTGTTTGGACGCGTCCAACCGGAGCTGAAGCCGACCTTCGTCTCCTGCGTCGAGCCGTCGGTGTAGGTGATGGTGAGATTGGTTTCGATGTCACCCGAGGCGCCCGCGCCCAGCAGGGCGAGGGCCTTGGCGCCCGCGGGAGCCGTGAGGTCCACGGTCTGGCCGCCGGCCTGGACGTTGTCCCACTCGCCCGGCTCGCGGCCGGGCCAGGCGAAGGTGTGCCCCTTCCAGGTCACGGTGCCGCCGGGCCGCGCGCCGGCCGCGGCCAGGGCCTGCGCCGAGTAACTCCAGCCGATGCCGTCGAAGTTGGCCAGGCCGGCCTCGGTGTCGTCGCCGATGCCGGCGTTGTTATGGTGCCACTCGATGGTGCCCCGCGCGGCCACGTTCAGCTTCACGGCAGCGCTCACGCCCGCCACCTCGACGGGCACGGTGGTGAACCCGGTCGCCATGCCGGCTCCCACCGCGAGGGTGACCTGGACTTTGGCCTGGCCGTTGCCGGGCACGTCCACGGTCCCGCTCGCCGGGGTGACCGTGATGCCCGCGGGCGGCTTGGCGGTCCAGGTCAGTGCGCCGCCCTCGCCGATCGCCTGGACGGTGAGCGTGGTGGTGACGGTGCCTCCCGGCTCGACCGCGGTGGCCCCGGGGTCGAGGCTGACCAGGTACGGCCGCATGCCCGCCTGGAAGCTGGGCGGCGGATCGGTGGCGCCGAACCCGGTGTCGGGCTGGGCGCCGAGGGTGAAGTCGAGCCTTCCCGCGAACCCTTCAGGCAGCCAGGCCCTCGTCGACGCCGTGCCGTTGACCTTCAGCGCCTGGACGTAGCGGTTGGTCTCCGAGGCGCCCGGCGCGTTGACGGTGAGGGTCTTGCCGTTGGAGCGGGTGACGGTGATCTGCTCGAAGGCGGGGCTGCTGACGATCAGTTCCGAGCGCCCTGGGATAGATCCCCATCGAGGACCAGACGTACCAGGCGCCCATCGTGCCCAGGACGTCGTTGCCGGTCAGGCCGTCCGGGGTGGGTTTGAAGAGTTCCCTGCGGGCGCGCGCCACGAGGTCCTGGGTCTTGTACGGCTGCCCGGCCCACACATACAGCCACGGGCTCAGCAGCGACGGCTCGTTGCCCAGGTAGGCGTAGGGCTTGCCGGGCCCGGCGTTGAGCTCGGTGAAGAAGGTGTCGAGCCGCGGCACGGCCTTGTCGTTCCCGCCCATCGCGTCGAACAGGCCGCGCGGGTTGTACGGCACCATCCAGTGGTACTGGGCGCCGCTCCCCTCGACGTCCATGGAGGGGCTGGCCGGGTCGAACTTCGGCACGAACGAGCCGTCGCCGAACCGCGGCTGGATCCAGCCGTTGGCCGGATTGTAGGTGTTCTGCCACGACTGGGCGCGCTTCATGAACTCATCGCGCGTCGCGGATGCCCGGCCCTTTGACGATCACGTCCTGGGTACGGCCCGCGCGGCCCGTCCCGGGGAGGGGCTGGGCTGCGGGGAAGGCGTGCCGCCCTTAACCGGATTTCCATGACACCGGCTAGCCCGTGGGGCTTCGCGGCCGGTGGGACCTTGGCGTCCGAGCGGCCCTCGACTTGGGCGTCGCCCGGCACGACCGAGTCGTTCCGCCAGGTGCCGTACGCGCGCACCGGCCGGTCGAAGGTCGCGTGGAAGTACACGTAGTAACAAGGCAGCGGCTAAGGCCATCGCCCATGCTGAACGGGACAAGGCTGAACGGGACAAGGCTCCTCCAGGAGGGGCTCGCGTTGACCGCGGACCCACCCTTGCCGCGGTCGGTGGGTCCGCCTTAAGACAACGTTGTCATTCTGGAACCACTAAACGAGTCCTGTCAGAGCCTGTCAAGACGGTGTTCGATCGCGGGTCAGCCTGAACCGCCGTCGGGGAACCACGAGCCGTGGAAGCCCGTCGGGACGCCGCGCGGCAGCCGGACCGTCGCCACCGGCCCGGCCTTGAGGTCGGCGGCGTCGAGCACCAGCAGTTGCGAGGCGGATCCGTCGCGGCGGGTGGCGATGGAGATGAGCCACCCGTCGTCCTCGCGGCGCCCTCTGGCGTCGGCGGGCACGAACACCGCCTCCCCGAGGACCACGTCGCCGCCGGGTTCGTAGCGGGAGCCGGCGCCCGACACGGTGTCGTACTTGATGATCGTGGAGGTGCCGGTGCATCGCGGGTCGGTGCCGGTGATGGTGTAGAGGTAGCGGGCGGGCCGCCCCACGCGCTCGTCGTCCAGGGTGGGGAACTCGACCTCCTGCTCGTCCAGCGTCTCCTCGGCGACCGTGCCGGAGGCGGGATCGAGCGTCCAGCGGTGCAGCCTGGCCTGTCCCGGCCTCGCTCCGGGACCGGTCAGCGGCGCCGACCGGGTCAGCACCTCCCACAACGAGGTGAACTCGGCGGGGGAGTAGCGGACGGCGTCCAGCACGACCCGCCCGTCCGGTCGTTCGTGGGCGTTGCCGACGTGGAAGACGAAGCAGGGCTCGATGTCGAACCAGCGCACCGGCGCGTCGGGCACGTCCCGGCGCATCAGGCCCAGGCGGGCGCCGTACGCCTCGTCCCAGCCGTACGGCAGCCCCGACCCCAGCCGTTGCGGCTGGAAGGTGACCGGCAGGTCGAGCCAGAGGGCGTGGTGCTCGGTGATGGCGAAGTCGTGCGTCATCGTCCCCGCAGGGACGGGCACCTCGCGGCTGAAGGTGAGCCGCCCGTCCTGGTCGAGCCGGTGGTAGGTCAGGTACGGGGGGCGCATGCCGTACCCGAAGAAGTGCAGTTCGCCCGTCGCCGGATCGTGTTTGGGGTGCGCGGTCATGGCCGTGGTGAGCCGTCCGCCGAAGTCGCACGGGCCCACCGTGTCGAGCTCGGGCGTGACCTCGTACGGCAGGCCGGCTTCGACCAGCGCGAACATCCGCCGGGCGTGTCCGATCACGTGAGTGTTGGCCGATACGGCGCTCCGGTCGAGCCGCCCGTCCTCGGTGACGAACGGCCGCCCCTCGAAGACCGCCGTGCGGACCCATCGGTTGCGGTACCACTCGGCGCGGCCGTCGAGCAGCCGTACGCCGTGCAACATGCCGGGGCCGTTCTGGAAGTACGCGCTCGTCTTCCCGGGCAACGCGTTGGGTCCGTTGCGCACATAACGCCCGTGGAGCTCTGGTGGGAGAGTCCCGGTGACGGGCAGTGCGGTCGCGTCGATCTCGTCGGGCACCGACTGGAGATGACCGGGGAAGCCGTACCGCTCGACGGTCGCTGCGTCGATCATGGCAATCCTTGTCGCCGGGGCGGCACCGAAGACGCCACCCGATGTCACCAGAGTGCGACGCCACGTGCCTTCTGTCTCCGGCTTCGGCCAGGAAAATCCTCCGTCAGGCGTCGAAGCGGCGGCGGGAGGCCTCGATGTGGCCGAGGTGGCGGCGGGTCCAGCCGCACATTCCGTCGATCGTGGCCCGCAGGCCATGTCCGGGCTCGGTGAGGGTGTATTCGACCCGCGGCGGCACGGTGGGGTGCACCTTCCGCTCGACCAGGCCGTTGCGCTCCAGCATGCGCAGGTTCTGGGTGAGCATCTTGTGGCTGATGCCCTCGATCTCGTCGCGCAACTCGCTGAAGCGCAGCGTGCGATCGCCGACGATCTCGATGATCAGGAACGCCCATTTGTTGGCCACGTCCGAGAAGATCTCCCGCGCCAGGGAGTCGGCGCGCATCAGGTCCGCGTCTTCGGGCGAGCCTGTGTACTGCTTGGTCACCATGAGGTTCCTCAGTCACCGAAAAGTGCGTTCTTCCATGTCAGTGCACACTCTCCTATGGTTTCCGAGTTACTACAAGTTACTGAAAAGGAGTCGGTCGACATGGCCATCACCCTGGTGAACCCCAGCGGACTGCCGGAGATCGCGGCCTATCGGCAGGTGTCGGTCGCGACCGGGTCGAAGCTGGTCTTCGTCGCCGGGCAGGTCGCCTGGGACGCCGACGGAGTCACGGTCGGCGCGGGCGACCTCACCGCGCAGGTCGAGCAGTGCTACCTCAACGTCGCCACCGCCCTGGCCGGGGCCGGTGCCTCCTTCGGCGACGTGGCGAAACTGACCGTCTACGTCGCCGGCTGGACGCCCGACCAGCTGCCTCTGTTCATGGAGGGGGTCGCCCGGGCGGCGGCGAAGCTTGGGGTCACCCCGGTGCCCCCGGCCTCGCTGCTGGGCGTCGCGGCGCTGGACGTGCCCGAGCATCTGGTCGAGGTCGAGGCCACCGCGGTCATCGACTGAACGGGACGCCTCACGAGTCCTTGAGGCGGGCCCGGTAGAGGCGTACCTTCTCGCGGTTGCCGCATTTGCGCATGGAGCACCACTGCCGCTTGCCCGCGTTGGACCGGTCGACGAAGCGCACGCCGCAGGCAGGGCTGGCGCACACGCGGAGCTGGCCGCGTTCGTCGCCGCCGAGCAACCGCACGGCGTCGTGGGCGATCTCGGCCAGCTCCGCCTCGGCGACGTCGGGCGGTGGCACTTGGGTCAGGGTGAGGCCGGGGGTGAGCTGGAGCGCGGCGGGGCGCCGCCGCGCGGCCCAGCGGTTGAGGCGCTCCAGATCGCCGGGCGCGGGGGCGGAGCCGGTGAGCGCGGCGTCGACGCAGCCGCTGATCGCATCGCGCAGGGCACGCGCCTCGGTCAGCGCGCTCTCATCGGCCCTGGCGCCGGGGTGGCCGGTCGCGGCGAGCCACGCGACCAGGTCGGCCGGCTCGCGCAACATCTCCAGGCCGCCCGTCTTGCGGTCGCGGTAGGTGTTGACCAGATCGAGGCTCGGCCGCCCCCCGTCCAACGCCCAATCCATGCGCCCAGTCTATGATGCCGGTAGATGTAACCACATCATGGAGTTACAAATGCCTCTATCTCGCACGGCGAACCTCGACGGCCTGCGCATGCACTACCTCATCGAGGGCGACGGCCCCCTGCTGGTGCTGCTGCACGGCTGGCCCCAGACGAGCCACTGCTGGCGCCGGATCATCCCCGAACTGGCCGGGCGGTACACGGTCGTCGCCCCCGACCTGCGCGGCTACGGCCTGACCGACAAACCGACCACCGGCTACGACAAGCGCACGATGGCCGCGGACATCCGCGCCCTGGCCCGCTCACTCGGCCACACGACGCTGACCCTGGCCGGGCACGACCGGGGCGCCCGGGTCGCGCACCGCTACGCACTCGACCACCCCGCCGAGGTCGAGCGCTTTGTCGTCATGGACATCATCCCCACCAGGGAGATGTGGCGCAGATACGACATGACGACCGGCCTGGCCCTGGGCACCTGGCACTGGACCTTCCACCTGCAGCCCGACCTCCCGGAACGGCTCGCGGGCGCGGACGTGCGAGGCTATCTGGGGTACTTCTTCGAGAAGTGGACCGTACGCCGGGCCGAACTCGACATCGAGGAGTACGTCAAGGCGTTCTCCCGGCCCGGAGCCCTGCGCGCAGGGTTCGACGACTACCGCGCCTCCTTCCCCCACGACGCCGAGCACGACGACGCCGACTGGGAGGCCGGCCGGCGACTGGAGATGCCGGTGCTCGCCCTGTGGGGCTCGGCCGGCCTGCCCAGCAAGGTGCCGGTGCTGGACATCTGGCGGGACTACGCCCACGACGTGACGGGCGCGGAGATCCCCGACTGCGGCCACTTCCTGGCCGAGGAACGCCCGGACGTGGTCCTGGCGCACCTGCGCGACTTCCTGGCCTAACGGCGGGCGCGTGCGGCTTCGAGGTCGGACTGGTGCTCGACGGCCCACAGGCCCAGGGCGAGCACCGGCTCCAGGAAGGAGCGGCCCAGGCCGGTGAGCGCGTAGTCGACCCGCGGCGGCACGCTCGGGTGGATCGTGCGGCTGATCAGCCCGTCCTGTTCGAGGGCCCGCAGCGTACGGGTGAGCATGCGGCGGCTGAGCCCCTCCACCGACCGGTCCAGCTCGTTGAAGCCGTACGAGCCGCGCGCCAGGATCGACAGGATCACCACGCTCCACTTGTCGCCCACCCGGCGCAGCACGCTGGTCGCCGGGCAGGCCACATGATCGGAAACCGTGGCGGGGACGGTGATGGTGGCAGTGGACATGAATGTGCCTTCTTTCGAACCCTTCGCCTGCTGGCCAATGATCAGGGTACGCACATCGGCCGTACAGGAGAATTCATCATGATCGTAGTCAGTGGCGCGTCCGGCCGGCTTGGACGTCTCATTGTGGAGCACCTTCTGCGGCGGGTGGACGCCGCCCGCGTCGTGGCGCTGTCCCGCACCCCCGATGCCCTCACCGGCCTCGGGGTGGCCACCCGGTACGCCGACTTCGACGACCCGGCGAGCCTGCCCGGCGCGTTCGACGGCGCGGAGCGGCTGTTGATGCTCAGCATGGGCTCGTTCAGCGGGATGCCTCAGGGGCACGCCAACGCCATCGAGGCGGCGGCCAAGGCGGGCGTGGGGCAGGTGGTCTACACCTCGTTCGCCAGGGCCGGCGAGCCGGGCCAGCCGCAGGCGCTCATCGAGAACCACAAGGAGACCGAGCGGCTGCTGGCCGAGTCGGGGCTGACGTTCACGGCGTTGCGGTTCAACCAGTGGCCGGAGATGTGGAACCTCGTCGGGGTGCCCGCCCTCGCCGTCGCCACGGGCGTGCTGCCCAGCAACTCGGGTGACGGCAGGGTGGGGCACATCACCCGCGACGACAGCGCCGCCGTGGCCGCCGCCGTGCTGGCCGAGGGCGGCTGTGAGGGGCAACTCCTGGAGGTCACGGGACCAGAGGCGGTGACGGACACGGACGTGGCCGACGCGCTCGCCCAGGTCACCGGCCGCCCGATCCGCTGCGAACAGGTCTCGGACGCCGGCCTGGCGGCGGCGCTGTCCGGGCGCGGCCTCCCCGAGATCTACATTCAGGGATGGACGGGCCTGGGGGCGTACAAGCGGGCCGGCTGGTTCGACGTGACCACGCACACGGTCGAACGCCTCACCGGCCGCAAGCCCGCGTCGATCGCGGACTACTTCGCCGCCCACCCCGAAGCCCTGTCGTCTCAGACGCCGTGACCTCAGCCCCCGACCATCTCGACATACGCCGCCACACGCTCGGCAAGCCGGGACTCGGGCAGGTCGAGGTGCTCGAGGATGGTGTACCTGCCCGGACGGGTGCGCGGCGCGTACGCCACGGCCTTGGCGAAGTCGGCGTCTGACAGGCCGAGATCGCCGGGAGTGCGCGGCAGCCCGTGCCGCTTCAGGCACGCGGAGATCAGCCCGGCCTTGTCGTCGTCCTGACGCAGGAAGGTGCAGAACAGGGCCCCCACCCCGGCGAGCTCTCCGTGGCTGGCCGTGCCGGGGAAGAGCTCGTTGACGGCATGCATGATCTCGTGGTCGCCGCCGCTGGCCGGCCGGCTCGACCCGGCCACCGCCATCGCCATCCCGGACAGGATCAGCGACTCCGCCAGCACGGTGAGGAACTCGTCGGATCGGGCCGGCCCCGGCTGGTGCAGGACCACCAGCCCAGCCGATCTGGCCATCGCCACCGCCAGCCCGTCCAGGTGCTCCCCGGCCTCGGCCGCGGCCAGTTCCCAGTCGGCCACCGCGGACAGGTCGCTGATCGCGTCGCCGATCCCGGCCGTGGACAACGAGGTCGGGGCGGACCGGACGCGGTCGAGATCCACCAGGACGGCCGCGGGCATCACGACGCCGTAGGAGCCCGTGCCCGACTCGTGGCGCAGCGTGCTGACCGGGGAGGCGATGCCGTCGTGGCCCAGGCTCGTGGTCACCGCCACCATCGGGATGCCCGCCATGTGCGCGGCGAACTTGGCCACGTCGATGGTCTTGCCGCCGCCGATGCCCGCGATCGCCTCGAACTGCCCGGCCCGCAGCCGCTGTCCGAGCTCGACGGCGGCGTCGAGGGAGCCGTCGGGGATGCGGAGCACCTCGGCCCCGTCGATCCGCAACTCCTCCTGGATGGCGTCACCCTGGCTGGGGCCGACGGCGACGGCCACCCTGCCCCGCCGGGCGATCTGCAGATCGGTCAGCAGCGTGCCGAGACCGGCGACCGCGCCGGCCCGTACGTCGATGAACAGGGGCGCGGAGAGCATACGAGCCAGTAACGGCATGGTTGTCCTTGTCCTCGGCGGGATTCGAGACGATCAAAGCCCGTGAGGCTAGCAGTATTGAGCGATCTTCGTGTTCGGCTCAGGCGAAGACGCCGCCCACCAGGTTGTAGAGGTAGGCCACGATCATGAAGCAGATCGCGGCGGCGGTGAAGGCCGTGTACGACAGCCGCCCCGGCAGTGACCACCACCCCTTCCACCAGGCCGCACCCGTGCAGACCACGAGCCCGGCGGTCAGGGTGAACGCCGCCGAGGAGGCCAGCAGGGCGCCGGTCAGCAGGGGGGAGCCGAGGAGGATCGCGTCGGTGGGGGCGATGATGATCGTGGTGGCCAGGCCGTACACGAAGACGGCGACGAGCGCGCTGGTCAGCCAGGCGAGCCACCAGGCGGCCCGGTGCCGGGCGGGACGCCGCAGGAGGGCCGCGACCGGCACGCCCAGCAGGGCAGCGAGGAACGCGGTCAGCCCGAGGTAGAGCATCCAGACGTGCCACGTGACCGGGGCGCGTTCGAAAGTGGTGGCCTCCTCCCGATGGCCGCCGGCGAGGAGGCCGCCCGAGTCGAAGGCGATGAGCTCCTGGCCGCCGTCCTCGGCGAACAGCCCGGGGCCGACCTGCCGCCACCGCTGGGTGCTCCCGTCGCGGGACAGGCCGTCGGTGGTGAGCCGCCCGTCGCCGGTGGCCTGGACGGTCACGTGGTCGAACAGGGCGGCGAAGCGCAGCAGGTCGCCGCGGGGCTGGACCGAAACGTACGTGCCCTCGTAGGCGGAGGTGTCGCCGCCCGTGGGCGGGGACTGGGGTGGGCTGCCGGGGAAGGAGCGGTCGACGACGGCGTCGATCAGGTCGTAGGCGGAGGCGGGCAGGGAGTCCTCGCCGTTGAAGACGACGTAGACACCGGCGCGCTGGTCGGGCAGGAGGGTCATGAGGTGGTGGAAGCCGTTGACGTCACCGCCCTTGTACAACACGCGGTGACCGTTCCTGGTGCTCTCCTCCAGCCCGTAGCCCATGCCGGGCAGCCGCGGATCCTGCGCGTACTGCCGGGTCTTCATCAGCGCGGCCACGCCGCGGCCGAGGCGGGGGTCGTCGTCGAGCAGGGCCTTCATGAACGTCGCCATGTCGGCCGCGGTCGTGACGGGCCCTGTTCCCGACGCGGGGTGGCCGTAGTAGTGCGCGAAGGCGCCCGTGCCGCCGTACCCCCTGGCCACCTGGGTGCCCGCGGGCAGCGGGGCGGCGAACGAGGTGCCCGTCATGTCGAGCGGGTCCAGGATTTGCTCGCGTACGTAGTCGCCGTACGGCCGGCCGGAAACGGTCTCGACCAGGTATCCGGCCAGGTCGTAGGCGTAGTTGTCGTAGGACAGGACGGTTCCGGGGGGCCGTGCCCGCTCCGGCAGGCCCTCCCGGACGACCGTCTTCAGCGGCTCGGCCGCGGCGGGGGAGGACCAGGAGGTGCCGATGACGTCGGACTCGAAGCCCGCGGTGTGGGTCAGCAGGTGCCGCAGCGTGATCGGGTGCCCGGGGAAGGTGTCGGGAATCCGGAAGCCGGTGAGGTAGGTGTTGACGTCCTTGTCCAGCGACAGCCTGCCCTCCTGGACGAGCTGCAGCGCGGCGGCGGCGGTGAACGTCTTGGCCAGGGACGCGGTGGAGAACGCGGTGCGGGAGGCGTCCACCGGGATCTTCCGCTCGGCGTCGGCGTAGCCGTACCCCTTGATCTCGGCCGGGCGGCCGGCCGAGACGATGGCGACGGCCGCGCCTGGGATGCCGTGCTCGGCCAGGAGCCGTGGCAGGAGCTGGTCGATCGTGGGGTCGGCGTTCGCGGGGCCGCACATCGCGAGCGGCGCGGCCGCCACCAGCAGAGCCAACGCGATGGCTCGCCCCCGCAGGCCCTTCATGCCACCCACCTCCAGTCGTTATGTACCTTATTAAGGTACCCAGAGGACCCTACGCAGGTGGGCGGTGGGGATGCAAAGGGGTCAGACGTCCTGCAGGTCCTTCAGCCATGGGCGTAGCCGGGCGGCGAGTGCCGGGGCGCTGTGTTCGAGCTCGTTCATGAGCGCGTCGATGACGGCGTTCAGGGCACGATGGAGTTCCGGCTCGGTGAGCGAGCGGATCAGGGTCGCCTCCAGCGGGGAGGTCACGTCGTCGGGCAGCAGGTGGGCGCCCTTGGCGTAGGCGGTCGGGAGGCCCAGCCGCGAGCAGGCCAGGGTGATCACCTGGTCCCGCGTGGCGCTGATCCAGTGTTCGGCCTGCCACCGGCGTCCGCGCTCGATGCAGACGCGGGCGTGGAGGACGTGATGCCAGGCGTGGCCGGCCAGGCCGTCGAGGGTGGGGGCGGCGAACGGCTTGAGCGACTGCTGCCGGCCGAAGACCGTACGCCACTGCGGGCCGCGAGGGCCGAAGGCATCCTCGGGGGCGAACGTGATGTCCGCCTCCATCCAGCCGGGCAACAGGAACACGCGGATCGTCGCCGAGCCCGTCGGCAGGTCCCAGTGATGCAGCGCCCCAAACTCGTCGTACAGCCGTGCCGTCCAGGAATCCAGCACGGCGGCGGGATCGTCGCGGATGGAGAGCACCAGGTCGACGTCCGACCATCGATCGTTCTCGCCTAACGCGTGCGAGCCGGTCAGAGCGGCGCCGACCACGGCGTCGTCGGTCCTGGCGAGGCTGAGCAGGCGTTCCAGCACGCGGTCGCGTTCTTCTGCGGAGAGCATTCCCGTCACAGTCCGGTGGCGCCGTCGATGAGCTCACGCAGGATGTCGGCATGTCCGGCGTGCTGAGCGGTCTCTTCGATCATGTGAGCGTAGATCCATCTCAGCTTCACCTCGCCGAGCCGCTTGGACGGCACCGCGTCGTCGAGCGCGAACCCGGCCGCGATCCGCCGGCTCTCCGCGCACACCTCGTCGTACACCTCGATGAGGGTGCCGAGAGTGTCGCCGGGGCCCAGTTCCCAGCTCTGATCATCTCCACGGGAGTTGCCGGCGATGTCGGCGGGGTCGCGCTGCGCCAGCTGACGTTGGAACCAGTTCCGCTCCACCGCGGTCAGATGCTTGATCAACCCGGCCGGTGTCGTCAGGGACGGCACGACCCGCCGACGCGCGTCCTCTTCGGACATCCCGGCGACCTTCGCCGTGATCTGCCGGCGTTGGCAGTCGAGGAACGCCTCCAGGACCTCACGTTCGGTGCCGGCGCTGACACGTTCTTCGGGCCACAGCGGCGTGGACACGATCGCACTCCGTAAACAGGGAAGTGATCAGCGTAGACGACCATCCCGGTCACACCGCGCGCCACCAACCTGCCGGTGATGATGGTGGCCGAGCGGGCGATGGCGCTGACGTGACCTGCCGCGGCCAGGTGATGATCGCTACTCTGCGACAATGTCATTGACTTATGCGATAACCCTCGCGGCCGCCGTGGCACTCACCCCGATCCCGGTCGCGCAGGAAGCCTCTGCGGCCGACCGTGTCCTGCGGGTCTACGACAACAACATCGAGAACCTGGTACGCAACAACGCCGACGGCTCGTGCACCCGGGTCTTAGGCCCGGACCACCTCACGTCGATGCTGGTGGACGACAACGGCAGAACGGGCACCTCCGGCGTGCAGGCCCCCGACCTCCTGATCGTGCAGCAGGTGCGGGGCACCGGGCAGGCCACGGCCTACGCCGACCAGCTCTCGGCCAAGTTCGGATATCCGGCGGGCACGTACCAGGCGATCGTGGCCTGGGACGACCCCGAGCAGTGGGGCAGCACGCACAAGTGCAGTCAGCAGGCGCTCGGCGACCTGAAGAAGAAGCAGACCAACGGCATCCTCTACAACACCAGAACGCTGAGCCTGGGCGGCGTCTCGAAATACTGGAGCGCGGGCTGGCTGAAGCCAGGAACACCGTACGCCGGCGGGAACGGGTGCACGCTGTACAAGCCGCCGAGCAACGACGACGGCGCCACCAACGAGCACAAATGGAAGCGCACGAGCGCCATCGCGGCGAAGTTCGCCATCAAGGAAACCGGGACGACGGTCTTCGCCGCGACCATGCACCTCCCGGAACAGAACGGCGGGAACGCCTGCGCCGGTGCTGACGACCCGGGAATCGCGAACTCCGGCATCCATGTCGGCGCGGACGCCACGAGCCTGATGAACGCCTCGACGATCCGCGTGATCGGAATCGACGCGAATCGCACGAACATCGCCCCCGGCACGCTCGCCGGCTTCGGCATGACCGGCTATGGCGCCAAAGCGACCTCCGGGTCCAGGAAGATCGACTACCTGTTCGTCAAGGGCGCCGTGCTGCCGTCGAGCGTCGATCACACGGTGAGCGGCACGAAGTCGAACCACCTCGCGCTGTACGGCTTCATCACGTACTGATGACGCTGCCGACGACGGCGATCAGGTCGGCGTCGTTGGCGAGCAGCCGTCAGGATTCCCGCCGCCATTCCGGTGCGAGCACGGACCAGACCTCCATGTCGTGCCGCTTGCCCCGGTACGGATAGCTCTCCCGCAACACGCCGTCCTTGGTCATCCCCAGTCGCCGGGCCACCGCGATGCTGGGCTCGTTGGCGGCCGCGACCAGCCACTCCACGCGGTGGACGCCGCGCTCCCCGATCGCCCAGTCGATGATCACGCGGGCGGCCCTGGTCACCAGGCCCTTGCCGGCCGCCGACGGCTCCAGCCAGCAGCCCGCTTCGGCGGTGCCCAGTCTGACGTCCATCGTCCGGAACAGGACGCCGCCGACCAACGTGCCGTCCGTCCAGATGCCGTAGATCCGCGCGGTGTCGGCGGCGGCCTTGTCCGCGTACGCCTGCAGGAACGCGCGGCTCGACGCCAGATCCGTCACCACGTCCGGCAGCGCTATGTGCTGCCCGATGAACTCCCTGCCCCGGTCCATGTGGGCCAGGAACTCCTCGGCCAGCCACGGGTCGAGCGGGCGCAGTTCCGCGCCGTCATCGCCGAGGGATCTCGCGTACATCATTCATCTCCACGCACGTCGGGGGAAAGATCGCCCGCCACCTCCGTAGGGACGATCAGTGCTTAGGTAAGGTACCATTTGTCCCTTAATGTTGCCATTCCGAAGGAAATCGAATGACCGCGCGAACCAGGATCGGCCTCGTACTGGGTGCGTGGGGCCTGTTCTACTGCCTCTACCGGGCCTACTACGCGCTGGGCGGGACCGTCGGCATGTTCGGCACGCCCGTTTCGCACCAGCAGTGGCTGCTGGTCAACGCGATCGGGGCGGGCATCCTGCTGGTCGCCGCCGTCCTGCCGGTGGCGACGTTGCCGCTGTGGCGTCACCCCTTCGGGCGGCGCGGCATGGAGGTCCTCTGCTGGGTGGCGGCGGTGGGCTGTGTCATGCACGCCCTGGTCGACGCCATCCAGCGGGGGCTGAGCCTGGCCGGTCTGTTGTACCTGGAGCTGCCGTTCTGGACGGCCGTCGACCGGCGCATGGCCGATCTGCAGGATCTGCTGTTCAACGAGCCCTGGTTCCTGGCCGAAGGGCTGCTGTGGGCATGGCTCGCGGTGACGGGCCTGAGCGCCGGTACGGCACGGCGCCGATGGTTGATCAGCGCCGGGACCGCGGTCGCGGTGCTCACCGTGATCGGCATGCTGAGCGCCACCGGGGTGATCGGCACCTTCATCGTGGGGTGACGCCAGACGCCGCCACGCCTGGCGCGCTGCCGACCTGCGTCTATGATGCAATAAGGGACGCGCCGGACCGTAATCACAAGGAGAAGCTCGTGACGCCGACGACCAGGGCAGAAGCCGACAAGCGCTCCCGGCGACGAGGAGCGGAGCTGGAGGAGGCGCTCCTGCGGGCCACGCTCGACGAGCTGGCCGAGAGCGGTTACGCGCGGCTGACCATCGACCGGGTGGCGCAGCGGGCGGGCACCAACAAGACGGCCATCTACCGCCGCTGGCCCAACCGCGCCGCCCTCGCCTTCGCCGCCTACCGCCACTTCGTCGCGCAGCCGACGGCCCTGCCGGACACGGGCGACCTGCGTACCGACGTGCTGGAGTTGTTGCGCGGGGCGGCGGCGCGGATGGGGTCGGCGGTGGGCGGTCAGATCCTGCGCGGGGTGACGTCCGAGATGCACGCGCACCCGGAGCTGTTCCAGCACATGCGCGAGGAGCTCGCCCAGGAGCCCGGCGCGATGATGACCATCCTGGGCCGGGCGGTGGCGCGCGGCGAGGCCAGGCCCGACGCGCTGCGGCCGCGCGTGGCCACCGTGCCCGTCGTTCTGCTGCGGCAGGAATACCTGATGAACCCGGACGTGAGCATCTCGGAGGAGGTCCTGACCGAGCTCGTCGACCAGGTCTTCCTGCCCATGGTGCGGCTCTGACCGGCCTCAGGCGGACCGCGTCCGCGGGGCGATGCCGGTGAAGAGGTTGGCGATGAGGCGGTCGGCGAACTCGGTGTCCAGCGGCAGGGCCGGCATCAGCAGCCTGTGGTAGCAGGCGCCCCAGAGCTGGTCGACGATCGTCTCCAGGTCGGCGTCGCCGCGGATCTGCCCGGCCTCCTGGGCTCGTGCCAGGCGGTCGACGGCGAGCCGGCGGCGCTTGCGCACGTACTGGGCCGACAGGGCCTCGGCCAGGTCGGGGTCGCTCTGGGCAGCCCCGATGATCCCGGCGAGCACGGCGCCGTGGCGGTTCACCAGGTCGACGAACGCGTGCAGTTGCCCGGTCAGGTCACGCCGGATGTCGCCGGTGTCGGGGAAGGCGAGCGTCTGCTCGAAGACCCGGAAGTAGGCCTCGAAGGCGAGGCCGCCCGGGGATGACCACCACTTGTACAGCGTCATCTTGCTGATGCCGGCGCGGGCGGCGACCTTGGCGAAGGTCACGCTCGGCATCCCTTCTGCCAGCAGCAGTTCAGCCGCCGCGGCCAGCGCGGCCCTGCGCACGTCGTCGGCGGGCCGGCGGCCCCGCCCCGGTTTGAGTGCGGGCGCCGCCGGGATGTCAGTGCGTTCCATGCGTACTCCGGTAGGTCGTCCTTATGTGGACAAGTAGTCTACATCTGAGTTAGTGTACGAGTCGTACACATAATTGGAGGTCACCATGGATCAGTCACCGGAACGTGTCGCCGTCGTGCTCGGCGGTTCGGGCGGAATCGGCAGTGCGGTGGCCCGCCGGCTCGCCGCGCAGGGGATGGCCGTCGTCGTCCACTACGCGGGAAGTGCCTCGCGAGCCCACGAGGTCGTGGAGCAGATCACCGCCGGCGGAGGGGCCGCCGTCGCCGTGCCGGGAGACGTGGCGGACCCCGGCGAGATGGCCGGGCTCTTCGACACGGCCGAGGAGCGGTTCGGGGGAGTCGACGTGGTGGTCAACACCGCCGGGATCATGCTGCTGGCGCCGCTGGCCGAGATGGACCTGGACGACTTCGACCGCATGCACCGGGTCAACGTTCGCGGCACCTTCGTGGTCTCCCAGCTCGCCGCCCGCAGGTTGCGGGCAGGTGGATCCTTGATCAACTTCTCCACCAGCGTGACCAGGATCCAGCAGCCCGACTACGCCGCCTACGCCGCGACCAAGGGCGCGGTGGAAGCCATGACCCTGATCCTCGCCCGCGAGTTGCGCGGCCGGGACATCACCGTGAACGCGGTGGCGCCCGGCCCGACGGCCACGCCGCTGTTCCTCGACGGCAAGAGCGAGCAGGCGGTGCGGCAGCTCGCCGCCGCCGCCCCGCTGGAACGGCTCGGCGCCCCCGACGACATCGCCGAGACCGTGGCCTTCCTCGCCGGCCCCGGCCGCTGGGTCAACGGCCAGGTCCTGTTCGCCAACGGCGGCATCGCCTGAACCCGAGCCTCACGGGCCGGTGAAGTCCTGCCCTCCGAGAAGTGAGAGGCCGAGAGGGGTGGCCGTGTGGAGCACCTGCTTGGCCCGCCGCCTGCTCGTGATCAGTCCGGCGTCACGCAGCACCGACGCGTGGTAGCTCGCGGTGGCCGCCGAGACCCGCAGCAGCAGCGCCAGCTCGCCGGTGGACCTGCTCGTCCGCGTGGCCCCGAGGATCGCGGTACGGGTCGCGCCCAGCAGCGGATCCAGATGCGGCCCGGCCGGGGCGACGTCCCGGGCGACCGGGTAGGCCAGCACCGGCGGCAGCGCGGGATCGGCCAGGCCGATGGGCAGCCGCCAGCAGAAGAACGAGGGCACGAGGAGCAGCCCCCGGCCGTCCAGATGCAGATCCCGGCTGGTCGGGTAGTCCACTTCCAGCACGGGCCGGTTCCAGCGGATGTGCGGGCCGAGGGTCGCCAGCAACCGCTCCGAGCCGCCGTCGAGCAGCGCCCGACCGCGGATCGCGCGGTCGGCGTTCACCAGGGCCTCGATCCGGTCCCAGACGGGGGAGAGCGCGACGCGGAAGTACCCGTGCAGGCATCTGACCAGCTCGGTCAGTGCCGGTGACCGGCCGGCCGCCAGGTCGGCCGTCCACGACGGGAGCCGGCTCACCGTGCCCAGCGCCTCCATCTCCCGGCGCAGCCGCTTGGGCGACGTGCTGAGCATGGTCTCCATGCCCTGCTCCAGCCCGCCGGACGGTGTGAGGAAGTCCGGCACGTAACGCGCGACGGGAACGAGCGGCAGCAGGCACCGCAGAAGAGGCCGGAACTCCTCCTTGCCGAGGCTCGCGCGAGTCTGCCGGCGCCAGCCGTCGAACGCGCCCCCGCCCTGCCCGGTCTGCAGCGCCTGCAGGCTGAGCAGGATCTCCCAGAACGGGGCCGCCTCCTGGGCGACACGAGTGGACACGAGATCCTCGCTCGCGAAATGAATACGAAGCACGACGTCCCATTCAAGCTGACTGACTGTTCGCGTCACATCCTGGTCCCGGTCGGTGAGCGGCACAATCAGAAGCCCTCGAAGGTGGCGAACATCCCAGACGGGCCTCCTGGAGCGGGCCTCTTGGAGCGGGCTCCGTCAGCTCGCTTCGCGCGGCACCAGCGCCACCCCGTCCTCGTCCACGTGCACGGTGTCGCCAGGGGTGAACATGACGCCGCCGAAGGAGACCGGCTCGCCGGTCGTCCCGGTGCCGGCCTTGCGGCTGCGGTGCGGGTTCGAACCCAGGGCGGCCACGCCGAAGTCGATCTCGCGCAGCCTGGCCACGTCGCGTACCGCCCCATGGATGATCACCCCGGCCCACCCGTTCCCGGCCCCCAGGCTCGCGAGGACGTCTCCCAGGAGCGCGGTGCGCAGCGAGCCTTCGCCGTCCACGACGAGCACCCGGCCGCTTCCCGGCCGGGACAGCGCGGCTCGGACGAGCGCGTTGTCCTCGTGGCAGCGCTTTATCAGCGGTCATGAGTCGCGGTCCCAGATGCGGCCGGTGGCCCAGGCGTACTCCCAGGCCTGGATGTCCGGGGGCTCGATGCCGAAGCCGGTCAGGATGGCGCAGACCTGCTCGCGGTGGTGGTTGGCGTGGTTGAGCGCCTGGGCGAGGAAGATGCCGGCGCGGACCTCACGGGTTCCGTCGTCCACGACGATCACGCGTTCCACGTCGATCTTCCCGGCCAGGAGCTGCTCCCAGAGCTCCTCGGCCCGCGTCGCCCAGGCGAGCAGATCCGCCAGGCCGGCGTCCTCGTCGCCGTCCGCCCAGGCGAGCTCGGTCTCGGCCAGGCGCGCCACGTAGCTTCCGTCCACCGTGATGATGTGGTGGAGAGTGGCGAGGATGCCTCCGAAGGTTCCCACGCCACGGACCTCGAGTTGTTCCGCCGTGAGATTCTGTTTCTGACAGAACCTCACGAGCTCCTTCGTCGCCCAGTTGTTGTGGCGGAACGCGTCAAGCAGGATCTCGTTCACGGTTTTCTCCTCAGCTCGGGCTGCGCCCACGATCCTGCCGCCACGTGATCAGGCGTCGCAACGCGATTACGCCGCTTCCGGCGCCCAGTTCCGCACGGGCGGGGCGTACCCGGCCGGCTTGTCCCCGACCTTGACGCCGGGGCTGACCAGCCAGTTCTGATAGCCGGGCGTGAACATCCGGTAGACCGACGCGGGCGGCACGGAACTCGCCTCGTCGAGCTGGGCGCGCAGCTCGGCGGGCAGTTCGAGGTCGAGGGCGGCCATGTTGGCGTCGAGCTGGTCCGCGCTGCTCGCCCCGGCGATGGCCGAGGCGATGCCGGGCTGGGTGGCGACCCAGTTGAGCGCGACCTGGGCCATCGTCACCTCCAGCTTCCCCGCGACGCTCTCGAGCGCCGCCAGGAGCCGCCACTCCCGCTCCGTCCAGACGCGTCCGTCGCCGTCGAGCCGGCCTTCCCCGGTCAGGCCCTGGCCGGCGTGCCGGTACTTGCCGGTCAGGAAGCCGCCGCCGAGCGGGCTCCACGCGGTGATGCCGAGGCCCAGGCTCTGGCCCATGGTGACGTGCTCCGACTCGATCTCCCGGTCGATGAGGGAGTAGGGCAGTTGCAGGCTGACCATCGGCACGAGGGAGTGCGCGTCGGCGAGGGTCTGGGCCCGAGCCGCGTACCAGGCGGGCACGTCCGACAGGCCCGCGTAGCGGATCTTCCCGGCCCTGGTGAGGTCGTCGAAGGTGCGCAGGACCTCCTCGACCGGCGTGATCCGGTCCCACGTGTGCAGCAGGAACAGGTCGATGTGGTCGGTGCGCAGGCGGCGCAGGGACGCCTCGACCGCTCTGATCATGTGCTTGCGGCCGTTGCCGCCGGCGTTCGGGTCACCGGGGTCGACGCTGTTGGTGAACTTGGTGGTGAGCACCACCCGGTCGCGCGCCTTGGCCTCGGCGATGAGGTTGCCGAGGACGGTCTCGCTCTCGCCGGCGGTGTAGAAGTCGGCGGTGTCGATGAAGTTCCCGCCCGCTTCGAGGTAGCGGCGGAAGATGGGGCGGGCCTCCTTCTCGGTCTTGCCGTACGCGGCGTGGAAGCCGCCGGTGCCGAAGTTCATCGTGCCCAGCGCCAGGCGGCTGACGCGCAGGCCGGAACGTCCGAGCAGGTAGTAGTGGTCCAGGGACATGCGGGTGTCACTCCGTTCTGAAGCAGATGCCGTCAGTTTGCGCCCCCGAAAATGGACCCGCAAGTCCAAAAAGTCAGCTGCGCAGATAGGCCAGGCCCATGTCCAGCGCGGCCTCCAGATGGCTGACCTCGCCGGTGGACATCTGGATCAGCACGCCGCCCTGGATGCCGGCGAGCAGCGCCGCCGCCGCGCGGTCGGGGTCGAAGGCGGGGTCGATCTCGCCGATGGACTGCATGTGGCGTACGCCGGCGGCGATCTCGGCCTGCCAGCGGTGCATCAACCCGGTGACCACGGCCTGGGCGCCGGGTGTGCGGCTGCCCAGCTGCGAGGTGACGGAGTTGAGCGGGCACAGACGGCCCTGCCGCCGGTAACGGTCGACGACCTTGTCGCGCCAGGCCTGCCAGGCGGGCCAGGAGGTGAGCTCGCCGAGCTGGGGCTGCTGGTCCTCCAGCACACGATCGGCCTCGAAACGGGCCACCGCCAGCAGCAGTTCCTCCCGCCCGCCGGGGAAGTAGTGGAAGAGCTGGCTCTTGCTCGTCGCCGTCTTGGCCAGCACGTCGTCGAGGGTGGTGGCGGGCACGCCGTGCTCACGGATGTGCGCCGCCGCGCCCTCGAGGATGCGCTGCCGCGTCGCGGCCCCCTTGCGGGTCAGCGAAGGCATGATCACCCTCCAGAGTGGACTGTTCAGTCCATATTAATGGGTGGCGCGGTTCGGCGGGCCCGCATCGGGAACGATCGGCTCGGTGAGCCTGCCAAGGAGGCGGACAAGTGACCGAACCCCAGCTCGACCACCTGATGTACGCGGTGCCCGACCTTGCCGAGGGCGTGGCCGCGTTCGAGCGGCGCACCGGGGTGCGCCCGGTTCCCGGCAGCAGCCATCCGGGCGGCACCGCCAACCACCTCGTGCGTTTCGGCCCTGCCTCCTATCTGGAGATCATCGGCCCCGACCCGGAGTCGTCCACGCGGCCGCGGACGTTCGGTCTGGGGACCCTGACCGAGCCGCGGCTCACGGCCTGGGCGGTGCGCCCTGACGACATCGACGAGGCGGTGCGGCGGGCGCGTGAGCGGGGGTACGACCCCGGTGACGTGCGGCCGCTGTCCCGGCGTACCCCGGCGGGCGTGCTGCTGGAGTGGCGGCTCACCCAGCGCGACGACCCGGCGCCGGTCAGGCCGGTGCCGTTTCTCATCGACTGGGGCGGCACGTCCCATCCGGCCGCCTCGGACCTGCCCCTGGTGAGCCTGACCTCCTTCTCCGCCGTGCACCCCGACCCCGGCGCGCTGCGGCGCGATCTGGCCGCCCTCGACCTGCGGCTCGACATCTCATCGGGTACGGAGACCGAGCTGCGCGCCGTCATCGACACCCCGCTGGGCCCCGTGACCCTGCGCTGACGGGTTTCATGCCTTGCCTATTGATGGCTGCCCGGCCTCGTGAGAAGGGCAGACCTGGCGCCGGTAACGGCCGGGAGCCAGGCCGTACTCCCGTTTGAACGCGCTGTTGAAGGCGAACTCCGACCCGTAGCCGGACAGCGCCGCCACTTCGGCCACCGACGCGTCCGACTCCCGCAGCGCGCGGGCCGCCGTGGCCAGCCGCCACCAGGTCAGGTACGCCAGCGGCGACTGCCCGATCAGCGCGGTGAAGCGGCGGGCGAACCCGGCGCGCGACAGGCCGGCGCAGGCGCCGAGCGACTCGACCGTCCAGCGGTGGGCCGGGTCGCGGTGGATGGCGTCCAGCACCTTGCTGATGGCCGGGTCGGCCAGCGCGGCGGCCCAGCCCGTGTGCTCGCACGCCCCGCCCTCGACGTCGAACCAGGCCCGCAGGATGTAGAGCTGGAGCATGTCGAGCAGGGACGTCACGACGGTGTCCGCGCCCAGGCGCGGATTGTCGATCTCGCTCGCCAGCAGCTCCACCGCCGCCCTGAGCTCGTTGTGGCGGCCGAGCGTGGCCGGCAGGTGGATCACGCCGGGCAGCCCCGTCAGGACGGGGTGGGCGCGGCCGGTGTCGAGCTGATAGCCGCCGGAGAGCATGACGGTCTCGGCCCCGTCGCCGTCGAAAGTGGCGGAGCCGAACAACGTGTCTTCCTCGAAGGAGCAGGCGGGGGACTGCACGGGCGTGGCGGGGTGGTCGGCCAGCACGTATCCGCCGCCGTGGGGCAGGAACACCACGTCGCCCACGCTCAGCGGGACGGGGTCGCCACCGGAGGGGATGAGCCAGCACGATCCGCGCAGCACCACCTGGAAGGCCGCGGAGCCGGGTGAGGGCCGGAACGACTGCGCCCATGGCGCCCGCCACGAGACCCGCCCCGACATCGGCCGGCCCGTGCGCATCAGGGCGACGACGTCGCTCAGGACATCCATCGGAGCAGTCTACGCCATGAGACTCTGACGTAAAAAGACGAGCTGATCGCGCATTGGTTATCTCAACAGCAGCTCATACGGTGAGTCCCGAGCACTTCCAGCTGAGAGGGAACCTGAGATGACCAAGGTTGGCATCATCGTCGGCAGCACCCGCCCGAACCGCAGCGGCGAGGTCGTGGCCCAATGGGTGCACGATCTGGCGGCCAAGCGCGGCGACGCCGATTTCGAGCTGATCGACCTGCGCGACTACGACCTGCCCCACCTGGACGAGCCGGTCGCCCCGGCCGCGGGGAACTACCAGCACGACCACACCAGGCGCTGGTCGGAGAAGATCGCGTCGTTCGACGCGTTCGTGTTCGTGACGCCCGAGTACAACCACTCGATCCCGGGCGTGCTCAAGGACGCCATCGACTTCCTGTTCGCCGAATGGGCCAACAAGGCGGCCGGTTTCGTCGGCTACGGGGTGGACGGCGGCGTGCGGGCGGTGGAGCACCTGCGGCACGTCCTGGCCATGGTGAACGTGGCCACCGTGCAGGCCCAGGTGACGCTCTCGGTCCACAACGACTTCGAGAACTTCACCGTTTTCAAGCCCGGCCCTGGACAGGAGGAGCGGCTGACCCTCGTCCTCGACCAGGTGCTCGCCTGGGGCCACGCCCTGCGCCCGCTCAGGGCGGCATGACGGGACTCACCAGTCGTGGACGGTGCCGTCCTGCAGCCGGTTGACCGGCAGGTACGCCTGCTCGTACGGATGCGCGCCCGCCAGCTCCTCATCGAGCTCCACGCCGATGCCGGGCGCCTCACCCGGGTGCAGGTACCCGTCGGTGAAGGTGAAGGCGTGGGGGAAGACCGCGTGCGTCAGGTCGGTGTAGCCCGCGTACTCCTGGATGCCGAAGTTGTGGATCGCCAGGTCCAGGTGGATCGCGGCGGCCATGCCGACGGGGGAGATGTCCTCCGGCCCGTGGATGGCGCTCTTGATCTGGTGCTGCGCGGCGAAGTCGAACAACTTCCGCAGCGGTGACACGCCGCCGAAGTGGGTGACGGCTGAGCGCACGTAGTCGATGAGCTGCTCGCTCACCAGCGTCTGGTAGTCGTAGACGGTGTTGAACACCTCGCCGATCGCCAGCGGCGTGGTGGTGTGGGAGCGGACCAGGCGCAGGCCGTCCTGGTTCTCCGCCGGGGTGCAGTCCTCCAGCCAGAACAGGTCGTACGGCTCCAGGTCCTTGCCCAGCCGCGCCGCCTGGATCGGCGTGAGGCGGTGGTGGGCGTCGTGCAGCAGAGGCAGGTCGGGGCCGAACTCCTGGCGTACCGCGTCGAAGACCCTGGGGAGGTTGCGCAGGTAGGCGCCGGTGTCCCAGTCCTCCACGACGGGCCGGGCGCTTTGTGAGGAGTCCTGGGCGTGGCGGACGCCGTACACGAGCTTGAGGCCCGGCACACCCGTCTGCACGCGGATGGCCGGGTATCCCTGGGCCAGCCGGGCGCGGATGGAGTCGAACAACTCGGGCAGGTCGGCTCCGCTGGCGTGCCCGTACGTGCGGACCCGCTCCCTGCTCGCGCCGCCCAGCAACTGGTACAGCGGCAGCCCGGCGACCTTCGCCTTGATGTCCCACAGCGCGACGTCCACGGCGGCGATCGCGGCCATCGTCACCGGCCCCCGCCGCCAGTACGCCCCCCGGTAGAGGGACTGCCAGGTGTCCTCGATGCGGTGGGGATCGGTCCCCAGCAGCAGGGGGACGACGTGATCGCGCAGATAGGCCGCCACGGCGAGTTCGCGCCCGTTGAGCGTCGCGTCGCCGAGCCCCGTGACGCCCTCGTCGGTCTCGATCCTCAAGGTGACGAAGTTACGCCCCGGGCTGGTCAGGACCACCCTGGCGTCGACGATCTTCAATGCACTGCCTTTCGTGAGAGAGGGGGTCAGCCCTTCGTGGCCCCGGCGGTCAGCCCGGCGACGAGGTACTTCTGGCCGAGGACCGCGACGATGACGACCGGCACCGTCATGAGCGTGGCGGCGGCCATGAGACCGCCCCAGTCGGTGCTGGCGTAGGAGATGAAGTTGAACAGCGTCACGGGCGCGGTCTGGGTGGTCTCGTCGGAGAAGATCAGCGCGAACATGAAGTTGTTCCAGCTGAAGATGAACGCCAGGACGGACGCGGTCGTGGTGCCCGGCGCGGCCAGCGGCAGCGCGATGCGCCAGAAGGCGCCGAAGACGCTCAGCCCGTCGGTGCGGGCCGCCTCCTCCAGCTCGACCGGCAGCCCCTCGAAGAACCCGATCATGATCCACAGGATCAGCGGCACCGAGACGAACATGTGGCTGAGGACCAGCACGGTGTAGCTGCCGACCAGCCCGGCCTGGGCGAACAGGTAGTACCAGGGCACGAGCAGCGAGATCGCCGGGACGATGCGCGCCACGAGGACGAGCGACCCGGTCCTGCGCATCCGGAACCGCCCGACCGCCCAGGCGGCGGGCACGGCGATGATCGCCGACAGCACGGTGGACACCACGCCCACGATCAGGGAGTTGCGCAGCGAGGCCAGCACGTCCCCGTCGGCCAGGACGTTGCGGAAGTTGTCCAGGGTGGGGGAGAACAGCAGGCCCACGCTGGGGTCGGTGACCTGCACGTTCGTCTTGAACGCGGCGGCGAACATCCAGATGATCGGCAGCACGAAGGCCAGGCACACGACCGTGATGGCGGCGCCGCGCACCCAGGACAGCACACGTCGCCTGGAGCCGGGGGAGCTCATGCGGACTTCCTTCCAGGACGGCGCCGGAGCAGCACCACGACGCCGACGATGGCCAGGGTGAACAGGACGAGTACGGCCGAGGCCAGGCCGTACTCCTGGTAGTCGAAGGTCAGGCCGTAGGCGTAGACGTTGAGGGTCTCCACCTCGAAGCTGGAGCCGCCGCCCGGGCCCTTGGTGGCGTACAGGATGTCGAAGGTCTTGAGCGCGTCGATGGAGCGCAGCACCACGGCGGTGATCAGGGTCGTGCCGAGCATCGGCAGCACGACGTACCGGAAGCGCTGCCACATGCTCGCCCCGTCCACGTGGGCGGCCTCCTCCGGCTCCTCCGGCAGCGTGGACAGCCCCGCGAGCAGCAGCAGCGTCATCATCGGCGTCCACTGCCACACGTCGATCAGCATGAGGATGGGCAGCGACTGGCTGACCGAGCCGAGGAACTCCTGCGGCGCGATCCCGACGGAGGCGAGCAGGTGGTTGGCGATGCCGTTGGTGGGGTCGAGGATGAGCAGCCAGAGGATGCCGACCGCGACGGGCGTGGTCAGCAGGGGGATGATGAGCACCGTGCGGACCCAGCGGCTGCCCAGGAACGGCCTGCGCATCAACATCGCCAGGGCCAGGCCCAGCACGGTCTCGGCGAGCACGGCGCCGACCGTGAACAGGGCCGTGCGCCCGGCGGCCGGCCAGAAGCGGCGCACGTCGGTGAGGGCGTCGCCGAAGTTCCGCAGCCAGACGTAGCCCTTGCCGGCGTTCACCGCGCCGAAGGCGTCGGTCAGGCTGAGGTTGAGCGTGAACAGCAGCGGAAAGACGATCATCAGGCCGACGAACGCCAGCGCCGGGGTGAGCATCGTCCACTTCAGCCGGCGGTTGGCCTGCTCGAACGTCCGCCTGCTCCGAGTGACAGCCATCAGCCCTCCCTGTGGCGGTTGTCGCGGACGAGGAAGTCGGCGAACTCGGCGTCCGCCTCCCTGGCGACCGGCGCCACCGGCTCGCCGAGGATCCCGGCCACCAGCGGCCGGCCGATGATGTCGCGGGCCCGGCCGACCTGCAGCACGTCGGGCCGGTCGATCCCCAGCCCGGTCCGCGCCTGCGCCTGCATCGTGCCGGCCAGGTCGGAGGGGAACGAGGCGAGCGTGGCCGGGTCCGACCAGGCGGACTGCCGGGCGCCCGGGATGCCGTCCGCCTGCAGCCGCTTGACCATCTCGGGGCTGGAGGCCCACCGGAGGAACTCCCACGCCTCCCCGCGCAGCCGGGAGAACGCGCTGATGCCCAGGCTCCACGACGGGATGTTGAACGGCCGCGCCCCCGCGGGGCCCGCGGGGAACGGCGCGAAGCCGACGGTGTCCTGGACGATGGAGATCTTCGGGTCGAGGAAGTTGCTGTAGATCGCGTCGGCGTCCACGTAGAAGGCCGCCTTGCCCTGGGCGAAGATCGGCATGGCCTGCTCCAGGCTCATGTTGGTGGCGCCAGGGGGCCCGGCCCGCTCCAGCAGCCTGCCGTAGTACTCGTACGCGGCGATCGCCTCCGGCCGGCCGATGCCCGACCGCCCGTCGATGGTGAAGTCGCCGCCGTAGGAGTACAGGAAGCTCGACCACATGCTGACCGCGCCGCTGCGCTGCCCCCTTCCCACGAAGCCGAAGACGTCGCCTTTCGTGAGCCGCAGCGCCGTCTCCATGAGCTCGTCGAGCGTCTTCGGCGCGCTGGTCAGGTCCTTGCGGTAGTACAACACCGGCCGCTCGGTCACCACCGGGACGCTGAGGACCTTCCCCGCGGTGACGGAGCGCTCGCGCGGCGCCTTGAGGAAGTCGGCCCAGCCGTAGGCCGCGTCGCCCTCCACCAGGGTGGTGAGGTCGGCCAGCCAGCCGTTGTGGGCGAAGAGCAGCTGCTCCTGCAGGGCCCGGACCATCATGACGTCGATGTCGGTGGCCGAGGCGTTGAGCTTGACGTTGTAGCTGTTGGCGAGCTGGTCCGCGGTGAGCAGCGACATCGACACCCGGCGGCCGATGCGCTCCTCGAACTCGGGGAGCAGCTTCGTGACCGCCTGGGACCAGACATGGTTGATCCCCATGACCCGCAGTGGTGTGTCCGGGGAGGGCTTGCCGCTCTCGGTCGAGCAGCCCGTGAGCGCCGCCCCGCCGAGCGAGACCGCGGCCGCTGCCGCGAGCCTGCCGAAGGAGCGGCGGCTGAGGTGATGGCTGTTGATGGACATGCTCATGCTCGGCTTTCTCACAACGGTCCAACTGGTAGGACCGGTTGGACCATAGCAGTCCGACTTCACTATGACCAGAGCAGGTCAGTCAGGACGGTGGGTCAGTTACGGCTTTTGGACTGGCTCAGCAGCGTCTCGATGTGCTGCCTCGCCATCACGTCCACGCTCAGGTCGAGGTCCTTGCCGTAGGTGCGCAGGCCGAGCGTGAGGTGCTCACGCATGTAGCTCCTGGCCCGATCGACGTCGCGGGCCGTGATCGCCTCGAAGATCTCGAAATGGTGGGGGACGCCCGGCTCGCCGATGGTGGGATCGGAGTGCGAGCGGAGCATCATCTCGAACATCATGCCGCTGATCGACGACAACATGATCCGCAGCACCGGGTTGCCGCTGGCCTGCGCGATCGCGTCGTGGAAGTCGAGGTCGGCATGGGCCTTGTCGACGACGTCGGTCGCCTTGAGCAACGCGTCGTTGGCCCGCCCGATGGCCGCGAGCTGGGCCTGGTCGGCGCGTTCCGTCGCCAGCCCGACGATCTCGACCTCCAGCGGGATGCGCGCCTCGATGAGCTGGCGCACCGTGGGCCGGCCCGCCCGGTAGAGCGCGTCGTAGTTGCGCGCGTGCTGGGAGGACTGCTCCCGGACGAACGACCCACGGCCGGGGGCCACGTCGATCATGTGCTGCGCCTCCAGGCGGCGCAGCACCTCGCGTACGACGTTGCGGCTCGCCCCGAACTGGGCGGCCAGCTCACGCTCGGAGGGGAGCTTGGTTCCCACCTGGATGTCCCCGGAGCGGATGCCGTGCTCCAGTTGACGCGCGATGCGCTCGGTCAGCAGCCCGCGGTAGGACTGGGACAGATCAGTGCCCATCGGTGCTGTCGATTCGGTGGGCATGGACCGAGGATACAGGAGCTCCCCGAGCGCGGGATGTCTACGGCGTCCACTTGATGCCGGGGTTGACGTGGCCGGTCCAGTCGAAGGTGGCCATGTTGTCCCACTGGTTGCCGGTGCCGTTCATGTTGGCCGGGTCCCAGCCGTTGCCCGCGATGGCGTACCAGGTGGGCTCCCAGTAGAAGACGCCGATCGCGCCGGCGTTGCGGGCGGTGTTCTGGACATGGGTGAAGTTGGTCGCCTGCCCCGCCCAGGTGGCCGGGTAGCCGGAGCACGGGGCCGTGCCGCCGATGGCGTTGCCTTCGCTGTCGGCGTTGGCGGAGGTGAACGGGTAGGCGGTCTCGGCCACGATCACCGGCTTGCCGTACCGGGTCCGGGTGTCGGTGATCACGTTGTAGAGGGTGGACTGGGAGCCGTGCCACATGCAGTAGTACGACAGCGCGGTGATGTCCCAGGGCACGCCCTTGGCGCGGATGCCGTCGTAGAACCAGCGGGCGTGGTCGAGGTTGTCGGCGTTGGCCGTGTGGATGATCACCTGGGTGCCGCTGTTGCACGCCTTGGTGGCGTTGTAGCCGGCCTTCAGCAGCAGGCTCAGGTTGGTGAAGTCGTTGTTGACGACCCTGCCGTCGTTCCAGAGCATGCCGACGTTGATCTCGTTGCCGATCTGCACGCTGTCCGGGGTGGTGCCCTGGGCCTTGAGGCTGTTGCAGATGTCGTAGGTGTAGTTGTAGACGTCGGTCTGGAGCTGGCCGATGCCGTGGCTCGCCCAGGCCGCCGGCTTGTACTGCTTGCCGGGGTCGGCCCACGTGTCGGAGTAGTGGAAGTCGATCATCAGGCGCAGGCCCTTGGCCTTGACCGTCCTGGCGTACGCCAGGACCTTCGCCTTGTTGTTGTAGCCGCTGGGCGGGTTGTTCCAGATGCGCAGCCGGACGTAGTTGACGCCCGCCGCCGCCAGGATGTCGAGGGGGTCGGCGGCCGTGCCGGAGGCGTTGTAGTACTTGGCGCCCAGGTCCAGGCTGCGCTGGACGGAGGAGATGTCGGCGCCGCGCATGGACAGGGTGGCGGCCGCGGCGGGTGCGGAGTTCAGGGAGACGGCCGCGACCAGCGTCGTGAGGGCCAGGAGGAGCCTGCGTAAGCGATACCCGATCATGCCGACCTCTTTCTGTGAACGCTCACGGACTGATGGAGAGCAGACGTGCCTGATGAACACGCCTTTAGGGCACAGATTGGGGCATCTGACCTCTGTGAACGTTCACAGAGTCTCTTGCGCATGAGGATAGGAAAGAAACGGCCGTCGGGGAAGAGGCGATTTCCACCTTGTTTCGCTGCGGTGGCCGACGCGTTTCACCCGCGGGCGCGCGTTTCACCTCGCAGACGCGTTTCGCCCCGCAAATGCCAGCCGCGGCCCCCGAAGACGGGAACCGCGTGCTTGCACGTCCTTCCTCGCGCCTCAGCGGCGCCTACGCCGCCGACGCGAGCTGCGGCCACTGTCGCCACCATCGGGCCCAGGTGGAATCGGGATGGCGCGGAAGCGGGTCAGGCCGAAATAATGCAGAATCGACATGACATCCCCCGGTTGATCACGTGCCGGTCGTCGAACCAGCACTGGGTTTTCCTTCGCTTACACCCACGTCAACCAGGCCGGCATACCCAGACTTCCCCCACGACCCGTCCCAGGGAAAGTCTCGCCCCAGGTTTTACCGTTCACCTACTTGCGCACTCTGGCTGTTGCTCAACCGTGCATCGGTCACGCCAGATGATGCACCTGGGTGAGCGGGAGCACGGTGGCCGGCGGCAGGCCCGTCGGCCTGCCGTCCACCAGGACGGGGCCGCCGTCGCGCGGCACCCGTACGTGCGGGACAGCGGTGTTGCGGACCATGTCCGCGCGGGTGAGCCCCCGAGAGCCGTGGATCGGCAGGTAGCTCGCCCCGGCCGGCAGCGCCCGCCGCGCGGCGGCGTCCTCCAGGGCCTCCCGCGCGACGAAGACGTGGGCCAGCCGCCGCGGCGCGTCGCCCATGGCGCCGAAGAAGCGCCGGTAGGCGCGCGGCTGCCCGGCCCGCGTGGACGCCGCGCCCGACGCGCTCACGCCCCAGGCCACGAACCCGGACTTCACGACCAGCTCGGGCTTCGCGCCGAACCACGCCGGGTGCCACAACACCAGGTCGGCGACCTTGCCGGGGGCCAGGCTGCCGATCTGGCCGGCCATGCCGTGCGCGATCGCGGGATTGATGGTGATCTTGGCGAGGTAACGCAGGACCCGCTCGTTGTCGTGCCGGCCGTTCTCCGCCGAGACCGACTTCGCGTGCGCGGCGAGCTGCCACGTGCGGCGGGCGGTCTCGCCGACCCGGCCCATGCCCATCGAGTCGGAGTTGACGATGCTGACCGCGCCGGCGTCGTGCAGCGCGTTCTCCGCCGCGATCGCGCTCGCCCGCACGCGGCTCCTGGTCACCTCCGCGTCGCCGGGCAGCAGCGCGTTCTGCCGGTGCACGGTCATCGTCATCGGGAACAGCTCCGCCACGGTGTTGACCGTGTACGGCAGCGTGGGCGTGGTCGAGGAGGCCAGGATGTGCGCGTGCGCCAGGATCTCCAGCAGGTCGGGATGGCCGCCGCCGCCCTCGACGTGGTAGGCGTGCACCGTGCGCCCCCGCGTCGCCTCGATGGTGTCGGCCAGCAGGCCCGACTCGTTGAGCGAGTCGGTGTGCAGCGCCACCGGCAGGTCGGCGGCATCGGCCACCGCCAGGCAGGTGTCCACGACCGCGGGCTGCGCGCCGAAGTCCTCGTGCACCTTGAACCCGCCCGCCCCGCCGAGCACCGCGGCCTCCAGCGGCGCCGGCCGCACCGAGGAGCCGCGGGCGAGGAAGGCCACGTTCACCGGCACCTCCCGCCAGGCCTCGATCATCAGGTCGAGGTTGCGCTTGGGGTTGACGCCGATGTCCCACACGCCGCCGATGCCCATGCCGACCACGGTGGTCACACCGGCCGAGAGCGCCACGTCGAGCAGCGCGGGGCTGGACAGGTGGACGTGCGAGTCGACCACGCCGGGGGTGACGATCAGCCCTTCCGCGGGGATCATCGCCGTGTGCGGGCCGACCACGAGATCGACGTCGTCGACCGCGTCGGGCGACCCGGCCCGGCCGAGCCCGGTGATCCGGCCGTCCTTGATCCCGATGTTGGTCTTGACCACGCCGAGCAGCGGGTCGAGGACGAGCGCGTTGGTGACGACCACGTCGAGCTCGGAGGAACGGGCGCCACTGGTGAGCAGCAGCCCTTCGCGCACGGTCTTGCCGCAGCCGCCGAGCAGCTCGTCGCCGGCCTCGGTGTCGTCGCGTTCGACCTCGACCACGAGCCCGGTGTCGGCCAGGCGCACCCGGTCGCCGGTGGTCGGGCCGTACACGGCCGCGTAGGTGGCCCTGTCGAAGCTCATCCTTCGCCCCCAGTCGCTCTGCCGAAGCCCATCCTTCGCCCCCGCGCTCTCCCGAAGCCCATTCCTCGCCCCCGTGCTCTGCCGAAGCTCATTTCTCGTCTCCCAGCGTGAGCCGGGGCGCGGTGGCCGCGCCGCCCAGCATGACCAGCCGCACGGTGACCGTCACCCCCGGCGGGAAGCACAGGCTGCTGCCCGCCGGCACGTCCAGCCGCCGTCCGCGGGCCGCCTCCCGCTCGAACGACAGAGCCGCGTTGGCCTGCCAGAACGGGTAGTGCGAGGAGACGTGCACGTCCACGTCCGCGGTGTTGGTCACCTCGATCTCCACCCGGTCGCGTCCCGGCACCAGGGCGGCCTGCCCGGCCGCCGCCGGGATGACGGCCCCCGGGTCGGCCGGATCCGGCCGCCTGCCCAGGGGGTCGTCGACGGCCACGAGCGCCGTGCCGGCCGGGAACAGCGCGTCCACCTCGACCCGGCGGACCAGCGCCGCGACCCCGGGCCTGGCCTCCTCCGCGCGCACCGCGCCGCGCCCGGCCGCGATCACCGCCTCCATCGGCAGCCCGTCCCAGGCGGCCTCGAACACCGCGTCGGCGACCAGCGCCACGACCTCGGGCGCCGACAGCAGGGCGCCCCGGTCGCGGCGGCGCCGGGCCAGCTCCGCCACGGTGAAGACGGTCAGGCGGTCGTGCTCCGCCGGAGTCAGATGCATCGATACCTACCAGTCGCGGACGAGTTCCATGGTCGAGCAGTGGATGCCGCCGCCGTTCTTCAGGATCTCGTCGTACGGCACCGGCACGATCTCCACACCCTCGGCGGCCAGCCGGTCGGCGGTGCGCACACAGTGCGCGGGGAACAGCAGCCGCCGCGGCCGGATCGTGAGCGAGTTGCAGGCGTACTGCTCGTCCGGGTGCGGCGAGACGACCTTGATCCCCAGGCTGTCCAGCCGGGTGAGGAACTCATGCGGCAGGCGGTGGGTGTTGGCCAGCGCCAGATCCTCATCCACCATGTGGAACTGCCCGTCCACGTGAATCGTGTACCCCGGCAGCGGCACCGTCACCAGCTCGATGCCGAGCGGTTCGAGGAACCCGGCGAGCTGCCGCGCCCCCTCGGGGTTGCACCGGATCGACAACCCGAACACCGCCAGGTCACGCCGGAGCTTGACGAACGTGCCGCCCTCCGCGAGCCCCGCGCCGATGATCGTGCCGAGGATCGGCATGCCGAGCCCGGCGACCGTCCTGGTCACCGACGCCTCCTCACCGCGCCGCATCCGCGGGGCCAGCCGGGTGATGACGGCCCCGCCGGGCACGGTCAGCATCGGGTCGCGGGTGAAGACCGACTTGGTGTGGCCGGGCAGCTCCGGCGCCTCGACGACCTCGACGTCCTCGGCACGCAGCGCGGACAGCAGCGCCGCGTGCTGCTCCGTCACGAGCTGCATGTTCGGCGCCTTGTCGCCGCGCCAGTACCACCGCCGCTCCGGATCGACCAGCGCGCCGGCCCGGGGATCCCACGCCTCGGCGGTGATGTCGGCGAGCCCGCTGCTCGGAGGGCGTACCAGCACCGTGCGCAGCGGGCTGATCTCGTCCGCGGCGCCCCAGCGGCGGCCCCAGTAACGCTCCAGCTCGGCCGGGTCCTGGAAGGCGGGCTCCGGCTCGGGGCCGACCAGCTTGTGGTAGTAGTGCTCGGGCTGCGCGCCGTCGTCGGCGATCGTGCTCATGAACAGTCCTTTCCGTACGTCACAGTTCCGCGATCCTGAGCCGCTGGGCCGCCACGGCGGCGAAGAACGTGATCAGCGAGAACACCAGCAACATCACCGCCACCGGCCACAGGCTCTCCCCGGTCGCGGCCAGCAGGGCGGTCGCGGCCAGCGGCACGAACCCGCTGATGGCCCCGGACACGTTGTACGACAGTCCCACCCCTGAGTAGCGCACCTCGCGGGTGAACATCTCACTGAGCAACTGCCCGCAGGCGGCGTAGCTCACCGACACCAGCACCACGCCGGCCACCAGCCCGGCCGCGACCCCGAAGGGGGTGCCCAGCCCGACCAGCCAGAAGATCGGGAACGCCGCCACGGCCGAGGCCGCCGCCCCCCAGATCGCCACGGGCCCGGCCCCGACGCGGTCGGCGATCCGGCCGAACAGCGGGTAGAGGCACAGGTTGATGAAGGAGCCGAGGGTGGCCGCGTTGAGCAGCACGGTACGGTCCACGCCCACGGTGTCAGAACCGTAGTTGACCAGGAACGTACCGCACAGGTAGTAACCGCCGATCCCCACGAACGACACCGCGATGCCGACCACCAGCCGCCACCTGCTGGTGCGGATCAGCTCGACCAGCGGCCGCTTGGCGGCGCGCTGCTGGGTCAGCATCTCCTGGAACACCGGCGACTCGTCCACCCTGCTGCGCACCCAGAGCGCGAGCAGCAGCAGCGGGAACCCCAGCAGGAACGGGATCCGCCACCCCCAGGAGTCGAACTGCGCATCCGGCAGCACGCTGACCAGCGCGAACACCGCCGTAGCCGTCAGCGAGCCGACCGGGGAGCCCATCTGCGGCATGACGCCGTAGATGCCGCGCTTCTCCTTCGGCGCGTGCTCGACCGCCAGCGTTGCCGCGCCGCTCCACTCGCCGCCGACGGAGATGCCCTGCAGCAGGCGGAGCGTGGCCAGCAGGATCGGCGCCGCCACCCCGATCTGCGCGTACGTCGGCAGCAGGCCGATGCAGCCCGTGACGACGCCGATGAGGACGACGGTGACCATGAGGATGCGGCGCCTGCCGTACCGGTCGCCGAGGTGGCCGAAGAGGGCCGCGCCCACGGGCCGGGCGACGAAGCCGACGCCGAACGTGGCGAAGGAGGCCATCGTGCCCGCGAGCGGGCTCAGCTCGGGGAAGAACTGGCCGTTGAAGACCAGAGCCGCCGCCGTGCCGTAGACGTAGTAGTCGTACCATTCCAGCGCTGTGCCCGCGAAGGCGCCCAGCGCGACGGTGCGGGGGTGGGTAGCCGGCCGCTGGGGGTGAGCCGAGGATTGCATGGTGCCACCCTGTCGCGCCCCTGACCTGCGCTTCAATTGCCAAACGACACCCGGGTACCGCCACTAGACTGTGCATTTGCACAAGCGAGGAGGTCCGCGGATGACGGTCGAAGAGCTCTCGCGTGAGCTCGTGCGCGACGTCGCCCCGCTCGCCGGCCGCTTCGTCCGCGAGCTCGGCGCCCCCTACGCCGGGACGGTCGTGCCCGAGGAGACGCTGCTGGCCGACGCCCATCGCAGCCTCGAACTGATCCTGCGGCTCATCGGCCGGCTGCCGGTGCCGGAGCACGTCGCGGGCGCCTCGGCCGAGATCGGCGCGGCCAGGGCCGAGGCGGGCGTGCCGCTGGACACGCTGCTGCAGGCCGTCCGCCTCGACGCCAGGGTCGTCTGGGACGAGCTGCGCCTGCGCGCGGACCCCGGCGACCTGCCGAGCCTGGTGGCCGAGGCGCCGCGCGTGTGGGAGGCGGTGGAGCACCACTCCATGGGAATCCTGGCCGCCTACCAGCAGCGGGTGCTGGAGATGGCCCAGGCCAGGCAGGACGAGCGGGCGCGGTGGTTCGCCCGGCTGCTGGAGAGCGACGGGCGCCATCCCGACATCCGGCGGCAGGCCGCCACCGTGCTCGGCTTCGAGGAGGGCGCGTGGTTCGCCGTCGTCGCCGTCCCGCCGGGCCCTCTCACGGCCCTCCGCCCCGTACGCGAGCAGCTCGCCGTCCTCGGCGTCCGCGTGCACACGCAGGACTGGCCCGCCGGGTCGATCGTCGTGCTGCAACTCCCCACGCGGGCCGGCGCCGCCGCGGCCGAGGGCTGGTTCCGCGGCGTCCGGTGCGCCGTGAGCCCGGCCGTCGAAGGCCTCGCCGAGCTGCCCAGGGCCGTGCGGCTGGCCGAGCTGACCCTGTACGCGCTGCCGCCCGATGCCTCCGGGCCCCTCGCCACCCGCGACCTGTGGCCGGAGATCGCGGCGGGCATGCTCGGCGAGTTCAGGACCGACCTCGTGCGCGACGCGCTCGGCGGGCTGGGGGAGCTGCCGGCCCGCGACGTCGCCCGCGTGCTGGAGACCGTGGAGCGCTACCTGCGCACCGGCTCGGTCGCGGAGACGGCCAGGCAGCTCTACTGCCACCGCAACACGGTGCTCAACCGGCTGCACCAGTTCGCCTCCGCCACCGGCCGCGACGTCATGACCTCGGCCGACGCCACCGTCGTCACGCTGGCTTTGCGGGCCCGCGCCTACGAGTGACCTTCGAGGCGGGCCACCCCCTCCAGCAGCCGGTCCACGTCGGAGCGGTCGTTGTAGTGGACCAGGCCCGCGCGCACGGCGCCGCCCGTGTCGCGGATGCCGAGCGCGCCGGTCAGCTCCCAGGCGTAGTTGTGCCCGTTCCACACGTTCACGCCCAGTTTGGCCAGGTGCTCGGCCACCTGGCGCGGGGCGTGCCCGGTGACGTTGAAGTAGGCGGTGGCGGTGCGCCTGGCCGGCTTGCCGTACACCGTGACGTGCGGCATCGTCTCCAGCCCCGCGATCAGCACCGCGAACAGCGCCAGCTCGTGCTCCTCCGCGGCGGCCATCGAGGTCAGGAGGCGTTCGCGGCGGTTGCCCGTGCCCGGCACCATGGCGGCCAGGTGGTCCACGGCGGCGGTCACCCCGTCGAGGTCGGCGAAGGCCGCCGTGCCCGTCTCGAACCGCTCCGGCACCGTGTCCAGCGAGGAGGCCAGCTTGTCGGGCCTGATCGTCTCCAGCAGCGCGGGGTCCGCGACGACCGCGCCGATGTGCGGGCCCGACCACTTGTACGCGCTCGTGGCGTAGAAGTCGGCGCCCAGCGCGCGCATGTCCACGGGGCCGTGGGGGGTGGCGTGCACGCCGTCCACGTACACCAGGGCGCCCGCCTGATGCGCCAGCTCGGCGATGGCGGGCACGTCGGGGCGGGTGCCGAGGATGTTGCTGGCTGCCGTCACCGCGACGAGCCTGGTGCGTTCGTTGATCAGGCCGGCGTACTGCTCGACCGGCAGCTCCCCGGTGACCGGGTCCACCTCGGCCCAGCGGACGGTGGCGCCGGTCTGGGTCCAGGGGCGCACGTTGGCGTCGTGGTCGAGCCTGGACAGCACCACCTCGTCACCGGGCCCCGCGATGGCGCTGGCCAGGCGGTAGGTGAGGGTGGTCATGTTGGGGCCGAGGAGCACGCCCGCGGGGTTCCCGCCGACCAGGTCGGCCACGGCGGCGCGGCAGGCGGCCACGATGGCGTCGGAGCGGTGGCTGGCGGGGAAGGCGCCGCCGACGTTGCCGATCCCCGTCCGGTAGGCGGTGGCGATGGCGTCGATGACGGGCCGGGGGACCTGGGTGCCCGCGGCGCCGTCGAGATAGGCGTGGCCGTCGGCCAGGGCGGGGTACGTGGCGCGTACCTCTTTGATGGGGAAAGGCATGATAGGTAAATGCTCAACCTCCGCGACCTCAACCGTGCCACGCTGGCCCGCCAGCATCTTCTCTCCCGCCACCAGGGCGACGCGGCCGACATCGTGCACCGGCTGACCGGGTTGCAGGCGCAGGAGGCGCGGCCCCCGTACCTGGGGATCTGGACGCGGCTGGAGGGGTTCGAGCGCGACGACCTGCACACGGCGCTGCACGCGCGCACGCTGGTGCGCGCCACCATGTGGCGAGCCACGCTGCACCTGGTGACCGCGGCCGACTTCGCGGCGTTCCGTCCGGTGGTGGAGCCCGTGCTGGCCGCCGCCGCGCGCCGCTTCGACGGGGTCGACTTCGGCGCGGTGGTGGCCGCCGCGGACCGGCTGCTGGCGGCGGGGCCCATGACGTTCAACGAGTTGCGGCCGAGGTTGCTGGAGGAGTTTCCCGGCGCCTACGACAGGGCGCTCGGGTACGCGGTGCGCATGCTCACCCCGCTGGTCATGGAGCCGACGGGAGACCGGTGGAGCTTCCCCCGCGAGCCGGCGTTCGGCCTGCCCGGCATCACCTTGGCATCCGCGGGCGTGGAAGCGCTGATCGAGCGCTACCTGGCCGCGTTCGGCCCCGCCACCCCCGCCGACGTGCAGACCTGGTCGGGGCTCGGCGGGCTGCGCAAGGTCATGGCGGGCATGGACCTGGACAGGCTGACCGGCGCCGGGGGCAAGGAGCTGTTCGACCTGCCGGGCGCGCCCAGGCCGGGCGGGGACGTGCCAGCGCCCGTCCGGTTCCTGCCCGACTTCGACACGCTGGTTCTCGGCCACGCCGACAGGACCCGGGTGCTGGCCGACGAGCACAAGGGCTTGGTGGCCACCAAGAATCTGCGGGTCAGGGCCGTGTACCTGGTGGACGGGTTCGCCGCGGGGACCTGGCAGATCAAGCGCTCGGGCAAGAGGGCGAAGCTGCTCCTCAGCCCGTTCGGCCCGGTCGCGCTCGACCCGCTGGAGGAGGAGGGGCTGCGGCTGCTGGCCTTCGCCGAGCCGGACGCCACGGCACTGTCTATTGAAGTGACCGGCGCGGCATGATTGCGTTCGGGGCGGAGGTGTGACCATGCCGCAGCTGACCGCCCTGGACGCGCAGTTCCTCCATTTCGAGACCGCCACGAACATCGCCAACATCGCGGGACTGGCCGTGCTCGACGGCGACCTGAACCGCGCCGACCTGCAGGCCCTGCTCGAACAGCGCCTCCCGTACGTGCCCGCGCTGCGGCGCAGGCTGGCGACCGTGCCGCTGGGCCTGGATCACCCGTACTGGAGGCAGGAGGACGATCTCGACCTCGACTACCACGTGCGTGAGATCGGGCTGCCGCCGCCAGGCGACGACCGGCAGCTCGCCGACCAGGTCTCGCGCCTGCATGCCCGCCGCCTCGACCGCGGCCGCCCCCTGTGGGAGATCTACCTGATCCACGGCCTGGCCGGTGGCCGCATGGGCCTCTACACGAAGATCCACCACGCCGCCGTGGACGGCATCGGCGGCGCCGACGTCCTGGCCGCGCTGCTCGACATCACGCCCGAGCCCCCGCCACCGCTCCACGCCGAACCCGAGCGCGACTCGTCACCGCCGGGGCCCGCCTGGATGCTCGCGCGCGGCCTGGCCAGGCTGGCGGGCAACCCCGCCCACGCCGTACGGTTCGCCGCCCGCGCCATCCCGCACCTGGACGAGATCCCCGTCGTGTCGTGGATCCCGGGCACCGGGTTCGTCTCCGGGCTCGCCCGTCGCCTGGCCGGCAGCGGCCGGGCGCCGGACCTGCCGACGTTGCCCGCGCCCAAGACGCCGTTCAGCGGCCCGCTGTCCGCGCACAGGCGCTTCGCGTTCGTGTCGCTGCCGCTGGAGGAGATCAAGCAGGTGCGCAAGGCGTTCGGGGTGACGGTCAACGACGTGGTCATGGCCGTGTGCGCGGGCGCGCTGCGGACCTGGCTGGCCGCGCACGGGGGTGTGCCGCGTCAGCCGCTGGTCGCCGGCGTGCCGTTCTCGCTGCGGGCCGCAGGAGTGGAGGGGCCGGGCAACCAGGTGGCGATCATGACGGCGCCGCTGGCCGTCCACGTGGCCGATCCCGTCGCCAGGCTCCAGCACGTCCGGCACGCCATGCACCGCATCAAGGACCGGTTCTCGCTGGCGCCCGCGCGGTGGTTGCGCGAGTTCAGCGAGTCGATGCCGGCCGCGCTCATGGGGCTGGCCTCGCGCTCGGCGTTCGGGCTGGTCGGGCAGGCGGCGCCGCCGATCAACGTGATCGTCTCGAACGTGCCTGGGCCGCAGCTCCCCCTGTACGTGTGCGGCGCGCGGCTGCTCACCCACTACCCCGTGTCGGTGATCACGGAGGTGAGCGGGGGTGTGAACATCACGGCCTTCTCCTACGACGGCTCCCTCGACATCGGGGTCGTCACCGACAGGGAGATGGTGCCGGACGCCTGGGAACTGGCCGGGTACCTGCGCGAGGCCCTGGACGAGCTGCGCAACGCGGAAGCGGGCCTGCCGCAGTAGGCGCCGCCGATCGTGCGCACGTTCATGTTGGCTCTTGACCGGAAATATCAGGACACAGGGGGACGTATCCTTCGTCGAAACTGTCGGTGGCATGTGGGACCTTGAGGGTCGTCGCCGGTTGTGGAGGAGGAGAGATCGATGGTCGCCGCCCAGGAGCTCTATGACGATCTCGTGATGGAGCAACTCGCCCGGCCCGGGGTGAGCTTGGGGCGCATGTTCCACTCGGAGGGCCTGCGGGTCGGAGGGAAGGTCTACGCCTTCTTCTCGACGTCGAGGGACCGCGTCGTGCTCAAACTGCCGGCGGCGCGGGCGGCCAGCCTGGTGGCTGACGGCACGGCCGAGGTGATGCAGATGGGCGGCCGGCGGATGCGGGAGTGGGTGGGGTTGCCCGAACCGGAGGAGGAGACGTGGCGAGGACTGCTGGGGGAGGCCGCGGCATACGTGGAGAGCCTGGCCGGCTGACCGCTCTTCTCATGGCGTGCTCAGTTGCCGGCGTAGCCGCCGATGGCGGGCTCCAGCAGGCCGAAGACCCTGCGCGCGAGGTCGGCCTGCGCGGCGGCGAGGTCGTCGGTGGTGGCGCGGCCGTGGTCGGCGGCGGCGCCGTGTCCGTGCTCACCCGTCGCGCCGGCGGTGTCGCCGGTGTCTTCGGGGGCCATCATGCGGGCCTGGAGATCGCGGAAGAGGAGCCGGTCCGCCGCGGCGAGCTGGGCGGCGACGGCGCGGGCCATGACCGGGTCCCCGGGGACCTCGGCCGCGAGTTGCCTGGCCAGGGCCTCTTCACGCTGGTCGTGGAGATCGCGCAGCCGGGCGACCAGGGTCGGGCTGTCGGCGACCATCCGGGCGAACTCCCGCCCCGTGAAACCGATGACCGGATCGCGCCGCTCCAACGCCATCAGGTAGGCCCGCCGCACGGCACCCAGCGCCGACTCCCCGGCCGGACGGTGGGCGACCGTCTGCGCCAGGCCCGCCACGAACTCCGCGTGGTGGTCCAGCGCGAGGTCCTCCTTGCGGGGAAAATAGTTGGTGACGGTCATCTTGGCCACCCGGGCAGCGGCGGCGATGTCGGCAATCGTCGTCCGGTCGAAGCCACGTTGCAGGAACAGTTGGGTAGCGTGGTCAGAGATGGTCTGCCTGGTCTCTCGCTTCTTCTGTTCCCTCAAGCCCAGGGTGTCGATGCTCATAGCCGCAGTCTTCCACAAATTTTTAGGTTCGACCTTATTTTAGGTTGACCCCTCATTCGGGGGAGCCTAAAGTTGGGCGCGACCTAAGTTTAGGCCGCCGTCCACCACCCAAAGCCAGCGAGGAGAAGAGTTTTGTCCCAAGCAGCAGAGGTTCTCGAACTGGACGACAATGTCGCCGACGGCGGCAATGTCGTCGCCGCCGACTCGGTCAAGACCTACCTCAAAGAGATCGGCCGCGTGCCGCTGCTCACCGCCGAGCAGGAGATCGAGCTGGCCAAGCGCATCGAGGCCGGGCTGTTCGCCGCCGAGCGCCTGGACACCGAGCCGGGCCTGCCCGACGAGCTGCGCGCCGATCTGGAGTGGATCGTCGCCGACGGCGCACGTGCCAAGCGCCGCATGCTGGAGGCCAACCTGCGGCTGGTGGTCTCCATCGCCAAGCGCTACACCGGGCGCGGCATGCTCTTCCTGGACCTGATCCAGGAGGGCAACCTGGGCCTGATCCGGACGATCGAGAAGTTCGACTACCGGCTCGGCTACAAGTTCTCCACGTACGCCACCTGGTGGATCAAGCAGGCCATCACGAGGGCCATGGCCGACCAGGCGCGGACGATCCGCATCCCGGTGCACATGGTGGAGCTGATCAACAAGGTGGCGCGGACCCATCGCCGCCTGCAGATCGACCTCGGCCGCGAGCCCACTCCCGAGGAGATCGCCAAGGAGAGCGAGCTCGAGGTGGACCGCGTCATCGAGATCCAGGGCTACGGCCGCGAGCCGATCTCCCTGCACACGCCGCTGGGGGAGGAGGGCGACAGCGAGTTCGGCGACCTGATCGAGGACACCGAGGCCATCTCCCCGGCCGACGCGGTCTCCTTCACGCTGCTCCAGCAGCAACTGCACTCCCTGCTCGACCAGCTCTCCGAGCGCGAGGCGGGAGTGATCAGCATGCGCTACGGCCTCACGGACGGCAAGCCGATGACGCTCGACGAGATCGGCCGCGTCTACGGCGTCACCCGCGAGCGCATCCGCCAGATCGAGGCCAAGACGATGTCCAAGCTCCGCCACCCCTCCCGCTCCCTGGCACTGCGCGACTACCTGGCCTGACCCAAGCGCCGCCCGGCACGAGGCACACACGGGAAAGCTACGCCAACGGGAACCCAAGACTTTCGCCAACGGCCCGGTGGACGCCGGTTACGGTGACCTAGATTCCAAGGCGTGAAACGCTCCCGTTCGAGCCTCGCCCACCAAGTGACGTACGCGATCAAGAATCCGCGGAAGATCCGCCCCCATCTGCGGCGGCTGGCCCGGGACACGTGGTTCAGGCTGCGTACACGGGATCACGTCGCCTACTACCGCGCGGTCATGCGGTCCGACACCGCGCGCGACCCCGAGGGCGCCGTCGGCTCGCACACCCACAGGCGGTGGCTGGCGCTGGGCCGCCTGCAGTTCGACTACCTGGTCGAGCACGGGCTGAAGCCGGAATGCCGGATGCTGGAGATCGGCTGCGGCAACCTGCGGGCAGGCCGTCTGTTCATCGGCTACCTGTACACCGGCAACTACTACGGCGTGGACATCTCGCCCGACATCCTCATGGCCGCCCAGGACACGATCGTCAAGCACGGGCTGGGCGACAAGATGCCCTACCTCACCGCCGTACGCGACCTGCGCTTCGCATTCCTTCCTGACGAGCACTTCGACGTCGTGCACGCGCACAGCGTCTTCTCGCACTCCCCGCTGGAGGTCATCGAGGAGTGCTTCGCCCACGTGGGCCGGGTGATGAAGCCGGGCGGCTGGTTCGACTTCACCTTCGACCGGACCGAGGGCAGGGAACACCAGGTGCTGCGCGAGGACTTCTACTACCGCACCGAGACCCTCATCGCGCTCGCCGAGAAGCACAAGCTGCGCGCGGTGTTCATGGAGGACTGGGAACGGTCGCCGCACAAGCAGTCGAAGATCCGCATCACCAAGCTCGCGTAGCCAAGCTTTGAGCCTGGTTCGGGCCTACTTGGCGACGCCGCTCCAGAACTCCTCCAGCTTCGCCGCCCCCGCCGCCGGATCCTGGAGCATCCACCAGTGGCCGAGCCCCGGCAGAGTGGCCAGTGTCGCGCCCGACCTGGCCGCGCTCGCCCGCGCCACGTCGGCAGCCAGGAACGGATCGTCCGACGGCGTCAGCAGCAGCCCGGGCACGGAGATGCCGGTGAACGCCGGTGACCACTCCTCGGCCACGTGCACGGCGGAGCGGTAGAGCGCCAGGATGCTCTCCGCCATCACCGGGTCGGCGGCGGCCGCCATCGTTACGGCGTGCTCGTGCGGCACCCCGTAGCCCTCGAATGCCTTGGCCTGCTCCTCCACCGGTGCGGAACGCAACTGCTCGAAGAACTGCTCCCCGGCGCCCGGTGTCTGCCACAACCTCGCCAGGTCGTGCCAGCGAAAGTCGGGGTGGGCGATCCCGGCGGCGTCGCTGACCCAGGAGCGTACGAGGCCGGGCCGGGTGCTGACCAGGCGCACCACCAGGCCGCCGCCCCAGTCGTGGCCGACCAGGTCGATCTCGTCCTCCACGGTCTCCAGTTCGGCGGCCAGCCACTCCACGTACTCCTCCTTGGTGGAGGTGAAGCCGTCGGGGCGGGGGCAGCCGAAGCCGGGGAGCTGGAGGGCGCGTACGTCCTGGCGGCGCAGGATCGCACGCAGGGGGTCCCAGACCGCCGCGGTCTCGGGAACGCCGTGGACCAGGACTGCGGTCATGGTCGGCTCCTTTCGCCGTACGAACCGACCGTACGCCAGTCGGCCCGCGGGGGATAATTCGGGTGCGGGCGATTCGGGCGAACCATAGTATTGCGGCACGTGAGAGACGTACGGCTACTGCCGAAGGCCCATCTGCACGTCCACCTGGAGAGCACCGTACGCCCGGGGACGGTGCGCGATCTGGGGGGCCGGCCCGAGCCCGAATCGGGGTTCACCACCTTCAGGGAGTTCGCCGACCAGCGGGCCAAGGTGCGTGACCTGCTCCGCACGGCCGGCCATTTCCGCCGGATCGCGCTGGAGTTCTGCGCCGATGAGGCCGCCCAGGGCACCCGCTACGCCGAGGTGACCTTCACCGCCGCCTCCCACGGGGAGCGTGTGGGGGAGCCGGAGATGCCGCTGGAGGCGGTGCTCGACGGGCTGGCCGAGGGGCGGTCACGCTACGGGATCGAGTGCCGGGTGCTGCTCGACCACTCCAGGCGGCGGCCTTTGGAGCGGTTGTGGCAGACGTACAAGCTGGCCACCCGTTACGAGCAGGTGATCGGGATCGGCCTGGCGGGGGACGAGAGCCATCCGCTGGCGCCGTTCGCCGAGGTGTTCGACGCGGTGTTCGACGCGGCCGGGGACGCGGGGCTGCACCTGGTGCACCACGCGGGCGAGTCGGCCGGGGCGGCCAGCATCCGTGAGGCGCTCGACCTGGGGCACAGCGAGCGGCTCGGGCACGGCATCCGGGTGCTCGACGACGACGCGCTGGTGGCGGAGGTGCGCGAGCGCGGGATCCCGCTGGAGGTCTGCCCCACCTCCAACGTGCTGCTCGGCCTCGTGCCGTCGTTGCCCGAGCACCCGCTGCCACGGCTGCTGGCGGCGGGCCTTGTGGTCACGATCAACACCGATGGGGAGACGACGCTGGCGGACGAGTACGCCCGGCTGCGCGACGTCTTCGGCTACGACGACACGGTCCTGGCCGGCCTGGCCCGCGCCTCGATCGACGCCTCGTTCGCCCCCGAGGCCGTCAAGGAGCAGCTCAGGGCCGGGGTGGACGCCTGGCTCGCCACCGCCCCATGACCGCCACACCCGACCCGGCACACCACACCGACTCCGCCGCGTCCGACCAGGGCGGTCCGGCAGGCCACGCTGGCCCTGCCGCGTCCGACCAGGACGGTCCGGCGCATGGCATCGGCCCTGCCGACCAGGAGGGGGCGCCCCCTCCCGGTGTCGTCGCCGCGTTCGGTGGGCTGGGGGAGCCGGTGTGGCTCGGAGGGGCGTGGCGGGCCGGGGCGCTGGTGCTCAAGCCGGTCGACTTCCTCCCCGAGACCCTCTGGCGTGCCGAAGTGCTGGCCACCCTGCCGGAATCACCCCATTTCCGGCTGGCCCGTCCCGTGAAGGCGGACGGGAGCTGGGCGACGCGAGGCTGGGAGGCGTCCCGGCTCGTCGCGGGTGAGCCGGACGTGAGCAGGCAGGACGACGTGCTGCGGGCGGGCGTCGCCTTCCACGCGGCGATCGCGCACCTGCCCAGGCCCGGCTTCCTGGACCGGCGCGACGACCCCTGGTCCGCAGGCGATCGGGTCGCGTGGGAGGAGCTCGCGGTCCCGGCGGACTCCACGGGCCTGCTGGAGCCCCTCGTACGGGCCCGCCGCCCGGTGAATCTCCCCTCCCAGGCCGTCCACGGGGACCTGCCGGGCAACGTGTTGTTCGCCGACGGCCTGCCCCCGGCGATCATCGACTGGCCCGTCTACTGGCGGCCGCCGTCGTGGGCGGCGGCGGTCGCGGTCGCCGACGCCCTGTGCTGGTACGACGCCACGCCAGCGCTCGCCGCCCGCTGGTCACACCTGCCCGAATGGGGCCAGATGCTGATACGAGCCCTCATCTACCGCATCGTCACGCAGGAACTCGGACCCGCCGAGTGGACCCCGGACCAGGTCGCCGCCCACCGGCCCGCGATCAGCCTCGCGCTCACGTACGGGAAGGAGCGCGATGGCTGACCTGCCCGCAGCGGTGCTGAGGTCGATTCTCGGAGGCCCGGGCACCACCCTGACCTGCCACGAAGAGCCGATCGAAGGCAGCAGCGGAGCCGCGACCGGCGCCGTGACGCGCCTGACCGGGGTCGCGCGACGCGACCGGCCCCGGTGGCGGCCGACCCGCGCATCGAACGGCTGTGGCAGCGCCGCGACGACATCCTCGTGGTCCTGTCGCACGGCGACTTCTCGGCAGGAAACCTCATCGCCTCGGCGGGCACGACCGTGCTGCTCGACTGGGCCACCCTGGGCGCGGGGCCGGTAGGGGCGGACCTGGCCGCGCTCGCGCTCAGCACGTACACCGATCCTCTTGAGGACTACCTGAGCGGCGCGGACGGCCGCTTCACCAGGGCGGACGTCGAGCTGGGCTACCGCGCCACCCTCGCCCTGACCGGCGCGGGACGGGTGCGCTGGATGTTGTCGCGCGGAACGAAGCTCCCCGACGGCTACGAGGAGTTCGTCCTGTCCATGGCCCCCTGACCACGCGGGACGAACGCCAGGCGACGGCGGGGCACGTCGATCCGGGTCACGACCACGATGACGGGATCGCCACGCCGGACCCGGGCGTCCAGGTCGCGCTCATGGATCAGCCCCTCCAGACCGTTCGGGACGCGTACGAACGCCCCGATCGGCACCACCCTGCTGACCACCCCGTCCAGCACCTGCCCCACCCGCAGGTCCCGCATCGGGTCGGCCACGGTGGCGCGCAGCGACAGCCGCGCCTCGCCGTTGTCGGTGCCTGCCCGCAGCACCTCGCAACGCACCCGCTGGCCTACACGCACGACGTCGGAGGCCGCCCCGATGCGCACCCAGGACAACTCGGGGATCGAGATGAAGCCCACGCCGGGGAAGATCGGATGCCGCGGCCCGTCGTCCAGCTGCACGAACACCCCGAACGGCTCCAGCGCCGCCACCACGCCGGACAGCAGCTCACCCGGGCGCAGCGAGTCGAGGAACGACCGCAACTCCGGGGGCTCGAGATCCACGGCGGCAATCCTGCCACCTGCGTACTCTCCCCGGCCAGGGAAGACCCGAGCGGCCGGGAGAGTTCACGTGCCCGTCACACCCTGGCGAGCTGGATCACCGCGGCGCCGAGGGGCTCCAGCGCCACCTGCCCGGAGACCGCCGCCCCGGTGAGCAGGTCCGTCCCCTCCCCTCCGACGGGGACGGACGCGCCCTCCTCGGCGCTGTGGTTGAGCAGGAACACGTACTCGAAGGAGTCGTCCCCCCGCACCGAGCACTCCACGTGCGCGGGAACGCCGTCGAAGCGGGAGCCCACGCCGGCCTCCGCGACGACGTCCGCCACCACGGCGTCGAACGCCTCCTGCTCCAGCAGCGTCGCGAAGTAGACGACCCGCCCGGCGCCGTACCGGTTCTCGACCACGGCGGCCCGCCCCTTGAGCAGCCCGTCCGCGTACGTCGCCAGCGCCGTCCCCGTCTCCAGGTGCAGGTCGTCACGCCACCACGTGGACGTCGTCCGCCGCCCGTCGCCGAACTCCACGGCGAACTCCTCGTCCGGCCGCGCCGGCCAGTACTCGTCGATCTTGGCCCCGATGAGCCGGCGGAACGCCCCCGGGTAGCCGTCGGGACGCACGCGGTTGTCGCCGTCCACGACGCCGGAGAAGAAGGACATGATCACCGTCCCGCCGTTCCTGGCGAACTCCTCGACGCGCGCCGCGCCCTCGTCGTCGATCAGGTACGCGTTCGGCACCACCAGCACCTTGTACCCCTCCAGCGACGACCTGTGGGAGACCACGTCCACCGCGTGGTGCCGCTCCCACAGCGGCGTGTAGTGCCGCATGACCGTGTCGGTGTAGCTGAAGTCGGAGCGCGGCAGCCCGAAGACCTCCTCCAGCCCCCACCAGCCGTCCCAGTCGAACACGATCGCGATGTCCGCCCGCGAACGCGTGCCCGCCACCGGGGCCAGCAGCTTCATCTCCCGCCCGAGGCCGGTGATCTCCCTGAACGTGCGCGAGTCCGGCCCGGAGTGCGGCAACATCGCCGAGTGGAAGCGCTCCTGCCCGCCGCGGCTGGCCCGCCACTGGAAGAACATCACCGAGTCGGCCGCCCGTGACACCGCCTGCAGCGAGCCGAGCCGCATCCGCCCCGGCTCCTTGACGATGTTGAGCCGCCACTGGCTGACCGCGCTGCTCGACTGCTCCATGAGCATCCACGGCTGGCCGCCCTTGAGCGAGCGGAACAGGTCGTAGTTGAAGGCCGCCGACACGTGGGAGTCGGCGTCGGCCGGGTTCGGGTAGATGTCGAGCGCCGCCGCGTCCTCCTCGGGCGCCCACTTCCAGTAGTCGGCGTGGCGGAAGAAGCGCATGAAGTTCGTCATGACCGGAATGTCGTCGCGGAAGGAGCGCACGATGTCCCGCTCGGCGATGTAGCACTCCAGCAGCGCGTCGGAGGTGAAGCGCTTGAAGTCGAGGCGGCGGGTGGGGTTCATCCACGTGCGCGGGATGTGCGGCACGTCGATCTGGTCCCAGTCGGTGTAGATCTGGCCCCAGAACCGGGTGGTCCACGCCTCGTTGAGCGCGTCGAGGTCGCCGTACTTGCGCTTCAGCCAGCGGCGGAAGTTGACCGAGGCGGCCTCGCCGTACGACGTGGGCCCGTACTCGTTGCTGATGTGCCACATCGCCAGCGCCGGGTGGAAGGAGTAGCGCTCGGCCAGCTTGGTCGTGATGCGGGCCGCGTACTCACGGTAGATCGGCGATGACGGGTCGTAGTGCAGCCGGTTGCCGAAGCCGAACGGCTGCCCGTCCTCCCTGATGGGGAACACCTCGGGGTGCAGGTGGGTGAGCCAGACGGGCGGCGAGGCCGTGGGGGTGGCCAGGTTGACGCTGACGCCGTTCTCGTGGAGGAGATCCATGATCTCGTCCATCCAGTCGAACTCGTACTTGCCGGGCTCGGGCTCCAGCGAGGCCCATGCGAAGACGCCCAGGCTGACGGCGTTGACGCCGGCCTCGCGCATGAGCCTGACGTCCTCCCGCCAGACGGCGCGATCCCACTGCTCGGGGTTGTAGTCACCGCCGTAGGCGAAACCGCCCACGCGCCGCCTGAAGCCTTCCATACGTGACATCTCACTTGCTCCCATAGTTTCGGTGATCCTCAGGTGTCCCGCTCGACGGACACGGCGGTCAGCCGCCGCTCGTCGCCGGTGAACGCGTACACCGGGCCGATCAGCGACACCGCGCGCTCCTCGACCACGTCGGCGACCGAGCGGCGCACGGACACGCCGACCTCGCCGGGCTCCACCACGCGCCGCCCGTCCCTGCCCGTGAACGACAACAGCCGCGCCGGCACGTCGAAGGCGACCCGCGCGCTCTCCCCAGGCGCCAGCTCGACCCTGGCGTACCCGACGAGCTGGGCGACCGGCCGGGTGACCGAGGCGATCCGGTCCGAGGCGTACACCTGCACCACCTCCGCGCCCGCCCGCTCCCCGACGTTGCGCACCACCACCGCGCAGCGGATCGGCTCCCCGGCGACGACCTCCTCCTCGACCGTGAAGTCCGCGTAGGCGAAGCGCGTGTAGCTCAGCCCGTGCCCGAAGGCCAGGACGGGGGCGGGGTCGAGGTTGCTGACCGAACCGGCCCCGCCCAGCCTCGGGTGCAGATAGCTGTACGGCTGGCCGGCGGTGGCGCGCGGCATGCTCATCGGCAGCCGCCCCGACGGGTTCACCGCGCCGCTGAGCACGCGGGCGATCGCGCCGCCGCCCTCCTCGCCGGGGAAATACGCCTGTACGACGGCGGCGGCGTTCCCGACGAGGCCCGGGACCGCGTACGCCCGCCCGGTCATCAGCACCACCACGGTCGGCGTGCCCGTGGCGAGCACCGCGTCGGCCAGCTCCTGCTGCGCGCCCGGCAGGTCGAGGGTCTCGACGTCGCAGCCCTCACCCGAGGTGCCCCGGCCGAACAGCCCCGACCGGTCGCCCAGCACGAGGATCGCCACGTCGGACTCGGCGGCCAGGCGGGCGGCGGCGGGGATCCCCGAGCGGTCGCCGTCGTCCACGCCGGTGCCCCGCCCGGTTCTGATCTCCGCGCCCGGCAGCTCCTCGCGCAGGGCCTCCAGCAGGGTCGGCGCGGCCAGTCCCGTCTCCACGCCGGGGAAGTGCGGCAACACGTGGTTGACGAAGGAGTAGCAGCCGAACAGCGCGGCCACCTCGTCGGCGTTCGGCCCGAGCACCGCGATCCTCCTGCCCGTGAGCGGGAGCACGCCGTCGTTGGTCAGCAGGACGACCGACTCCTCGGCCAGCCGCCGCGCCAGGTCCCTGGAGGCGGGGTCGTCGAGGTCCGCCTCCTGACCGTCCGGCTCCGGGTCGTAGTCGTCGTCGAGCAGGCCGAGCGCCGCCTTCTGCCGCAACACGCGGCGCAGCGCCCGGTCGATCAGGGCCTCGTCGATCAGGCCCTCGTCGACCCGGCCTTCGAGCGTCAGGTACGCCACCCCGGTCGGCAGCTCGACGTCGATGCCCGCGCTCAGCGCCTGCACGGCGGCGTCCTCGGCGTCCTCGGCCACGGCGTGCAGGGTGTGCAGGAACGCCACGGCGAAGTAGTCGGCGACGACCGTGCCCTCGAAACCCCACGCGTCACGCAGGATCCGGGTGAGGTAGTGGTCGTCGGCGGCGATCGGGACGCCGTCGATCTCGGCGTAGGAGTTCATGACCGAGCCCGCGCCCGCGTCGCGCACCGCGACCTCGAAGGGGAACAGCAGCGTGTCGGCCACCTCGCGGGCGCCCGCGTGCACGGGGGCCAGGTTGCGGCCCGCGCGCGAGTTGGAGTAGCCGACGAAGTGCTTGAGGGTGGCGATCACGCCCGTGGACTGCAGGCCGCGCACGTAGGCGGCGGCGAGGGTGGCCACCTCGTACGGGTCCTCGGAGATGCACTCCTCGACCCGGCCCCACCGCTGGTCGCGGATCACGTCGAGCACCGGCGCCAGGCCCTGGTGCACGCCGAGCGAGCGCATGCTCGCCCCGATCCTGCGGCCCATCTCCTCCACCAGGACGGGGTCGAACGACGCGCCCCAGGCCGGCGGCACCGGATACGTCGTGGCCTGCCACGCCGCCAGCCCCGTCAGGCACTCCTCGTGCGCGAGGGCCGGGATGCCGAGCCGGGTGTTGTCCCGCAGCCAGCGCTGCCGCCCGGCCAGCGCCGAGCGCGCTTGCTTCGGGTCGACCGGGCTGGTGCCGTAGTGGCGGGTGATCTGTCCCACGCCGTCCCGGGCGAACGCCTCGAACCGCACGTCCTCGCCCTGCATGGAGTCCTGCAGGGGTGCGACGACGCCTTCCTCACGGTTGACGTTCAGCCAGACGCCCACGAGTTGCGCGAGCTTCTCGCGGAGCGACATGTCCGCCAGCAGTTCCTCGACCCGCCGCTCAACACCTGCAGGCATATACCCTCGTTCGCTCTTGTGGGTACGGAAAGTTTCTGGTGAATTTTCCGAAAGGTTACCGTGACATTGCCGAGCCGTTACGCTAAGCTCCCGCTGGTGACCATGTCAACCACCTGGGCCGATGTGCTGGCCGGGCCAGGTCAGAGGGCTGTCTAGTTTCCGAAACTCGCTGGTGCCCGCGCGAATCGCGGCACCACGGCAAACGGGAGGTTTGGTGCGCCGAGCCACGCTGGCTGACGTCGCGGCGGCCGCCGGAGTGTCGGTGCCGACGGTTTCCAAGGTGCTGAGCGGCAAGAAACACGTCTCCGCCGCCACCAGGGACAAGGTGCTCGAAGCGGTCAGAACCTCCGGCTACGAGGCCCCGCGCGCGCCCAGCAGGCCCAGGGTCGGCATCGTGGACCTGCTCATCGACGGCCTCGGCTCCCCGTGGGCCGAGGTGCTCGTCAGAGGCGCCGAGCAGGCGGCGGCCCGGTGGGGGTTCTCGCTCGTCGTCACCTCCTCCGCCCGGGCCGACTTCGACCTGCGGCGCTGGATCGGGATGGTGCGCAAACGCACCACCGACGGCATCGTGCTCGCGCTCTCCCGGGCCGAGCAGCGCGAGATCGAGGCCATCGAGGAGCTGCTGCACGTGCCCCTGGTGCTGCTCGACCCCGTCGGGCAGCGCGACCCGCGCCTGTCCACGGTGGGGGCCACGAACTGGCTGGGCGGCGTCATGGCCACCACGCATCTGCTGGAGCTGGGGCACACCAGGATCGCTTTCATCGGGGGGCCGCTCGACACGCAGTGCACGCTCGATCGTTACGAGGGCTATCTGGCCGCGCATCGCACCTTCGGGATCGACTCCGACCCGGCGCTGACCCGATACGGCGACTTCGTGGTCACGGGCGGGAAGGCGTACGGGGGTGAGCTGCTCGACCGCGACGACCCGCCCACCGCCGTCTTCGCCGGGAACGACCTGCAGGCCGCCGGGGTCTACCAGGCCGCCACGGAGCGCGGTGTCCGCGTGCCCGACGAGTTGTCCGTCGTCGGGTTCGACGACTCGATGCTCTGCGACATGCTCTCGCCGCCTCTCACCACCGTGCGGCAGCCGCTCGACGAGATGGCCAACGAGGCGGTCCGGCTGGTCTCCGAGGAGCTGACCCATCCCCGGGGGAGCTCGGGCACCCGGATAGAGCTCGCCACGACCCTGGTCGTGCGCGGCAGCACCGTGTCTCCCGTCGTCCGGTCCCGGTGAGGGCCACGGCTCAGAGCAGGCCCGCGTCGCGCACCTTCATGGCCACGTGAACCCGGTTGTCGGTCCCGAGTTTGGCGAAGATCCGGGTGATGTTGGCCTTCACGGTCGCCACGCTCACCGACAGGTCCTTGGCGATCTCGGCGTTCGAGCTGCCCCTGGCCACCTCGATCGCGACCTCCCGCTCGCGGTCGGTGAGCGCGGCCAGAGCGCGGGCGGCCTCCGGGTGGCGCGGTTCGTAGCGGGCGGTGGCCGCCGAGATCACCTGCTGCGCGACGCTCGGTGACAGCACCGGCTCGCCCTTCGCCACCGCCCGCACGGCCTCGATCATCTTCGGCGGCGGCGTGTCCTTCAGCAGGAAGCCGCCGGCGCCGAGCTGCAGCGCCCGCAGCACCCTGTCGTCGGCGTCGAACGTGGTCAGCACCAGGATGCGCGGCGGCGACGGACGCGCCAGCAGCAGCTCGGTGGTGGTGAGGCCGTCCTGCTCGGGCATCCGCAGGTCCATCAGGACCACGTCGGGCCGCAGGTCGCGGATCACGGTCATGGCCTGCTTCCCGTCGCCCGCCTCGCCCACCAGGTCCAGGTCGGGCTCGCCGCCGAGAATGAGGCGCAGCCCCGTGCGGACCATCGGGTCGTCGTCGACGATCACCACTCGGATCACGGGATCAAGCCTCCCACGGCAGTAGAGCGTCCAGGACGAACCGCCCATCACGTACGTCATGGGTGATCGTGCCCCCGGCCATCCGCGTGCGCTCCGCCAGCCCCACCAGCCCCAGGCGCCCGCCTGGCCCCGCCGCGCCGTCCGGGACCGGGTTGCTCACCCGGATCCGCAGCCCGGCGCCGGGCCGCCCGCCGATCTCGGCGCGCACCGGAGTGCCGGGCGCGTGCTTGCGCGCGTTCGTGAGCGCCTCCTGCACGATCCGGTACGCGTGCCGCCCCGTCTGCGTCGGCAGCGACTCCCTGCCGTCCAGCGTGTCGTCCACCTCGACCCGCTGCCCGGCCGCGCGTACCTCCTCGAACAGGGCGTCCAGGTGCGCCAGCGTCGGCTGCGGCGCCTCCAGCCCGCCGTCGCGCCGCAACATGCCGAGCACGGCACGCAGCTCGTTGAGCGACTGGTGGGCGTTCTCCTGGATCGCCAGCGCCGTCTCGCGCGTCTGCTCGGGACCCAGATCCTTCCGGTAGGCCAGTCCGCCCGCGAGCATCGCCAGCAACGAGATGCGGTGGGCCAGCACGTCGTGCATCTCCTGGGCTATCTTGAGCCGTTCGGCCAGCTTGGCCTGCTCCACCCGCTGCGCCTGCGCCGCCTCCTGCGCGGCCCGCTGGGCGTCCTCCAGCTCGCGCCGCCCGCGCAGATAGAGGCCGAAGAGGGTGATCCCGGTGAACACGAGCCCCGAGACCAGCCCGTAGAGGGCGGTCAGCAGGAACTCCCCCTTCCACCTGGTGGAGGCGAGCACGCAGAGCCAGAACACGACCGCCACCGGCACCACCTGCCGCCACCGCCGGTGCAGGGCCAGGGACGCGAACGCCACGATGGCCGGGCCGTTCATGGCGAACGAGAACGCCGTCGGCAGCGCCGTGAGCAGCGCCACCTGCCACGGCCACCGCCGCCGCCACGGCAACAGGACCAGGCCCGCCGCGCCGATGCCCATGTCGGTGAGCAGCCCCGGGATGTCGATGTCGGGCGTGGGAGTGCGGCCGGCGGCGGCCAGGAGGAGTGAGTAGAACAGCAGGGGGGCCGCGGCGAACAGGTAGAGAAACGCGGTGCCCAGTTTGTCGGGAAGCGGCCGCCGGCCAGAGGTCAGTTCTTGGTCGGGGTCGGGATGGTCGTGCACGGACTCCAGCCTAGACACCACGTGTCCAGCGCTTTAGCACCCTGGGTCCACTTCACTGGAGACCATGGGCTACCTCGACGACGGGATCCGCTTTACCATTCAAGGTAGATCTATGCCGGTTTCGTGGTAGTCCGTTTGCCTTTGTCCGGTTTGGGCGGTAATGTCGTGACTGTTGCCGGCGAAGGACCCTGTGCCCTACGCATGTAGGCAGGGCTTGCCGGATCTCTGAGATCCCGATTCTGGGGATTCTCACGCGCTCCACGTAGTGTCCGTACGGCCGCGTTGCCCGGCTACGTCTTGTTCAGCGAGCGCAAAGTTCCCGTCCCCTTTCCTAAGGACCTGAATTTACTATGATTGCTGCTCGCCTGCGTTCTACTGCCCTGCTCGCCGCTACCGCCCTCACCGCTCTGACCATTGGTTCCGGCATGGCCCACGCCGATGCCCACGCCGATGCCGGCTCCGAGCAGAAGGGCGTGCTGAAGGGCTCGACCACGGCGTCCTACTTCTGGGACGACTCCTCCGGCCGCGCCGGTGACACCGGCCTCCCGGCCGCGGGCAAGCCCATGCAGAAGGGCCTGGTTGCCAGCCCGAGCTGGCCGCTCATGACCGAGGGCTACGTGATGTACCAGGGCAAGAAGCTGCCGTTCTTCGTCGGTGACCGCGGTCCCGGCGACCCCTCGAGCGACGGCGTCATGCTCGACCTTGACGCCAAGACCTTCGCCGACCTCACCGGCGGCCGGTTCAACCCCAGCACGCTGGGCGTGGACGGCGCCGGTGGCGAGGGCCACATCAAGATCGACTACGTTGTCACCAAGTGGGGCAACGGGGTCGGCAAGAAGAGCTATCCGGTCTCCTTCTCCAGTGGCGCCTGGTCCGAGAAGGACAAGAACCCGACGATCCAGCAGGTTTCGGTCAAGAACCCGACCGGCTGACCTGCTCGGTCGTTGCAGAACCGCTCAAAGAGGGCGTCCCCGTCGCCGGGGGCGCCCTCTTCGGCATGTACGGCCCTTTGCGAAGAGCTGCGGTTCGGCGGGGCGGTGGGCCGTCCGGCAGGGCGGGGCCACGCAGTTCGTCCTGTCGTGGGTGCCGCCGGTGTAGGCCGGCCCGGAGGCCGGCCTACACGCGGGGATTACTTGAGGTTGGGTACGGGGACCTTCGACCAGTCGATGTCCGAGCCGAAGTAGAAGCTCGGGTACGCGGGCTGGTTGTAGCCCGTCTGCTGCCTGGCCACGTCCACGCGGTACTGCGGGTCGTGCATGAGGGTGTACAGCTTCCTGCTGGTGACCTCGGTGCTGAGATACATGCGGATCGCGGTGCTGTCCGTGGTGCGGACCAGCAGTTCCTCGCGCCAGTCGCCGAAGACGTCGGCGACCAGGCCCGGGTTGCCCTTCGTCCAGTTGTTGGTCAGCGTGCCCTCGGCGGTCAGGACCGTGCCGCGCTTGTAGTCGTCGATGGTGGGGGTCTGCAGGACGGTGGTGGCGGTGCCGTTGATGAGCTGGGTGGTCATGTCGGCGGCCCAGCGGATGCTCATGTTCGTGCCGGGGGCGTTCCTGCCCAGGTAGTCGCCGCGCGCGGACCACAGGCCCGCGTCGATCGCCTGGTTGGGCGGCATCGAGGACCACGTTTCGAGGCCGCGGATGTCCGGGTCGATGTCGCCGACCATGCCTCGGCCGGTGTCCACGCCGCTGTAGCCGCCGTGGATCACCTTGCCGGTGGCCGCCTCGCGCAGCGCCCAGCCGTACGGGGCCGACGACGCGCCCTCGTGCACCGTCCAGATCTCCAGGCCGGGGCGGTCGGGGTCGAAGTCGCCGACGTGCATGGCGTCGCCGTGGCCGAGGCGGACGTTCTGGCCCGGCACACCGCTCTGCGGCGGGGCCACGGCGAAGGAGGAGTACAGCAGGTCGCCGTCGTCGTCGATGGTGGCGGAGCCGTACACGATCTCCTGTTTGCCGTCGCCGTCCACGTCGGCCACGCCCATGGAGTGGAAGCCCTGGGTGGTCAGGCCGGCATATTCCGGGTTGCTGCCGGGGACGCCGTGGGGTGAGGAGTTGAACGGGTTGGACATCGGGGCGTGGCCGCTGTCGACGTACCAGCGCTCCTTGAGCTTCTTGCCGTTCCAGTCGTAGGCGACCAGCGTGGTGCGGGTGTAGTAGCCGCGGGCGAAGACCGCCGACGGGCGCTTGCCGTCGAGGTAGGCGACGGAGGACAGGAAGCGGTCCACGCGGTTGCCCGGCTCGATCCTGGCCATCGCGTAGTCGCCCCACAGCAGGCCGTCGTCGCCGCGGCCCGGCTTGTAGCGGATGGTCTGCAACTCGCGGCCGGTGGCGCCTTCGAGGACCGACAGATATTCGGGGCCGGTCAGGATATATCCGGCGAACTCGCGCAGCCTGTTGTTGCCGCTGCGGGCGGGTGCGTAGACATCGATGAAGTACGTGGCCAGCTCCGTCGCGTCCGCGCGGGAGAGCGGGTAGGTGTACTTCTTCTCGATGCCGAACGCCTCCTCCAGGGTGGCGGGCCAGCGGCCGGCGACGACCTCCGGGTGCTCGTGCCATTTCGCGAACATGTCAACAACATGGTCGAAATAGTCTGCGGCACTCTTTCGATAGTCGTCGGTGTTGGAGTATCCGGCTTTGAGGTCCTCGCGCGGCATCGTGATATAGCGCTCGGAGATGACCCGGCCATTGGTCCCATAGCGAATGATCTTCGTGCCCGGGGCGGTCTTGAGCATCATCTCCGAGCGGCCGTCACCGTCGAAGTCGTAGACCGGGAACTGCGTGTAGTGGGCGCCGGAGCGGATGTTCACGCCCAGGTCGAGGCGCCAGCGCAGGGTGCCGTCCAGCTCGTACGTGTCCACGTACGTGTTGCCGGTGTACCCGCGCTGGGAGACGTCCTTGGAGTTCGACGGGTCCCATTTGACCACGTACTCGTACTGGCCGTCGCCGTCCACGTCGCCCACGCTCAGGTCGTTGGCCGAATACGTGTACGCCTCTCCCGCCGGGGTCACTCCGTCGGCGGGCTTCTTCAGCGGCAGATCATAAAACGATTTAACCCACGGCGTGGCCGCCGGGCTGCGCCGGCCTTCGCGCCCCTTGACGATCGGGGCCACGCGGTACTCGGATTCCGCGGTGCCGGTAGCGTCACGGTAGTTGGTGCTGTCGGTCACGGTGGCGATGGGGCGGCCGTCGCGGTAGACGCGGAAGTCGGCGCCCGTCATGCCCGAGGCGCTGTGGCCGGACACCTCCTCGCCGAGGAGTCGCCAGCTCAGGAAGACGCCTTCGCTGGTGGAGGCGGCTACCAGGCCGCGGTCCAGGTGTTCGAGCCGGATGCCGGAGCCGTGGCCGCCCGAGGTGACCGCTGCCGCGGGTAGCGCCGTCAGGGGGAGGCAGAGCAGGGCGGTTAAGCCTGTGGCCAGGGCGCGGCGGATGCTGCTGGGGGGTCTCATGGTTTTGAGCTCCGCTGGATTAAATCGATATAATTTTAGGTGGGAGAATATTGGGCGCTTGTGAGGTTTGTCAAGGGTTTGTTTCTATGGGGTTACTCGGAATGGGGAAATGGGGTGGCCATATGGGGGTGAATTCACCATCGGGAAAACGGCCTTTCCGATCGCCCGAACTTTCTCCACCCGTTCGCCATCCCCCACCCGCCCACCCTGATCCAGACCGAACCCCCTCGGCCGTGGGGGCGTCCCGCGCGTGGGGACGCCGGTTCCGGACGCCGGCTGGGGCCGTTCGGGGGAGGGCTTGGCGCCCGGGCCGGACTCGGGGTGCGAGACGCGGGGTGCGGATGCGAGACATGGGTGCGGGGTGCGGGGTGCGGGGTGCGGGGTGCGGAGTGCGAGACGCGGGGTGTGGGATGCGCGCCAGGGGCCGGGTGCGGGGTGCGGACGCGGGATGCGAGACGCGCGCCAGGGGCCGGGCGGGGTCGCGAGGGAGGCGGTCGCAGACGTCCCGGTGTTGTCGTCGCCGCGGTCGGAGCGGCCCAGCTCGTGTGACACGAGGTTGCCCTCGGCGTGACAAAGCGGTGGCACGCCGAGACGGTGGCACCGTGGGCTCGTGGCGCGTGTGGTGCAGATGGCACCCCTGGTGCCTGTGGTGCCCGTGGCGCTGATGGTGCCGGTGGTGCGGGTGGTGCCGATAGTGCCGATGGTGCCGGTGGTGCGAGGGGTGCCAGAGGTGCGGCTGGCCCGGATGGTGCGGGCGGGTGGTGCGGTGAGCCTGAGATGCGTCGAGAGAGCGGCGCCGAAAGCTGGTGGCGCGCCCGAGACGGTGGTGTGGGCGAGCCGGGTGGTGTGTGTGGGCCGGGTGGTGCGGGGTTAGCTGGTGTGCAGGACGATGCGGCCCCTTGCCGTGCCCGCCGCCTGACGTTGCCAGGCGGCCGCGGCCTCCGCCAGTGGCGACACCTCGTATACCACCGCCAGCCGTCCCGCCGCCGACTGCTCCGCGATGAACGCGACGGCCCTGGCCAGCTGCTCCCGGGTGAGTTCGTTGTTGGTGTATCCCAGCACCCGGAGTGAGCGGCTCCGCAGGGTGGAGGAGTCGAGCGGGCACGTCTCCGACGCCGACCCGCCCAGGTTGACCAGCCGGCCACCCTTGCGCAGCGTGCGGGCAGCCGCCGCGGCCGGGATGCCGAAGAGGGGGTCGAGCACCAGGTCCACCGGCCCATCACAGGCGGCGGAGAACCGGTCGGCCAGCTCCGCCACATCGGTGCTCACGGGCGGGATCGCGCCCGCCGGTGCCGCCACTTCGGTGTCTCCGGGCGAGGTCCTGGCGTCCGGTTCCGTTACAGAAGGATCTCCGGGCGAGGTCCTGGCGTCCGTGCCGGCCGGTTTCGTCACGGAAGCGTCTCCGGGCGAGGTCCTGGCGTCCGTGCCAGTCGGTTCCGTTACGGAAGCGTCTCCGGGCGAGGTCCTGGCGTCCGTGCCGGCCGGTTCCGTTACGGAAGGGTCTCCGGGCGAGGTCCTGGCGTCCGTGCCGGCCCATTCCGTTACGGAAGCGTTCCCGAGCGGGATCACGGCGTCCGCGCCCGCCAGACGGGCCCGTTCGAGGCCGGCGGAGGAGCGGGCGGCCGCCACGACGCGGCGCGCTCCCGCCAGGCGGGCGAGCTGGATGGCCGCCTGCCCGACCACGCCGCCCCCGCCGAGCACCAGCACCTGCTCACCGGCCGCCAGCTCGCCCCGCCAGGTCAGCGCCATGTACGCGGCCACCGCCGACAGACCGAGCGCGGCCACGGCGAGCGGATCGGCCCCGGCGGGCAGCTCGACCAGGTCCTCGGAGGGCACCGATGCCAGCTCGGCCATGCTGCCGTCCCCCGGAGCCATGCCGGCCGGGGTGGGGAACCACACGAGCCTCCCCCCGGCCGTGCCCACGCCCTGGACGCCGGGTACGTACGGGAGGGCGGGCGTGCCGAAGTAGGACGTGCCGCCCGCGCACAGCAGGTCAAGCGGCGTGATCGGAGCGGCGACGACCCGCACCAGCTCCCGGTCCGCCCCGGGCACAGGCGAGGGGTGCTCGCCCACGACGGGTGGCCGCCCGCAGGTCTCGATCCGGACGGCACGCATCGGCGATCGCGGGGCCGTGGATCGCGGGGTTCCCGCGGCGCCCATCAGACGGCGCCCATCACGTGGCGCCCATCACGTGGCGATGTCCGGGTACGGCAGCCGCTCGTGCGCCAGCCGCCGCGCGTACTCCGTCTGGAACCCGAGCGGCGGATGATCCCGCTCGAACAGCGCGATGAACAACGTCAACGTCAGGAACGGATGCGCCCCCAGCTCGAACAGCACCGGATAGTCATGGGAGGCCAGCGCCTCGCGTTCCCTGTCGTCGAAGTGCAGCCAGGTGGACGACTCGCCGGTGTGGCAGCCGAGGATGCGGTTGGCGTACGCGGCCTCCCACCAGTCGACGGTGGCCCGCGGCTGCTCACGGTAGCGTTCGACCAGTTCGGGGTCGCGGTCCACGGTGAACAGGAATTTGTTCAGCAGGTACTTGCTCACGATCGGGCGCCTCCGTCCGGGTACCAGGTGAAGTACGCCTCCATGGTGTGGAACAGGTCGTAGGTGTCCACGTAGTCAGCCTTCCTGCCGTCCCCCGCGACCCCCATCATCAGCATGAAGTCCATGAACCCGTGGGTGGCGTTCCCGGGCAGGTGCAGGCTGTCCAGCGTGACCTCGGCCAGGCAGCCCTCGATGTCGCCTGAGGAGATCCACTCCACGGCCCTGCGGTCGAACTCGGGGTCGGGGCCGTGCGGGCCGAACTGGCGCGGCCCGCCGAGTTCGAGCGACAGGTGCCCGGTGCCGATGATCGCGACGCGCTGCCGGGAGGGCCAGGACTCGACGAGCTCCCTGATGGTCCGCCCGAGCTGCACGAACCGCTTCGGCCGGGGCAGGGGAGGGGCGAAGATGTTGGTGTAGACGGGCACGATCGGCAGGTCGTTCTGCGGGCGCAGGGTGATGATCGGGCAGGTGATCGAGTGGTCGATCCGCAGCTCGTTGGAGAAGGCCAGGTCGAAGCCCGCGTCCAGGCCCTCGCGCAGGATGTACGCCGACAGGTCCTCCTGCCCCCTGCACACCATCCGCGGCAGCCCGAACTCGCGTTCCTCGTTGTAGAAGTTCGCGTCGTAGTAGGGCGCCTTTCCGATCAGGAACTGCGGCATGTTGTCCAGCCAGAGCTGGTGGAAGTGGTCGGAGCCGACCATGACCAGCACGTCCGGCCGGGCCCTGGTCAGCGTCTCCCTGAATGCCGCCACCTTGCGCGCCCACTCGTCGGCGAACGGCGGCCGGTCCTCGCCGGTGGCGGTGCTGGCCCGGTAGTAGAAGGGATGGTGGGTGGATGCGATGACCGCGACGATCTCAGCCATGTGAACCTCCATCGGAGACATCGGACGGGAACGGCTCAGGTGGGATGGATCGGTTGTTCAGGTCCACCGACAGGAAGATCTCGTTGGCCACCGGCCGCCGCAGCTCCTCCGCGAGCTGCCCGATCAGCCCGGCGGTCCTGGCCAGCAGCGCGAACCCCCGCAGCAGCTCCAGGGGCAACCCCAGATCGGCCAGCGCCGCGCCACAGGCCCCGGCCCCGTTGAGCGGCAACCTCCGCCCCAGGACGCGCGGATGCACCCGCCCGATGGCCTCGAACAACGACAGGTGCGGCCCGAACAGCCCCTCCTCGGCCGCGATCTCGAACAGCCGCGACGTACGCGGATCGCCGTCCTTGTGCACGTGGTGGCCGAGCCCGGGAATGAGCCCGCCGGCCTCCCGCCGCGAACGCACGCTCTCCAGGGCGAGCACGTCCCAGTCGGCCTCCTCGGACGGCAACGGGTCACGCGCGGCCAGCTCCTCGTGCAGGAACCGCCCGCAGTCCTCGGTGACGCCGAGGAAACGCGAGCCGCCGCCGAGCAGCCCGGCGGCCAGCGCCCCCTGTACGGAGTCCGGCGCCGACAGGTACGTCAGCCGCGTAACGATGGCGGTCGGCGTGAACCCGTGGTCGGCCAGCGCGGCCAGCACGGCCTCGAACACCCGCACCTCACCGGGGGAGGGGCGGCGCTGGGTGGCCAGCCAGAACGCCAGCTCCCCGAACCCCACCTCCCCCATCACGTCGGCGGCCAGATCCCGCCCCAGCAGCGTGATCGACGTGGGCGAGGACGCCCCGAGCGCGGTCGGGTACTCGGTCATGAGGCCCCCAGCCACTTCCGCAGCTCGGCGCCATGCTCGTCCAGCTCGGGCGGCGGCAGCGCGTACCCGGCGGGCGTTTCGGAGAACCGGATCGGATGCCGCGTGGTCGGCACCGCCCGCGCGCCCTCACCCACCACCACGACCGGCTCCAGCCCGAACCGCTCCGCCACCGCGAACCCGCCGTCGATGGTGTTGATCGGCCCGCTCGGCACCCCGGCCTCCACCAGCAGCCCGAACCACTCGTCGGCCGGCCTGAGCACCAGCCGCTCGACGAGCAGCGGCCGCAACTCCTCCCGCCGCTCGGTACGGTCGGCGTTGCGCGCGAAGCGCGGGTCGTCGGCCAGCGAAGGAACGCCGAGCACCTCGCACAACTTGCGGAACTGGCCGTCGTTGGCCGCCGCGATGATCAGATCGTGGTCGGCGGTCGGCAGCGGCTCGTACGGGAACACGCTCGGATGCGCGTTCCCCATCCGGTACGGCACCACGTCCCCGGCCACGTACGCCGAACTCTGGTTGACCAGCCCGGTGAGCGCCGACGACATCAGGTTCACCTCGACGTGCTGCCCCTGTCCGGTGGCCTCGCGGTGCCGCAGCGCGGCCAGCACGCCGATGACCGCGTGGTTGCCCGCCATCACGTCGAACACCGAGATCCCGGCCCGGTACGGAGGCCCGTCCGGCTCCCCGGTCAGGCTCATCAGCCCGGACATGGCCTGCACCATCAGGTCGTAGCCGGGCACCCGCGCGCCGGCCCCCGCCCCGAACCCGCTGATCGAGGCGTACACGAGGCCCGGATTGCCGGCGGAGACGGCGGCGTAGTCGAGCCCGTACTTGGCCAGCCCGCCCGGCCGGAAGTTCTCCACCAGCACGTCCGCCCGCCGCGCCAGCTCCCTGGCCAGCCCCGCGTCACCCGCGTCCCGCAGGTCCAGCGCGATCGAGCGTTTGCCCCGGTTGACCCCCAGGTAGTAGGTGGACGCCGCGCCCCGGGCGGGCGGCGTCCATGAGCGGGTGTCGTCCCCGCCGGGCCCCTCCACCTTGACGACGTCGGCCCCCAGGTCCGCCAGCAACATCGTGGCGTACGGCCCGGCCAGGACCCTGGAGAAGTCGGCCACCAGCACGCCGGACAGCGGCCCTCCAGGATCAGAGGTGTCAGTCATCCGGCTCCATTCTCGCGTCCGTGAGACGGACGATTGTCCGTTAGGGTGATCTCAACATTGCGAAGCCACTGCGTCAACCGTCTTGACAGCGTCGTGCCCGCTTATCACAGTGACGGTGACCGTACAGCGGACACTCGTTCGCTAGTAAGGAGCACGCCATGAACGAGTTCGAGGCCGGACGCCCCCTGATCCTGCGCGGCGGCACCGTGCTACCCATGGAGGGACGCGAGGTGCTCACGAGCACCGACGTCCTCGTCACCGGCGACAGGATCACCGCAGTCGGCCCCGGACTGGAGGCGCCCGAGGGCGCCGCCGAGATCGACGCGACCGGGGGCATCGTGATGCCCGGCATGATCGACACCCACCGGCACATGTGGCAGACCGCGATGCGCGGCTACGGCGCCGACTGGACCCTCACGCAGTACTTCGTCTGGTACTACCTGGAGTACGGCAAGCTCTTCCGCCCCGAGGACGTGCACGCGGGCAACACCCTGGCCGCCATCGAGGCCCTCGACGCCGGGGTCACGACCGTCGTGGACTGGTCGCACGGCCTGCGCACCCCCGACCACGCCGACGCCGCCGCCGACGCGCTGCAGGGGGTGCCGGGGCGCTACGTGCTCGCCTACGGCAACATCCAGCAGCCGCCCGCCGAGTGGACGACCGCGCCCGAGTTCCGCGACTTCGTGCGCCGCCGGATCACCGGCGACGACCTGCTCGGCTTCCAGATCGCCTTCGACGTGCTCGGCGACCCCTCCTTCCCCGAGCAGCCCGCGTTCGAGGTGGCCAGAGACCTCGGCGTGAGCGTCACCACGCACGCCGGCGTGTGGGGCGCGACCAGCGACGACGGCATCCGGCTGATGTACGAGCACGGCTTCATGTCTCCCGGCGCCATCTACGTGCACGCCGCGTCCCTGTCGGCCGACTCCTACCACCGCATCGCAGCCACCGGCGGCTCCATCTCGGTCTCCACGGAGAGCGAGCAGAGCGCCGGGCAGGGCTACCCGCCCACCTGGGCCGTCCGCTCCCACGGCATCCCGGTCTCGCTGTCGATGGACACCAGCGTCTGGTGGAGCGGCGACCTGTTCTCCGCCATGCGGACCACACTCGGCGCCGACCGCTCGCGCGAGCACCTGGAGGCGCACGCCAAGGGCGAGACGGTCACGCACGCCGCCCTGCGCGCCGACCAGGTCGTGGACTGGGCCACCAGAGGCGGCGCCCAGGCGATCGGCCGCGACGACCTCGGCACGATCGCGCCGGGGCAGAAGGCCGACCTGGTGCTCATCAAGAACGACGCGTCGCCGGTGTCGTTCCCGCTGCTCAACCCGTTCGGCCACGTCGCGTTCCAGGCGCAGCGCGGCGACGTGCACACCGTGCTGGTCAACGGGCGGGTGGTCAAGCACGAGCACCGGCTGGTGGGCATCGACCTGGCCGTCGCGCGGGCCCAGGTGGACCGCACGATCGACTACCTCAAGGGCGAGATGGGACAGGAGGCCTGGGACAAGGGCATGAACCCGGACATCCCCACGGGGGAGGTGCTCGACAACCCGTACACCTACACCGACTACCGCAGCGACAAAACACACCGCCTCTGATCGGCCGTGGTGCGGACGGGCGACCGTCTAAAGTCGGACCCGTCGAGATCTGAGCGAGTGAGGGCCTACATGGCACGTGGTGAGACAGGACCTGACTTCATCGAGGCGCTGGCCCGCGGCCTCGAGGTCATCAGGGCCTTCCGGCCGGGCCGCCCGGTCATGTCGCTGACCGAGGTGGCCACCGCCGCCGGCCTGGCCCGCCCCACGGCCCGCCGCATCCTGCTCACCCTGCAGGAGCTGGGCTACGCCAGGGCCGAGCGGGGCGGGTTCGCGCTCACGCCGCGGGTGCTGGAGCTGGGCGTCTCCTACGTGCGCTCGATGGGACTGTGGGAGGTCGCCAGGCCGCACCTGGAGCGGCTGGTCACGCAGACCCGCGAGTCGTCGTCGATCGCCCAGCTCGACGGCTCCGACATCGTGTACGTCGCGAGGGTCTCCGTCCCGAAGATCGTCGCGCTGTCGGTGCAGATCGGCACCCGTTTCCCCGCGCTGCAGACCTCCCTGGGCAAGGTGCTGCTGGCCGCGCTGCCGCCCGCCGAGGTGGAGCGGGTGCTGGCCGAGCCCAGCCGCTCGGGCGTCGAGCCACGCTGGTGCCCCGACGCCAAGGAGCGCGAGGCGGCGTTGCGCTCGGTGCGGGCCAAGGGCTGGGCGATCACCGACCAGCAGCTCGCCCTGGGCATCAGGTCGGTGGCCGCGCCGCTGCGCGACGGGCTCGGCAACGTCATCGCCGCGGTGAACGTCAACGCCCACGCCGCCGAGACCTCGTTGGAGAAACTGACGGAGGAGCACCTTCCGCTGCTGCTCAAGACGGCGAGCGCGATCAGCGCGGACTGGGCGGCGTACGAGGCGGTGCCGCACGTGACGGCCTCCTGAGCTGATCGGGTCTTGCCGGTTGGTCATTGTCGGCCTTCAATGATCCCCATACGGGCGATTCAGGAGGGGCAGATGCGTGGCTTACGGGCGTCCGCGGTTGTTGCGTTGATCTTGGGCACGACATTCATGGGGGCGGCGCCACCGTCGGCCCCCGCGGTCGCCGGGCCGGCCGACCCCGAGCCGGTCTCGCTGGTCACGCTGTCCGTACCGGACCGCGCCGCCATGGAACGGCTGGTGGCCTCCGGCGCCGACCTCACAGAACGGGTACGCCCCCAGCGCGACGGCAGCGTCCAGATCGACGCGGTCGTCACCCAGAGCCAGCTCGCCGACCTGCGCGGACTCGGCGCCACCCTGGCCCCCGACACCCCGCCGCAGGCAAGTGCGAAGGCCACCGCGGCTCAAGACCAGATCGTCATCGAGCGGGCGGTCTGGTACAAGTCCCGCGACGGGTACTTCCTGTCCGTCGAAGCCTCCAGCAGCGCCGCCCAAGCGGCCACGCTCACCGTCGCGTGGCGGGGCAGGCGCGGCACCACCGGGCAGGCGGAGATGGTCGCGTACGTGGACGCGGGCGCCTACCTGGGGCACCAGTTCAGCACCCCGGTGCCCGCCGCCGACGAGCCGCAGTCGATCACCGTCACCTCGGCGGGTGGCGGCAAGGCCGACGCGCGGGTCAAGGAATGGCCGGACGGTGAGCGGCCCGACCGCGCCGGGCACGGTTACCAGAAGGACTTCGTCACCCAGTACATGCCCCCGTCGCAGCTCAACGAGCGGATCAAGAGCCTGCACCGGCGCTTCCCCAAGCTCACCGAGCTGATCGCGCTGCCGTACAGGACGAACGGCTACCGGCGGCACGCCCAGGCGCTCATCGGAACCCCGCCCGGCGCGGCCGTCGTGATCACCTCCAACGCCTACGGGTCGGAAGGCGGCAACGACCTGAGCGTCGAGCTGGTCGATCCCGGCGCGCCGGGACGGCCGCTGCAGGTCACGCTCAACGGCAAGCTCGTCACCGTCAGCCTGGCGACCGGCGAGTCCGGCGCGCCGGTCAGCACCTCCGCCCAGGTCGTCGCGGCGATCAACGCCACCGCGGGGCTGCCCGTCAAGGCCTCCCTCTACCGCACCGACCCGGGCGCGGGTGTCCTGACGCCCGCGCCGTCCACGCAGCTCGACGACTTCCTCAACGCCCCCGCCGACGTCTCCCGCGCGCCCGCGCAGGTGCTGGCCCTGCGCATCGGCACGCGCCGCGACGGCTCACGCACCGGCGTGCTCGCCTACGCCCAGGAACACGCCAGGGAGTGGGTGACGCCGCTGGTCACGATCGAGGCGGCCGAGCGGCTGCTGCGCAACTCCGGGCGGGACAAGGCCACCCGGCGGCTGCTGGATCGTACGGACATCTTCATCGTGCCGACCGTCAACCCCGACGGGGCGAACTACAGCTTCTACGACTTCAACTCCCAGCGTAAGAACATGACCAACCACTGCCCGCCGCAGCAGTCCGACCCGGCGCTGCGCAACAGCTGGGGCGTGGACGTCAACCGCAACTACGCCGTCGGCTCGTTGTCCGACGGCTACTTCGGCGCCTCGGCCAGTTGCCAGAGCGGCACCTACGCCGGCCCCGCCGAGCACTCCGAGCCCGAGAGCCGGAACGTGATGTGGCTGGCGCAGAAGTACCGCAACATCCGGTTCGCCATGAACGTGCACAGCTACGGGGGGTACTTCATGTGGCCGCCCGGGGCTTACCAGCTCAACGGCCGCGTCACCCTGCCGAGGCCCACGGCGAGCGAGGAGGCGTACTTCCTGCGCTCGGCCCGCACCATCGAGCAGGCCATCGTCGCCGAGCGCGGCACCGTCATCTGGCCGCAGCAGACCGGCCCCGTGACCGACGTGCTGTACTCGGCGGCCGGGAACTCCGCCGACGAGCTCTGGTACGACCACGGCGTCTACGGGTGGGACTTCGAGGTCGGCGCCGACCTGTGGAATCCCGCGACGCGCACGTGGGAGGGCGTGGGCTTCCAGCCGCCGTTCGAAGAGGGGCACGCGGAGGCGCAGGAGTTCGCCGCGGGCCTGATCTCCCTGATCGGCGTCGCCGCCGACTACCGCGAACCGTGATCGTCAGGTGGCCGGGCGCCGCGCCCGGCCACCGTCCTCCTGAGCCCTCACCCTCGACGCGCTGGAGGTTTCGTGCGTTTCCCGACCGCCCTGCTCGGCGTGGCCGCCATCTCGGCCGCCATGCTCCTCCCACTGTCCGCGGCCGCTGAGCCCGCCGAGCCGCCGCCCTCGGCCGTGCGCGACTTCGGCAACGGCCCGGAGCGCAACGAGATCGCGGCCGACGTGCCCGAGCAGGCCGCCACCCTGCTCGGCGCCACCCCGTACGGATGGCCGCGCGAGCGCGGCTACCCCCGGCACACCAAGCTCCCGCTGCCACCGGAGAACCCGGCCGACGCCTCGATCAAGCTGGGGCTGGTGCCGTACCACGGGATCGCGCCCAGGCTCAACGGCCTGCAGCGCTCCGACCGGGTGAGCGCGGAGGTCATCGGCCGCTCGGCCCAGGGCCGCGACCTCTACCTCGTCACCGTCACCGCGCCGGAGAGCGCCGCCCAGGCGCGCGAGCAGGCCCGCATCCGCGAACGCATCGAGAACGACCCCGCCGGCGCCGCCCGCGACCGGGGGCTGGCCAGGGCGTACAAGGCGCCGATCTTCGTCAACGCCAACATCCACGGCAACGAGTGGGAGGGCGCCGACGCCGCCCTGCGTACCATCGAGCAGCTCTCCACCAGCACCGACCCGGCCATCGCGAACCTGCTCAAGCGCACCAGGCTGTACTTCAACGTCACCGCCAACCCCGACGGCCGCGTCAACGGCGTACGGCAGAACGGCGCCGGGTTCGACCTGAACCGCGACTTCGTCACCGCCTCCCAGCCCGAGGTGCGCGCGATGCGCCAGATCATGATCGACACCCAGCCGGTCACCATGATCGACCTGCACGGCTACGTCAACGGCACGCTCATCGAGCCCACGACGCCGCCGCACGGCGCCAACTACGAGTACGACCTGTTCATCACCAACACCTACGCCAACGGCCTCGGCATGGAGGCCGCGGTCAACGGCCTCGGCTACACCCCGGAGAAGGACGGCGTCGAACCGGCGCAGATCCCGTTCCGCGACTCCGAGGAGGGCTGGGACGACTGGCCGCCGATCTTCACCCCGCAGTACGCGCCCTTCCACGGCACCGTCGCGGCCCACACCGTGGAGATCCCCCTCGACGTCAACGAGCCCGCCTACAGCACCGAGCCGGTCGAGGAGCTGCGCCGCCGCTCGGCCATCAACACCGACGTGGCCGCCGCCGCCATCCGCGCCACCTACGGCTTCGTCCAGGCCAGGCACGACCGGCTGATCGCCGACCAGATCGAGGTCTTCCGGCGCGGCACGGCGGGCGAGCCGTCGAAGCCCGTGCCGCTCGGCATCGTGCCCGGTTTCGGCCCCGAGGACGTCTACACCACCACCTACCCCCGCGCGTACGCCATCCCGGCGGGCTCCACGGCCGCCGCGCGCCTGATCGACCATCTGATCGCGAACGACGTCCGGGTCGAGCGCGCCAGGTCGGCCTTCCGGTCGGGCGGGAAGACGTATCCGGCCGGTTCGTACGTCGTGGACATGCGCCAGCCCAAGCGCGGCCTGGCCAACGTCATGCTGGAACCCGGCGCGGACATCTCGCCCAGGGTCGACGCCATGTACGACATCTCCGGCTGGAGCCACGCCCTGCTCTGGGGCGCCACCGTGGACCCGGTGGACGCGCCGCGCGTGCGCACCGATCCGGTCAAGGCCGCCGCGCCGACCGGCTCCGTGCCGAACGGCCGCGGCCCGCTCGCCCTCGCGATCACCGACGCGAAGGCCGTCACGGCCCTCAACGACCTGCTGGCCCAGGGCGTGGCGGTGACGTGGGCCGCCGACGGCACGGCGATCGTCCCGTCCTCGGCCCGCCAGGCCGCCAGAACGGCCGCCGACCGCTACGGCGTCACCTTCACCACCGCACGTCAGAGCACCGGCACCCCGCTCGCGCAGGTGCGCGTCGCCGCCGCGGCCTCGGCCGACGAGCTGTTCACCCTGCGCGAGCTGGGCTTCCCGGTCACGCCCGTCTCCACCGCCGTGCTCAACGCGGGCTACGACTGGAGCGGCACCGACGTCCTGTACGTCTCCAGCGGCCTCAACTACGCCACCCTCAACCCCGCGGCCAGGACGGCCCTGGACACGTTCCTCGCGAGTGGCGCAGTGATCACCCGGGGTGCGACCGGCGGCCGCTTCAACACCGCGGCGGGCCTGCTCACCGCCACCACGGTCGCCGGCCGCGGTGACGCCAACGGCGTGGTCCGCACCGTCTCCACCGACGGCCCGGTGGGCAGCGGATCACCGATCCACTCGTTCGTGTACTCGCCGCTCTGGTTCACCGGCCTCGGCCCCGAGGTCAGGATCGAGCAGTCGTACGCGGCCGAAGGCCCCCTGGTCTCCGGCCACTGGCGTGCCGACGAGAACGGCGCCGGAGGCCAGGACGCGGCCAGGGGACAGGCGGCGGTGGTCAGCGGCCGGGACGAACGAGGCGCCGCCGTGGTCCTCTTCGGCACCGAGCCCATGTTCCGCAACCACCCCAAGGGCCTGTTCTCCCAGGTGGCCAGGGCGTTGTACTGGTCGAGCTCGGTCACGGGCGCGACCGTCACCACGCCATGATCTGCTAATGTCTATACCTTCCGGCCGGATTTGATCCCGGCCGGAAGGTGTTTCTATGACCTCTTTTCGTGGATCAGTGCGGTCCGTGACCGCCTCCGACCACCCAGCCGTCGAGCGCCTGTGGCTCATGTTCCGGCACGACATGTCGGACTTCGATGGACTGCTCCCCAACCCCGACGCCACCTTCAGAAGTGAGCGGTTGCAGTCGGCGTTCGAGGACGACGACTGGACGGCCTACCTGTTCACCAGCGGTGACCACCCCGCCGGCTTCGCGTTCGTCCGCAGCCTGTCCGGTCCGGCGCGCGTGCTGAACAGCTTCTTCGTCGTACGCGGCGCGCGCCGTTCCGGCATCGGCCTGGCAGCCGTCCGTGAGGTGATCGCCCGGCACCCCGGTCCCTGGGAGATCGCCTTCCAGGACGCCAACGCCGGGGCGGTGGCGTTCTGGAGGCGCGTCGCCACCGAGATCATGGGTGAGGCCTGGACCGAGGAACGCCGCCCGGTGCCGAACCGGCCCGACGTGCCGCCGGACGTGTGGATCTCCTTCACGACCACCGGATAGCCGAAGACCCGCGGCCCCACCGCCAGGAAGGGGGTGGGGCCGCGGGCCGCCCGTCATGCCGCCGGGGCGTAGCCGGCCGGGCGGGTGGTGAAGGTGCCCCGGCCCTGGGTGCGGCCGTGCAGGCCGGTGGCGTACCCGAACACCTCGGTCAGCGGCACGATCGCGCTGATCACCACCGTGCCGGCGCGCGCCGTCGAGCCCGAGATGCGGCCGCGCCGCGCCGACAGGTCACCGAGCACGCCGCCGGCCATGTCGTCCGGCACGGTCACCGTCACCTCCACCACCGGCTCCAGCAGCACCATCGCGCACGAGCGCAGCGCCTCGCGCAGCCCGAGCCGCCCCGCCGTGCGGAACGCCATCTCCGTGGAGTCCTTCACGTGGGTGGCCCCGTCCGTCAGGGTGACGCGCAGGCCCGTCACCGGGTGGCCGCCGAGCGGGCCGGCGGACAGGGCGTCCCGGCAGCCGGCCTCCACGGCCCGCACGTACTCGCGCGGCACCCGCCCGCCGGTCACCGTGGAGGCGAACGCGAAGCCCTCCTCCAGCGGTTCGACGTCGAGCACCACGTGCGCGAACTGCCCGGCGCCGCCGTCCTGCTTGACGTGCCGGTACACCAGCCCCTGCACCCCGCGCCCGACGGTCTCCCTGAAGGACACCTGCGGCCGCCCGACGCCCACCTCCAGCCGGTGGTCACGACGGAGCTTCTCCGCCGCCACCTCCAGGTGCAGCTCGCCCATCCCGGACAGGACGGTCTGCCCGGTCTCGGTGTCGGTGCGCACGGCCAGCGACGGATCCTCCTCGGTCAGCCGGGCCAGCGCCGTCGCCAGCCGGTCGCCGTCGGTGCTCCTGCGCGCCTCGATCGCCACCGACACCACCGGCTCGGTCGCGTTCGGCGGCTCCAGCAGCAGCGGGGAGCCCGGCGCGCACAGCGTCGTGCCCGTACCCGCGGCCTTCGGGCCGACCAGGGCGACGATGTCGCCGGCCACCGCCCGGTCCGCCTCGGCGTGCCGGTCGGCCTGCACACGCAGGATCCGGCTGATCCGCTCGGTACGGCCCGCGCCCGCGTCCAGCACCACGTCCCCCTTCCGCATCGTCCCCGAGTACACCCGCACGTACGTCAGCCGCCCCGTCGCCGTCGAGCTCACCTTGAACGCCAGCGCGGCCAGCGGCGCCTCCGGATCGGCGGCCCGCGCCTCGCCGTCCTGCCCGCGCACCGCGGGCACGTCCAGCGGCGAGGGCAGGTACCGCACCACCGCGTCCAGCAGCGGCTCGATCCCGCGGTCGCGGTAGGCCGAGCCGCAGAGCACCACGACGCCCTCACCGGTACGGGTCAGGTCGCGCAGCGCCGCGGCCAGCGTCGCCTCGGAGATCGACGATTCGGCGCAGAACTCCTCCAGCGCGCCCGCGTGCGACTCGGCCACCGCCTCCTCCAGCATCCGGCGCCGCCGCAGCGCCTCCTCCAGCAGGTCGTCCGGCACCGGACCGGACACGCAGGAGTCACCGGACCACACCAGCGCCCTCATGGCGAGCAGGTCGACCACGCCGGTGAAGGCGTCCTCGCGGCCGATCGGCAGCTGCACCACCAGCGGCACGGGGTGCAGCCGCCGGCGGATCGACTCGACCGCGGCGTCGAGGTCGGCGCCGGCCCGGTCCAGCTTGTTGACGAACGCGACGCGCGGCACCCCGTGCCGGTCGGCCCGCCGCCACACCGACTCGCTCTGCGGCTCGACCCCGGCGACGCCGTCGAACACCGCGACCGCGCCGTCGAGCACCCGCAGCGAGCGCTCCACCTCGTCGGAGAAGTCGACGTGGCCGGGGGTGTCGATCAGGTTGATCCGGTGCCCGTCCCAGTCGCAGCTCACCGCGGCGGCGAAGATCGTGATGCCGCGGTCGCGCTCCTGGGAGTCGAAGTCGGTGACGGTCGTGCCGTCGTGCACCTCGCCGCGCTTGTAGGTGGCGCCGGTCAGGTACAGGATGCGTTCGGTGACCGTGGTCTTGCCGGCGTCCACGTGGGCGAGGATGCCGATGTTCCGGACACTGGTCAGGGGATTGAAGACTTGAGCACGCACGGCCCATGACCCTTTCGGGACGTTTCTTGGACAGGACGGCGCGATTCCCCCGGCGAAAAGGGATCTTCGTCAGGGCGACATCCAGCGGCGGCCGCGCAGCCGGCGCCGGGGCGACGAAGACACCAGGATCACCTCGTAACGCGACGGAGAGACGACGGCAGCGGTGTTGTGACGCACGGCCGGCTCCCTTCCCTCGTCGCGTGATGGCGTTTCGCGGCGAGTGTAGCGACGCCGGTCTGAGGGAGGGAAACCATTTTGTTTCGCGAAAGGTCCGCCTGAACGTCATCACGCGGACGCCTGCTTGCCCCCGGTGGCGTCATTTCGGCATGTCGGCATAGGTGCGAGACGCTTTCAGGGAAGGACGCGCGCCCATGACGATCTCTCTTGACACCGGCCGCTACACGGTCGGCCTGGCCACCAGTGCCGCCGACCTCCAGGCCGCCCAGAAGCTCCGGTACGCGGTCTTCGCCGAGGAGATGGGGGCGTTGCTCGACAGCCCGGTCTCCGGCCTCGACGCGGACCGGTTCGACGCCTTCTGCGACCATCTGCTCGTACGGGACGGCTCGGAGGTCGTGGGCACGTACCGGCTGCTGCCGCCCGGCCGCAAGGAACGGCTGCCCGCCGACGCCGAGTTCGACCTCACCGCCCTGGCTCCCCTGCGCAAGGGCCTGGTGGAGGCGGGCCGCACCTGCGTGCACCCCGGCCACAGGAACGGCACCGTGGTCGCTCTCATGTGGGCCGGGATCGCCCGGTACATGGTGTCAGGCGGGCACCAGTGGCTGGCCGGCTGCTGCGCGGTCCCCCTCGACGACAGGGGAGCGCTGGCCGCCGCCGTGGCGGAACGGGTGCCGCTCGGCCCGGAGGAGTACCGCGTGACACCGCGCGCGCCGTGGCGTCCCAAGAAGCCGGCCGCGGCGCCCGACCGGTTCGTGCCGCCCGCGCTGATGCGGGGGTATCTGCGGCTGGGGTCGTGGGTGTGCGGCGCCCCCGCCCACGACGGGGACTCCGGTACGGCCGACTTCTTCATGCTGCTGTCGATGGCCAACGTGAACGCCCGCTACCTGCGCCACTTCCTGGGATCGTCCCTCTGACCCCGAGTCGTACGGTGACCATGCCGACGCCCAGCGTGATCACACAGCGTGACGTGGTGGTGGAGGTGCTCCTGTGAATCGGCGTGCCGCCACGTTGCGGCGTCCGCGGGCCCGTGTGGAACCGGTCCAGATCTCCGGGATCCGCGTAGGCGTGGGGGGTGTCCGCCCATCAGGGCCCTCACCTGCGAAGACGAGGCGTTTGATGTCCCCGGGACGATGGTAGGTGCGTACTTAGCAGGGGATATGGAGATCGCCCCGCTATCGGGAGCCTTCAAGTGGGAAGGCGTGATAGGCGGTCTCCGCGGTTGTTGAGACCGCCGGATCGGGGGAACCCAATGCGCAAGACCCTCACCGGGCTGGGCCTGGCGTTCTTCTTGACGCTAGCCCCGGCAACTGCCGCGACGGCCGACTCGCCGGTCGCGCCGGTCGCACAGAGCCAGGTGACACCATCACCGCAGCAGAACAACAGGGACGACGGGGGCGGCAACGCCGGTCTGTGGGGCCTGCTGGGCCTGCTTGGCCTGCTGGGCTTCGCCGGCATGCGCAAGCAGCGCAACCATGTCGGCACCGCGGAGCACATGCAGCACCGCACCCCGCGCCCATAACAGGGCCCGGCCCCGGCCGCCGGCCGGGGTGACACCCAAGGGTGGCACGGCTGCCGATCAGGCCAGCCGTGTCACCGGGTGCCGTAGACCCGCCCGTTGCCCGTCTGGGTGGCGGGCCGTCCGACACCCGCCCCGAAAGGACTTCGCAGGGGGCGCTTTCGCGCATCGGTGCTCAGGCATCCTTCTTTCAGGCGCCTTACGGCGCACCCCCCGACGCCTCCGGCGTCCCATCGCCCCACCCCTTGCCCCGCGAGGTGGCGGGCCGTCGAATGCCCACCCCGACCACAACGCCGCAGCGGTGGCGGTGATCAACACGGTCAGCGTGATCAGCCGGCGTAGGCCACGGCGCCGGGCCTGACAACAGTTCGGGGCCGGGCGCGAGATGAGACACCGGCATTCCTCTTGGCTTACTGGCGACCCCAGGCCGCCGGTGACCCAGGTGCGAGGTTGCGGCTGGGATGCGACGGGATCGGCGTTGAGGAACATCCGCGGAGCGGGCCTGTGCCTGTCCAGGCACATCGCAACGGAGGGCCTGTCCGAAGATCGCCGCGCCGACTTGAACCGCGGCAGCAGCGGTGGGGTCACCGGCAGGCGGGTTGCCTGCCGGTGACGTCAGGCGCTGGTCGGTTATGAGCAGGTGACGAGGAGGATGGAGATGACGGTGCAGGCGGCTGAGGCGTTGTCGTTGGCCGGGTTGGGGTCAGTGGGGGCGCTGGTGGTGCGCACCGCGGTGACGGTGACGCGCCCCAGCGACAGCAGCGACAGCGGCACCCGGAAGGTCTTGTCCACTGAGGCGCCGTTGGCGATCGCCCCGTAGGTGCAGGTGACCGTGCGCGCACTGGTGGTGCAGCCGGAGGAGAGGTTGGTGGCGGACGCGCCCGGCGGCAGCTTGGCGGTGAGGGTGGCGGAGGTGACCGCGTCGGGCCCGGTGTTGTCGGCGGTCAGGGTGTACTTCAGGTACGGCACCAGGATGCCCAGGTGCGGCTGGGCACTCAGGTCTACGTCGAGGTCGGCGCCGGTGGGGCCGGTGGTCACATCATCCACTGCGACACCGAACGGCGCACTGCCGACGGCGACGGTGGCGGTGACGGTGTTGGTGGCAGTGTCGATCACCGACACGTTGTCAGAGCCGAGGTTGGCGATATAGGCGAAGGCGGAATTGGCCGCCACTCCGGACGGGCTGGCCCCGACGGCGATGGTGGCGGTGACGGTGTTGGTGGCGGTGTCGATCACCGACACGTTGCCGGAGGACTGATTTGGGGTGTAGGCGCGGGTGCCCGCCGGGTTGAGCGCGAGTTCGTAGGGGTCGCCGCCGACGGCGATGGTGGCGGTGACGGCGTTGGTGGCAGTGTCGATCACCGACACGGTGTCGGAGTTGACGTTGCTGGTGTAGGCGCGGGTGCCGGCCGGGTTGAGCGCCATTCCGTACGGGCCGGCGCCGACGGCGATGGTGGCGGTGACGGCGTTGGTCGCGGTGTCGATCACCGACACGGTGTCGGATTGGTCGTTGGCGATGTAGGCGCGGGTGCCGGCCGGGTTGACCACGACCCCGCGGGGCTGGTTGCCGACGGCGATGGTGGCGGTGACGGTGTTGGTGGCGGTATCGATCACCGACACGCTGCCGGCGCCGAAGTTGGTGACGTAGGCGCGGGTGCCGGCCGGGTTGAAGGCCACCCCGTACGGGCCACTGCCGACGGCGATGGTGGCGGTGACGGCGTTGGTCGCGGTGTCGATCACCGACACGCTGTCCGAGCCGTTGTTGGTGGCGTAGACGAGTGTGCCGGCCGGGTTGAACGCCGTCTTGAGCGGGCTGGAGCCGACGGCGACCGTGGTGGCGACGGTGTTGGTGGCGGTGTCGATCACCGACACGTTGCCGGAGTCGACGTTGGCGACGTAGGCGAGGTTGGCGGTGGCCGCATGCGCGGGCTCGACCGGCATACCGGCCAGGGCTAAGGCGGTCAGCAGCAGCCCGCACAGGGCTGCCAGTGTGCGCCGCCCGAAAGGCGCGCGCAGGCGCGTGGTGGAGTGCAAGAGACTTCCCCCAGGGGGTAAAGACGGACAGGGTGATGCGCCGGGATAACGGACGGGTGATCGTCACCACCTGGTCCTTGCCGGTGTGCTCAGATGCAGCAGATTGAGCCGTACTGTCCGCCCCAATCCCGCCATGCGGCATCTGACCTCTCCGGGCACCGATGAGGCCCTCAGTGGAACACGCTGGCGTTATGGAGAAAAGGACCATGCGCTGTCCACATTCGGCCAGTTGCAACGGTCCAACCGAACTCGACGCGTCTCAGTTCCCGATGGTCAGGGAGCGGGACATGACTGCCGCTCAAAAGATCGCCATCGGGTTCGGCGACAGCCACGGGTGAACGCCCCGGCGCAGCCGAGTCGATCTCGTGCTCGGTCGCGCTGACGTGCTTGTGAAGTAGTGATCAGTCGTCGGGGTTGGACCTCGTTCCCGTGTCGAACTTCGCCGTCACGGGCGCCGCGCTCCAGTCGCTCACCTCATCGCCCCTGTCGACGCGCAGCAGCCGCGCCTGCGTGACGTCCGTCAACTGGTCGGCACCGGGCAGGAACTCCGGGCCGTTGACGAAGTGCATGACGGCCCCGACGACGTCCTGGCTGTCGTCCTCGTCGAGGTCCTCGGCGTCGAACGGCCTCCAGCCCGTCGCGGTGGCCGCCGCGAGAAGGCGAGCCGGGTCGTGGACGTGCACCTCCAGCAGGCTGATCGTGCGTACGACCGGCCCGGGGAAGGCATCGAGGCGAGCGTCGCCCGGCGTGCGGCTCTCAAGGTCGCCACCCAGGCCGGCCGAGTCGCCGCGGCCCCGCCGCAGGGACTCCCACGTGGCGGCCAGCTCGGGAGCGTCGGTCCAGGTCCCGTTCACGACATCGGCCAGCGTACGACGGAAGGAGGCGGCGGGCGCGTCGGGCAGAGCCGCTGCGATCCGCTCCGACTCAGCGCGGGCGGCGGGGCCCAGGCCGTTCTCCAGCACCGAGGAGAGAAGGTAGGCGGCGTGCTGAGCGGCGGCGGGATCGGTGCAGGTCAGTACGGCATGCAGGGTCGGCGGCTGGCCGGAGCGCTCGACGAGGGCGTACACCCGACTCTTGGCGCGAGTGTGCTCGCAGTGGAAGGCGCGAGGGGCGGCAGAGGTCATGATCGGGTTCTCCATCAACGTGAGGTACGTGGAAAACCGCTGGTGGGCGCGGTACGGCCACGCCCCCTGACGGAGAAGTCCTGCCCGCTGGTGCTGCTGGTACAGCCAGCTGCCCGGTTCGGTGTTCGCATCGTACCGCTTGGGTGATGTTAGACCAGCACCAGCAGGGCTTGGCGGCCGAGGTTGGGCCGCCGCCAGATCGGCCCGATCGCCTTACGGTGGCGCCGAATCATCCCGGCGACGTAGCTCAGGGTCTGATGCGACATGGGAACAGCATCCGGAGCCACGGGTTGCGACGGTGATGGTTGTGGTGATCAACCCGTCTACCAGGGATTCTTTGCTTCCCGCGTGGCAGTTGTACTTAAAGCGGAAACATATCGCAGCGAACTAACATCCTCGCCATGCTCTTGCGTAAAAGTGTGGCCGCGGCCATTGCCCTGCCCCTTCTGTGGCCGAGTGCGGCCGGTGCGGACGCCGTACGGCAGGCGCCGCTCGGTGCCGTGTTCAACAACCCCAACACAGCGGACAAAACCAAGATTGTAAGTCAGTTGATCATGCTGATCAACGGCGCGGAGCCGGGCTCGGACATCCGGGTGACGGCGTTCGAGTTCACCGACCCCGACGTGCTCGCCGCCCTGAAGGCCGCGCATGCCAAGGGCGTCAACGTCCAGGTTCTGGCCGACGGCGGCGCCAAGGACTCCGATCAGTTCAAGGATCTCGCCGCGGCGCTTGGCGGCGAGATCGGCAAGCCATCCTGGGCGGCCCCCTGCCGGCACGACGGCAACTCCTCGACCGCATGCATCGGCGACGTCCCCGGCGGCGACGGGTCGAAGATGCACAACAAGTTCTACCTGTTCTCCAACACCCTCGGCAGCTCCGACGTTGTGATGCAGTCGAGCGCCAACCTCAAGCCCGGCGGCTCCGGGACGGGCCAGTGGAACAGCTCCTACACCCTCTCGGACAAGGCTGTCTACGACGCCTACCTGGCTTACTTCGGCGACATGGTGAAGATGAAGCCGATCCCCGACTACTACGAGACGCATCCGCCGGTCGAGACGCCCACCATGAAGATCTATCACTCGCCCCGCGAGGACGGCGACACCATGTACAACATCCTCGGCCACGTGAAGTGCAAGGGGAACACGGAGGGCGGCACCACCGGCGACCACCGTACGATCATCCGGGTCTCCACCTGGCACCTCGCGCGGGAGGCCGTGGCGAGGCGGCTGTGGGACCTGGACCAGCAGGGCTGCTATGTCGACATCGTCTACCGGCACGTCGGCGAGGCCGCCCTGCAGGCGCTGCTGAAGGAGCCCAACGGCTATCACGGTCCGGAGATCAGGACGTTCAAGGACGTTCCAGGAACGCACCAGAAGGACCTCCTGATCGACGGCACGTACAACGACGAGATCAATCAGAAGGTGGTCTTCACCGGCAGCATGAATCTCAATCCTTCCTCGCTCCGCGAGAACGACGAGACCATGCTGCGGATCACGGATCCCGAGGTTCATCGCGCCTTCAAGTACAACTTCTGGGAGGTGCAGGAGGCCGCCGACGTCGACGTCCAGACCAGCAAGGGACGGGCCGGGAATCCGCCTCCCACGGTCGAGTCCCCCGACGAACGGGCAGAGTGACCACTCGAACGAGAAGACGGGCCGTCGGCGCCGCTCATACGGGGAAGAGGTCAGGTTCGCGCCGAGAGCGGGCACGAGCCCCCGACAGTGCCGGGGGCTCGTGCCGGATGTTGCCGAAAGACGCTACGGGACGATGGTTATCGCGGCCACCGGCGAGGTGAACGTCCGAGTTCCCCCGGTGCGCGGGTCGTACAGCGTGACGCGGGCCCGCAGTGTGTCGATGCCGGTGTCCACGTTCAGGAGTCCTCCGGCGCCCTCGGCGCGGGCGCTGACGCTGAACCCGGCCTCGTCCGAAGCGCCCAGGCCGGTGACGGGGGCGACGAACAGGGTTCTCAAGACGTTGTTGTCGTCGTCGAGCACAGTGGCGCTCGCCGGGTCGCCGAAGGCATCGATGATCGTCTGGGCTTCGTCGTGGCCGATGCGGAAGTCCAGGCCGACATCGACGGCGTATCGGCCGTTGCCGAGAGGGCTGATGGTCAGGCACACATTGGATTCGACCTGACCGCTGCAGGCTTGCACCGCAGCGGAGGCGGGTAACGCTGTGACCCCCATCGCGAACAGCAGTGCGCCGATGGCGCCGGACAGCTGCAGGAGGCGGAGTCTGGAACGGCCTTGCTTTCCCGTGGCGATAGACATGTGATCTCCATGATCCGGGCCGTCACTGGAAGACGGCCGTCATGCCTCAGGGCGTGACATCGCTGTTCCATCGTCGCCGTTCCAATGGAACGGCCGTGGCACCAGCAGCGGCGCCGAGGGAGGTGCCCGCGCTTCCTCCATGTGGGCGATCACGCCGGGACGACGTGGCCGACGCGGAAGAAGGCGTCCGGGTCGTAGGAGCGCTTGACCTCGCGCAGCCGCTCGTAGTCCGGTCCGGTGTACGCCGCCGCCGTCCTCGACGGGTCCGACAGGAAGTTCAGGAACGTCCCGCCGTTCGCGTACGGCCGCAACTCCTCGGCCAGTCCCGGCACCACCGTGTCCACGATCACCGACAGGCGGGTGGAGCGGTGGCTGACCGGGCCGGCGTCGGGGCCGGGACGGCTCATCGCGCCGCCCCAGTGGCGGATCTCGATGGTCTGCGCCTGCTCCGCGGCCCGTACCAGCGTGCCGAGCACCTCGTCGGGGACGGTGTCGAACATGGACATGTGCCGGTTCGCGGTCCCGCCCATGGCCGAGGCCGCGTACGTGGCAGTCCGGGTCTCGTCCAGCAGCGCGGGCCCCGCCGCCCGGCGCAGCGGCGCGAGCGCACGACGGGCCTCGCCGGTCGTCCCGGCGTGCAGGATCTTGAGCATCGCCACGTGGCGGCCGCGCACCGCCGCGGGCACGTGCGCGTCGGCGGGCATGCGCTTGAGGACGATCGCGGTGCTGAGCGCGTCGGGGGCGTCGTCGATCCAGTTCCGGTACGCCGTCAGCAGCCCGGCCGCCGCCTCGACCGGGAAGTAGGCGAACCCCGAGTACACCTCCGTCACCGGGTAGAGCCGGAACTCCAGCGAGGTCACCACGCCGAACCCGCTCCCGCCGCCCCGCAGCGCCCAGAACAGCCCGGGGTGGCTGTCCGCGCTCGCCGTGACGTGCCGCCCGTCCGCCAGCAGCACCTCGGCCCGCACCACGCTGTCGGCGGCGAACCCGTGCTTGCGCGCCAGCCAGCCCAGCCCGCCGCCGAGCGTGTAGCCGGTGACGCCGACGGACGGGGAGGAGCCCGACAGCGGCGCCAGGCCGAACGGCGCGGCGGCGGCGATCACCTCGCCCCAGCGCGCCCCCGGCCCCACGCGGGCGATCCGGCGGGCCGGGTCCACCAGCACCGACGCCATCGGCGACGTCCTGACCAGGACGCCGTCGTCGCACACGACGTGCGTGCCGTGCCCGGTGGCCTGGACCGCGAACGCCACCCCGTGGGCCCGCGCGGCCAGCAGCGCGGTGCGGACGTCCGCGGCGCCGTACGCCTCGGCAACCAGCGCCGGGCGGGAGTCCACGGCCGGGTTCAGCGAACGGCGCGCCTCGTCGTAGCCCGCCTCGCCCGGCAGGTGCACGGGCCCGGTGAAGCCGGGAAGGCGGATCTCGTCCTGGACGGTGTGCGGCTGGCTCATCTGCTTCGCCCTTCTCTGCGGTGATCTGGGATCACTGTGCTGGAGGGCGCTTACGGCCTCGTTCCTGTGGCCTTACCGCCGCCCCTTAAGCCTCTGAAGGACTCCAGGATCTTGCGGGCCGCGCTTCGGCGAATCCGGCGGCCGTCGCCGTCCCCGGTACGACACCGGGCGTACACGGAAGGGCCCAGGCCTACACCGGGCAGGACATATAGGTTAGGTAAGGCTAAGCTAATGTGTCGTCCCTGGCGGCGAAGTCCGTGTGATGAGGAGAACCCATGGCCAGTGTCCCGCGACGCACCTTCGTCGCCCTCGGCGCCGCCGCCCTGCTGGGGGTGAGCGCCTGTGGTACGGCCGCACAGCCCACCGGCCAGGCCCCGGCGCAGTCGCAGGGGCCCTGGACGTGGACCGACGACCGCGGCAAGAACATCAGCAGCCCGCAGCGGCCGCGGCGCGTCGTCGCCCAGTCGGCCGCGGCGGCCGCGTTGTGGGACTTCGGCGTGCGGCCCATCGGCGTGTTCGGCCCGCACAAGCTCAAGAACGGCGGGCGCGACCCCGAAGTGGGCGAGGTGGACATCTCGAAGGTCGAGTCGATCGGGAACGTGTGGGGTGAGTTCAACGTCGAGAAGTACGCCTCGCTCCAGCCTGACCTGCTGGTGGCGGGCATGTACATGAAGGACACGCTCTGGTACGTGCCCGAGCAGTCGGTCGAGGCGGTCGACCAGATCGCCCCGACGGTCGGCGTGCAGCTCAGCGGCAAGGGCCTGGTGGAGATCATCGACAGGTACGGCCGGCTCGCCGGCGCCCTCGGCGCGGACCTCGACGCGGCGCCCGTGGTGGAGGCCAGGAAGCGCTTCGAGGCCGCGAGCGGCGCGCTGAAGACCCTCGCCGCCGAGAGGCCCGACCTCAAGGTCATGATCGTCACGGCTACGCCCGACTCCCTGTACGTCGCCTACCTCCCCGACCACCCCGACATCAAGTACTGGAGCGAGCTCGGCCTGAACATCGTCTCTCCCGAGAAGCCGACGGAGAGCGAGGGCGGCTTCTGGGAGGTGCTGAGCTGGGAGAACGCCGACAAGTACCAGGCCGACGTGATCCTCGTGGACGCCCGCTCCCAGTCGATGAAGATCGACGAGATGGCCGGGAAGCCGACCTGGGCCAAGCTGCCCGCGGTCAAGGCCGGCCAGCTCTACCCGTGGCACGCGGCCGAGCGCTACAGCTACCTCGGGTACGCCAAGGTCCTGGAGGAGCTGAAGGCCGACCTGGAGAAGGCGCGCGACGACGTCGTCAAGTGACCGGCACGATCTCGGCCTGGGCCAGCGCGCCCGCCGAGATGGTGAGCAGGCCCAGCGTGCCGTGCGGCTGGCGGCGGCGGTCGGTGGGGGAGCCCGGGTTGAAGATCCGCAGGCCCTCGCCCGACTCGTCCAGCGGGATGTGCGAGTGTCCGAAGACCACCAGGTCAGCGTGCGGGAAGCGGTGCCGCATGCGGACCAGGCGGCCCTTGGCCGGGCCACTGTCGTGGATCATGCCGATCCGCAGGCCGTCCAGGGTCACCTCCAGCGTCTCCGGCGCCACCACGTCGGGCCCGTCGTTGTTACCCTTCACGACGTGGACGGGCGCGTACACGGCCAGCTCCGCCAGCACGGACGGCACGCAGACGTCTCCCGCGTGCAGGATGACGTCCGCGCCGCGCAGGTGCTCGGCGACCCGCGGCGGGCACGAACGCCAGCGCCTGGGCGCGTGCGTGTCGGACAACGCGACGACTCTCACCGGCTCAATCCTGCCCATCCGGGGACGGCTCATCCACCCGATCAGTTCCGGTGACGGCTCATCCACCCGATCGGCTCCGGGGTGGCGAGGTCACGGCAGTCTGGCCGCTCGTTCCTCCAGGTAACGCTGCTCCGGCAGGCTCGTGGTCAGCCGCGCCGCCTCCCGGTACGCCGCCACCGCCGCCTCCAGGTCGCCCTCCATCTCCAGCAGGTGCCCGCGTACCGCCGCCAGCCGGTGGTGCCCGGCCACGCGCTCGTCGCCGGCCAGGTCGTCGAGCAGGGTGAGCCCGGCCCGCGGCCCGCGTACCATCGCCACGGCCACCGCGTGGTTGAGCCGCACCATCGGGTTGTCCTCGACGCCGAGCAGCACGCCGTACAACGCGATGATCTGCGGCCAGTCCGTCTCGTCCGCGGCCGGCGCCTCGTCGTGCACGGCCGCGATGGCCGCCTGGAGCTGGTACGGGCCCACCGCCGTGGTGGACAGCGCCGTGGTCACCAGCTCGACGCCCTCCTCGATCAGCTTGCCCTCCCACAGCCCCCGGTCCTGCTCGGCCAGCGGAATCAGCCGCCCGTCCGCACCCGTACGGGCGGGGCGGCGCGCCTCGGTGAGCAGCATGAGCGCCAGCAGCCCCGCGACCTCCCCGTCGCCGGGCAGCAGCCGGTGCACGGCCCTGGCCAGCCGGATCGCCTCGCCCGTCAGGTCGGCCCTGAGCAGGTGCGGCCCGGAGGTGGTGGTGTAGCCCTCGTTGAAGATCAGGTACAGCACGTGCAGCACCACCCGCAGCCGCTCGGCCCGCTCACTCTCCGGCGGCATCCGGAACTCCAGCCCGGTGGACTTGATGCGCTGCTTGGCCCGGCTGATGCGCTGCGCCATCGTCGCCTCCGGCACCAGGAACGCGCCCGCGATCTGCGCCGTCGTCAGCCCGCCCACGGCCCGCAGCGTGAGCGCGAGCTGCGAGGCTTGCGACAGGGACGGATGGCAGCACAGGAACAACAACGTCAGCGTGTCGTCCCGGTCCGCGAGCCGCTCCTCGCTCGGCGCCGCGGCCGTGAACGCGTCGGCCGGCGCGCTGACCGCCACGCTCTCCTCCCGGCGCCTGCGCGCGTGCTCGCTGCGCATCTGGTCGATGACCCGCCGCGCGGCGACCGTGACCAGCCAGCCCCTCGGGTTGTCCGGCAGCCCCTCCTTCGGCCACTGCACGGAGGCGTCGAGCAGCGCCTCCTGGACGGCGTCCTCGCACGTGTCGAACTGCTCGTAACGCCGTACGAGCGCGCCCAGCACCTGCGGCGCCAGCTCACGCAGCAGCCCCTCGACCTCGCCCACCTGGACCTCGCTCAACCCGCCACCTTCTCGACCCGGCTCAACCGGTCACCTCGTTGATGACCGGCCACACCTCCATCGCGCACAGCTTCGCGTCCGGCCACCGCGCCGCGATCTCCGTGGCCCGCTCGATCCCGTCACACTCGACCACCAGGTAACCGGCCAGGTATTCCTTGGCCTCGATGAAGGGCCCGTCGGTGACGGCGGGCACGCCGTCGCGCACCTTCACGGTCCTGGCGGCCGCGGGACCCTCCAGCGCCTGCCCGCCGACGAGCTCGCCGCTCTCGCCGAGCTCCTCCATGATCGCCCCGGCCTCCGCCATGGCGTCGGCGCCGGCCGGCGAGGCGGGATTGGCGTAGATCATCAGCATGTATTTCACGGGAACATCCTAGATGCCCAAAGGTCCAGCTCAGAGCCCAGGTTTCGGTTCCTGACCGTTCGGCCGCGGACTGCGGAGGCTAGGCTCGGGCCGTGCTGGACAAGGATCTTCATGACATCGCCGACCGGCTGGCCGGGGTGCCCGGTGTGGTGGCCGTCGTTCTGGGTGGGAGCCGGGCCCGCGGCACGCACCGGCCCGACTCCGACATCGACCTCGGCCTCTACTACCGGGGGCCGCTCGCCGTCGGGGAGCTGCGCGCGCTCGCGCGGGAGATGACGGGCGAGGACACCGACGTGACCGAGCCGGGCGGCTGGGGGCCGTGGGTGGACGGGGGCGGGTGGCTGACCGTGGACGGGTGGCGGGTGGACTGGATCTACCGCGACCTCGACCGGGTCCGCCGGGTGTGGCGGGACTGCGTGGCCGGGAGCTACGAGATCGGGTTTCAGGTCGGGCATCCGCTGGGCTTCTACTCCCACGCCTACGCGGGGGAGGTGGCTCTGTGCCGGGTGCTCGCCGACCCCACGGGTGAGGTCGCCGCGCTGCGGGAGGAGAGCGGGCACTACCCGCCGGCGCTACGCGAGGCGCTGGTCAGGGGGTTGTGGGAGTGCGACTTCGCGCTCTCCACGGCTCGGTACGGCGCCGCCGGCCGTGATCCGGCGTACGCGGCGGCGGCGCTGTTCCGCGCGGTGGGCGTGGCCTGCCAGGCGTTGCACGCGGCCGACGGGGCCTGGTTGATCAACGAGAAGGGCATGGTCGCCTCGGCGGACCGGCTGCCGTCGGCTCCCGAGGGGTTCGGGGAACGGGCGGGGGCCCTGCTGGCGGCGGTGGGGGACACGCCGGAGGAGATCGGGAGCACCATCGACGCGGCGGCCCGGCTCATCGCCGACGTCCGCGCCTCCTGCGGCGCCGCCTGAGACCAACGGCCGCCTGAGACCAACGGCCGCCTGAGACCAACGGCCGCCTGAGATCAACGGCCGCCTGAGGGCGGCAGCCGTCTGACATTTGCCGAAGGTCCCGCTTCGTTCTGGCGCATCGGTGGAAGGTGGGGGAAAGTGACCGCATAGCAGCGCACTCCGTCTCGGTCGCCCCTGGCGCCGGGGAAGGGGAAGCGGAGATGATCCTTTCCGAGCCGTGGCGGTGAGATGCCGCGCCTGATGCTCGAAGCGCCGGGCGCCCGGGTGGTGGTGGCCGGGTCGGGGAAGTACGCGGCCGGTTCGCGGCTGCCGGAGGTCGGCCAGGTGGCGGCATCGGTGCGCGATCTGGGCCGCTGCCTGGTGGAACGCGCGGGGCTCGACCCGGCGGGGCTGACCACGCTGATCGACCCGGCAGACCCCGTGGAGCTGGGTACGGCGCTGGTCGAGGCGGCCCGGCAGGCGACCGACGTGCTGGTGTTCTGCTTCGTGGGCCATGGCCTGGTGGGGCCCGACAACGAGCTGTACCTGGCCACGTACGCGACCGTCGATCTCAGCGAGGGGATCACGCAGCACCAGGCGCTGCCGTACTCGGTGGTCCGTCAGGCGCTCGCGCGGTGCGGTGCGCCCCTCGTCCTGGTGATCCTGGACTGCTGCTTCTCCGGCCGCGCCACGCCCGACGCCCGGGACACCGGCCAGCGGGTGATGGACGCCACGCTGCCGGGGACGTACCTGCTGGCCGCCGCCGGGCGCGACCAGGCCGCCTGGGCGCCGCCGGGGGAGCGGCACACCGCGTTCACCGGGGCGCTCGTGGAGCTGCTGACCGGCGGGGATCCTACGGCGCCCGGCCTGCTCACCCTGGACGACGTCTACCGCTGCCTGGCGCGCACGCTGCCCGAGCGCGGCCTCCCCGCGCCCCGCCGCCAGGCCACCGACCAGGGCGACCGTCAGCTCCTCGCACCCAATTCCGGGCAGGTGGCCGGGGAGTTCAGCCCGTACCGGGGGCTGGCCGCCTTCGGGCCGGAGGACGCGGACTACTTCTTCGGCCGTACGGAGCTGACCCGCGTGCTGGTGGACCGGGTGGCGCGGCAGGCCGGCATGGGCGGGCTGCTGGTGGTGACCGGGCCGTCGGGGTCGGGGAAGTCGTCGTTGTTGCGGGCCGGGCTGATCCCGGTGCTGGGCCGCTCGCCCGGCACCGAGGTGGCGGTCATGACCCCGGGCTCCGACCCGGCCGGGGTGCTGGCCGCCCGCTTCGCCGCCCTCGACGGCAGCCACCCCGCGGACCTGCGCCGCCGCCTGGAGGACGACCCGCGCGCCCTGGCGGGCCTGTTCGCGGAGCGGCAGTCGGTGGTCATCGTGGACCAGTTCGAGGAGGTGTTCACCGCCTGCGCGGACGAGGAGCGGCGCCGGGTCTTCATCCGGGCCCTGCACGCCCTGTCCGGGGAGGCCGTGGTGGTGGTCGGTGTCCGCGCGGACTTCTTCGGCCACTGCGCCGGCCACGGCGAACTCGTACCCGCGCTGGGACACCCCGTGGTCGTCGGCCCCATGACGCCCGCGCAGTTACGCGAGGCCATCGAGGGCCCCGCGCGGCGGGCCGGGCTCACCCTGCAGCCCGGACTGATCGATCTGATCCTGGAGGACCTCGGCTTCGACCAGGCCGCGACCGAGCCCCGCCCCGGCGGCGCGGCCCTGCTGCCGCTTCTGTCGCACGCGCTCCTGGTCACCTGGCAACACCGGGAGGGCAGCGTGCTGACCATGGGCGCCTACCGGGCCACCGGCGGCATCCGCCAGGCGCTCGCCCGCACCGCCGACGCCACCCTCGACAACCTCGACCTGCCAGGACGGCAGAGCGCCCGCCTGCTGCTCACCCGCCTCGTACGGCTCGGCGAGGGCCAGGACGACACCCGCCGCGACATGCCGCTGACCGAGCTGCTGCCCGACTCCGAGCAGCACGAGGCCACCCGCGAGGTGCTCGACCGGTTCGTCCACGCCCGCCTGCTCACCGTGCACTCCGACACCGCGCAGATCGCCCACGAGGCCCTCATCCGCGCCTGGCCCCAGCTTCGCCTCTGGATCGAGACCGACAGGGGCACCCTGCTCATCCACCAGCAGCTCGCTGAGGACGCCGCCGAATGGCTGCGCCAGGAGCGCGACCCGGCCTTCCTCTACCGCGGCACCCGGTTGTCGGCCGCCCAGGAGGCCAGCGACCTGTGGCGGATCGACCCCGGCCGCTATCCCGCGCTGACCGACGTCACGCGCGACTTCCTGCGGACCGGCCGGAGCGCCGCCGACCGCCTCGTCCGCCGGCGGCGGCGGAGCGTCATGGCTCTGGTGTTGCTGCTGGTCCTGGCCGCCACCGGTTTCGGGACCACCGGGTACCTCGCGGCCGAGGCCGACGGGCAGCGGGCCCAGTCACTGTCGCGCCAGCTCGCGGCGCAGAGCGAGAACATCGGCGACACCGACATCGACCTGGCACGGCGGCTGAGCGCCACGGCCTGGCACATCGCGCCGACGGCCGAGGCGCGGCTCAGCCTGCTCAGAACGCTGAACAGCCCGCAACGCGCCGTCCTGTGGGGCCACACGGACCCTGTCGAGGATGCCGTCTTCAACCGGGACGGCTCGCGCCTGCTCACCTTCGGCAGGGACGGCGGCGGGCGCCTCTGGGACGGGCGCACGGGCAGAGCCCTCGCCGCGTTCCCGAGCGGGTCATGGCAAGTGTTGCGGCCCGTGTTCAACGCGGACGGCTCCCGGCTGATGACCAAGAGCGAGGAGGGCGCCGTACGGCTCTGGGACGCGACGACGGCGAAGGCGATTGCCGCCTTCGAGCATGGCCCCGACCAGGAGACCGGTGCCGCCTTCAGTCCTGACGGCTCTCGTCTGGCCATCGGTGGCGAGGACGGCACGGTGCGGATCGTGGACTCCGCCACCGGGCGGGAGACGGCCACTCTCACGGGTCACCACGACAGGGTGACCGAGATGACGTTCAGCCCCGACGGCACCCGCCTGGCCACGAGCGGCTACGACGAGACCGCCCGCCTGTGGAACGTGGCCACGGGCAGGACCATTGCCACGATCAAGAACGCTCTCTACGCGCGCTGCGCCTTCAACCGGGACGGTTCGCGCCTGGCCCTCATGACGGACGATCAGGTCTTATGGCTGCTGGACGGGACCACGGGCAAGGCGGTCGCGGAGATCAGGCATGCCGACGAGGGCGGAGCCACGGCCGAGTTCACCCCCGATGGCTCTCGCATCGTGGTGTCGTGGAGTGGAGGGCTCGAGCTCAGAGACGCGGTCACCGGCAGGCTGATCAGCTGGTTCGGCCGTGATTACCCGATTTTCAGCCCTGACGGCTCCCGGGTGTTCACCGCGACCTTCGAGGATCCCGTCGGCCGGCTCCGCGACGCGGCAACCGGGAAAGTGCTCGTCAAGCTCGAAGGGCACACCGGGAACATCAACGACGTGGCCTTCAGCCCCGACAGCTCTCGTCTGGCCACGGCGAGCGAGGACGGGACCGTGCGGTTGCGGGACCTGAGAACCGGCAAGACCATCGTCATCAAGGGTCATTCGGGGGCCGTGCACCGCGTCGAGTTCAGCCCCGACGGCTCCCGCCTGGCAACCACCGGCGCCGACCGCACCGTGCGGTTGTGGGACGGGAGGACCGGCGAGCGGATCGCCGCCCTGACCGGCCACACCGGTGACGTTCTGGACCTGGCTTTCAGCCCGGACGGCTCCCGCCTGGTCACGACCGGCGACGACCGCACCGCACGCGTCTGGGACGCCCGCACCGGCGGCTCCGCCGTGTACCGGGGCCACACGGCGCTCGTCCACGGCCTCGCCATCAGCCCCGACGCCTCCCTGCTGGCGACCGTCGGCGAGGACGGCGCCGCGAACCTGTGGAACACGGCCACCGGCAGGCCGGTCGCCCTGTACCAACGCCGCGACAGCGCCGCGTACGGCGTCACCTTCAGCGCCGATGGCACCCGTCTGGCCACCGTCGGCGAGATCGGCACCGAGCAGGGCGCGGACGGCGACGTGGAGATCGCGGACGGCATCACGGGCAAGGCGATCACCAAGCTCACGGGCCACAACGGCGCGGTCAAGGGCGTCGCCTTCCGGCCCGACGGGAGGCGACTGGCCACTGTCGGCGACGACGGCACCCTCAGGTTCTGGGACCCCGTCGCAGGCAGGCAGACCGCCGTCATGCGCGGTTACCACCCCGTGCTCGCCCTCGCCTACCGCCCCGGCGGCCGCAGCCTCGCGACCGGCGCCTACGACGGCTCGATGCGCCTCTGGGACGACGCCACCGGCAGGACGATCCGCACGCTCGGCGGCCACGCCGGCCCGGTCTACGGCGTCGCCTTCAGCCCCGACGGCTCCCTGCTGGCCAGCGCCGGCTACGACGGCACCGTCAAGCTCTGGAACGCCGCCACCGGCGCCTCGGTCGCCGTGCTCAGAGGCCACACCGGCCCCGTGTACGGCGTCGCGTTCAGCCCCGACGGCTCCCTGCTGGCCAGCGCCGGAGACGACGCCACGGTGCGTGTCTGGGACCGGGTCACCGGCAAGCCGATCACCATCCTCACCGGCCACAACGCCGCCGTGTACGCGGTCGCCTTCACCCGCGACGGCTCCCGCCTGCTCACCGGCGGCGCGGACAAGACGGCCCGGCTGTGGGATGTGCGCCTGCCCGCCGACCCGTTCTCCGCCACGTGCGCACTCCTGCGCGAGCCCATGAGCCGGCAGGAGTGGGCGCAGTACCTGCCGGACGACCCTTACCAGCGCGTATGCCTCCGCTAATCATCAGATGTCTGATGACGGTAGGTTAGGTGGCACGTACCGAGAAGGGAGCGCGTGGTGGCGGAATCGTCCTGGCTGCGGCCGGAGGGTACGGCGAGCGACGGGGAGGCGGCCCGATGACCGTCCTCTCACGCCCCGCCGACACCGGCCCCGTGCTGCGGGCCGACAGCGTGGACTTCGTCCGCGACGGCCGCCACCTGCTGCGGGAGATCTCGCTCACCGTGCACCCAGGCGAGCACTGGGCGCTGCTCGGAGCCAACGGCGCCGGCAAGAGCACCCTGCTCGGCCTGCTGGGCGCCGTCACCCACCCCAGCCGCGGCAGCGTGGAGGTGCTCGGACGCACCATGGGCCGGGTCGACGTCCGCGAGCTGCGCTCCTACCTGGGGCACATCAACCCGCGCCACACCCCCGACGGGCCGCTGCGGGTCCGCGACGTGGTCCTGACCGGCCTGACCAACACCGCCGCCGTCGTGCCCAGGTGGACGCCCGCCGAGCAGGAGGCGGAGCGGGCCGACGGGCTGATCGCCATGCTCGGCATGAGTCACCGCGCGGATGCGACCTGGCCCACCCTGTCCCAGGGCGAGCGCGGCCGCGCCCTGATCGCCCGCGCGCTCATGCCGCAGCCCCGGCTCCTGCTGCTCGACGAACCGGCCACCGGGCTCGACCTGGCCGCCCGCGAGCAGCTGCTGGCCAGCATCGACGCGCTACGCGCCCGGCACCCGTCGCTGGCCACCGTCCTGGTCACCCACCACCTGGAGGAGCTCCCCGCCACCACCACGCACGCCATGTTGCTGCGCGGCGGGCTCTGCCTGGCCAGCGGTCCCGTCTCAGAGGTGCTGACCAGCGACCTGGTCAGCACCTGCTTCGACCACCCGGTACGCCTCATCCGCAGCGACGACGGCCGCTGGGCCGCCCGCGCCCAGCCCGTCCCGGTCACCATGCCCGGCGACGAAGCGGACGCGCTGGTCTCCGCCGCGTCCTGACCACTCCCCAGGACCTCCGCGCGAGAGGTGCGGTCACGGTCGCAGGCGGGCCGGCGGCGCGGCCGGGGCCGTGAGGCGGCCCACCCGGGCCACGTGGAGCAGCGTGCGCGGATCCGCCACACCCAGGCGGTCCGCCAGCACCCGCCGCGTCGGCTCCCAGTCGATGATCTGGCTGAGCGGATACGTGGTGTACCCGAGCGCCGACAACCTCAGCCAGTTCCGCATCAGCGCCCGCCCCGGCTCAACGTCCGCCATGTCCTTCGCCATGTCCTCCGCCATGTCCTCATGAGCCGGCCCGACCAGCACCAGCACGTCCCCGTCGTAGTCCAGCAACTCGCGCGACGCCCCGGCCAGCACCCTGGGCAGCCCCAGCCGCCGCAGCGCCGGGTAGAGGGCGAGGGAGGCGCGCAGCGCGAGCGCCTCGGCCTTGGTCAGCGCCAGCGCCCGGTCGCCGAGCCCGTCGAGGAAGCGCCGCCGGTGCCGCCGGGTCAGCCGCAACCAGGAACGCAGCTCCCGCGTCACCTTCCTGTCCCCGGACTGGCACAGGTCCGCCGCGCGCAGCAGGTCCGCCAGGTCGCGGCAGGGCAGCCGGCGCATCCCCTCCAGCGGCACCTCCTCCGGCAGCCGTCCCGCGTGGTACTCGCCGCGGCCGGCCACGCGAGCCCGTACGTCGGCGATCGTGAAGTCCGTCTCGTACGGCCCCTCGGCCTCATGCAGGAAGCCCGCCCGCAGCGGACCCGGGTCGGGGCGGAAGGCGATGTGCAGGCCCGCGTCCGCGCACACGATCAGGCAGCACTCGACGAACGCCCCCAGGCTGAGCCGCAGGTCGCGGCCCGTCGGGTCGCTGATGGGCAGGGCCCTGGCCGGGTCCCAGCCGACGGCCGCCTCCTCGCCGGCGTAGGTGAGCGTCCACGGCCGGGTGTTGTGCGCGCTGGGCGCACGCCAGAAGTCGGGCTCCAGGTCCCGCAGCCGTTTCACCCGAGGTCCTTGCCGTGGCCGTCCCGTGGGTCACGCGAGAGCGGTCGTTTGTTCGCGAGGAGGCGGGTCATGTCGCGTGACACTAATGGGATGACATGAAAAACCGCTTTATAGTCACTTTCACGCACTTTCGGGTTGCTAACGCGGAACGTACCTTTCCGCATCGCGTTCTACGGTGGCCTGGCGAACGAACGGAGGAGCGCACGTGATCGAACTGTCGTGGCCGCAGGTCAGCGCGAGACGGCTGGAGCGCGCCGGGCTGGCCGGCAAGGCGGCTCAGGCGCGGCCGGAGGAGATGGTGGCCGCCATGTGCGGGGCGCACGCGCAGGTCATGTCGGCCGCCGAGGCGTCCGTCGGGCTGCGGCTCGACGGCGTCACCCGGACCCATGTCCGTGAGGCGTTGTGGGAGACGCGCAGCCTGGTCAAGACGCACGGGCCGCGCGGCACCGTGCACCTGCTGCCCACCCGCGACCTGCCGATGTGGGTGAGCGCCCTGTCGTCGGTGCCCGCGGGGAGCCGCTCCGTGCCCGAGTCCATGCGGATGACGGCCGAGCAGATCGAGCAGGTGGTGGCGGCCATCGGGGAGGCGCTCGCCGGGGCGGAGCTGACGATCGACGAGCTGAGCGAGGCGGTGGTCGCCGCGACCGGGCCGTGGGCGGGCGACCTCGTCATGCCCGCGTTCCAGACCTGGTGGCCGCGCTGGCGGCAGGTGATGCACCTGGCGGCGCAGCGGGGCGCGTTCGTGTTCGGCCCGGTACGCGGGCGCAAGGTCACCTACACCGCCCCGCCGCCGGCCGCCCCCATGACGGACGGGCTCGCCGCGCTGGTCAGGGCCTATCTGACGGCGTACGGGCCCGCCACGCCCGCGCAGTTCGCCCAGTGGGCCGGCGGGCCCGCGCGGTGGGCGGCCGAGGCGTTCCGGGGGGTGGAACTGGAGGAGGTGCGGCTGGAGGGCAGCCCGGCCTGGGTGCTCGCGGGCGACACCGCGGTGCCCGACGAGCCGCCGCGGGGGGTGCGGCTGCTGCCGTACTTCGACGCGTATGTGGTGGCCGGGCGGCCCCGCGAGCTGCTGTACGCGGGCCGCGCCGCCGAGCGGGCCCTGGCGGGTGGGCAGGCGGGGAACTTCCCCGTGCTGCTCGTGGACGGGAACGTGGCTGGTGTCTGGCACCAGCGGCGCTCGGGGAACAGGATCGACGTCACGGTCGAGCCGCTGCGCGACCTCACCGCGGCCCAGGCCCGCGGGCTGGAGGAGCAGGTGGAGCGGCTGGGCGAGGTGCTGGAGGCCCGGCCGCGCCTGACCATCGGGCCGGTCACCGTGGGGGCGCATGCCTGACCGTTCCGGCCGCGCCTCCGACGCTCGCTCAGCCCGCCTTCACCGCCGCCTCGATGCCGTCCAGCAGCACCGTCAGGCCGACCGCGAAGGTCTCACCCTCGACGGGCTCGTCGTCCTCCGACTCGATCCACGTCACCATCGGGTAGCGCTCGGCGAACCCCGGAGCCACCTCCTCCAGCAGGTGGGAGCGCGCCCGCCACCACTCCTCGTCCGACACCCCGGTGGCCGACGGGGCCAGCCGTGAGTCCGAGATCGTCGTGGCCGCACCGCGTACGAAGTCGAACAGCAACGCCACCAGCCCGCGCAACCGGCGCGGCCGCAGCCCGGTGACGCGCAGGATCGCCACCACGCTCTCCAGCATGGCGAACTCGTTGGGCCCCAGCACCGGCCGCGCCTGCGACACCTGGAGCACCCACGGATGGCGCAGGTAGAAGGCGAGGGTGTGCTCGGCCCACGACGCCACGGCAGGACGCCACCCGGCGGAGACGTCGTATTCGGCGGGCAGTTCGGCCAGGGCGCGGTCGTACATGAGGTCGACCAGTTCGCCCTTGTTCGGCACGTACGTGTACAGCGCCATCCCCGTGCGGCCCAGCCGTTCGCCGACCCTGCGCATGGACAGGGCCGCCATGCCCTCGGCGTCGGCCACCTCGATCGCGGCGTTCACGATCGTGTCCACGCTCAGCCCTGGCTTGGGGCCCGGCCGTGTCTCGCCGGGCTCGCCGCTGCGCCACAGCAGCGCCATGGACCGCCGCGCGTCACCCTGACCGGCGAAGACGACCAACGCGGAACTCCCGTCCCGGACAACTCTTTACGGCATAAGGATATATGGCTAGTCCGCGTTTCTGAGCGCGGCCACTGCGGCGAGCATCTCCCACGACGACTCCGGGTGCCGGGTCTGCTCCGGATCCCCCTGGAACGGGTCGAGCAGAACGCTCTCCGCGCCGAGCAGGCCGAGTTGCTCCAGGTCGTCGGCGACCTGCTCGATCGTGCCCTCACCGGCGCGCCGGCCGGGGCCGGTGAGCTTGTCCTTCGTGATCCGCAGCGTGATCCGCGGGGCCAGCGCGGGCGTGGGCCGCCCCAGCTCCGCCGCGATCGCCCGCAGGCGCGGCATCTTCTCGCGCAGCCACGGCAGGGTGCTCCTGAGCGGGTGCCACGCCTGCCCGAAGCGCACGGTCCTGCGCAGCGCCGCGTCGCTGTCGCCGCCCACCCAGATCGGCACGCCGCCGGAGCGGTAGTCGCTCTCGTCGGCCCAGGCGTCCGCCATGGCGGCCAGATGGTCGTCGGTCAGGCGGCCACGCTGCTCGTAGGCCACCCCGAGCGCCTCGAACTCCTGCCGCGCCCACCCGACCCCGACGCCCAGCACCAGCCGGCCGCCGCTGAGGTCGTTGATGTTGGCCGCCATGCGGGCCATGAGCAGCGGATGCCGGTAGGGGAGGACCACCACCGTGGTGCCGAGCCCGATGCGGGTGGTGGCGCCCGCCAGCCAGGCGAGGGTGGTGAACGGCTCGTAGAAGGGGGCGGGGTATTTCTCGGCGACGTCGGGAGTGATCACCACGTGGTCGGAGATCATGAGCAAGTCGAACCCGAGTCCCTCGGCCGTCAGCGCCCAGCGCCGCAGCATGTCGGGGTCGGTGCCGGGGCCGAAGTTGGGGACGTTCACGCCAAGTCGCACCGGGCCAGGTTATCCAGAGATCATCCGCGCGGGAAATCCGGGCACGCGCCGGTCCCGGCACCCGAACACCGGGTACCGGGACAAGTCGTGTGGCAGGAGGTCTAGCGGCCGACCAAGTTGCCGGCCCCGGGGCCGTAGCCGTGCCCGATCCAGTTGCCGTTGCCGCTGTTGGGCCAGTTCCTGTGCTCCCAGTGGTGGTCGTGCCCGTGGTGACCGCCCCAGCGCCAGTGGTCGCCGGCCTTGCAGCCGTCGGCTTCGCGGGTGCCCGCGAAGACGCCGTGCTCGGTGACGTGGTGGTAGGTCGTGTCCTCGTTCACCCCGACACCGCAGTGGTCCGGGTAGTGGTGGTTCCAGTCGGTCCAGATGTCGGCGGCCGCAGTGCCTGCTGTCCCGAACAGCGCGGCCGCGGTGAGCAGCGCACCGCCGGCGGCGATGAGGGTCTTTCTCATGATCTCCCCCTGTAATCACGAAGTGACATCGGCCATCACTATACGTAGCGATCTTGTGGCATCCGAGCAGCGCCACGCCCGGTTTCGCCCAACAGGGGGCCGTTGACCAGCAAACTCGCGGCTGTCACCGGACGTGACCGTACGCGGAGACCGACCGCATTGACACCGCCGCGTCTGATTAGAGGGGGCGGATCAGGCCCGCTCGCCGAAGAACTCGCCCAGTACGGGCGCCAGCACTCCCGCCTCGACGTCATGGAACCCGCCGGGCAGGCTGCGCCGCCGAGCGCCCGGCACGGCCTCGGCCACCGCCCGGGTGGAGGCGTGCAGGAGCTCCGGGCTGGCCAGGCTGTCGATGAGGATCGCGGGCACCGAGACGGCGGCGTACCGTCCCAGGTCCGCCGCGCTCGTCAGGGCGGTGTCGTAGACCAGCGTGGGCGCGATCGCCTCCAGCGCGGCGCGGAACGGCGACTCCCGCATCCCCGCGACCATCTCGGGCGGCAGGCCGATCGCCGTCTGGAACGCCTCGACGGCCTCGCCCCTGCGGCCCGCGCGGACCAGCTCGTCCAGCCGCTTGAACAACTCCGCCTCCGAGCCGCCGCCGACCGGCGGCGGCTCGAACAGCGCCAGTCCGGCGATCCCCGGCTCCCGTAGGCTCGCCTCCAGCGCGAGCACCGCGCCGGAGGAGTGGCCGAAGACGAACGCCCTGCCACCGGCCTGCTCGACCAGCGCGGCCAGGTCGTCCACCTCACGCTCGACGCTGGAGACGCTGTCCCCGGTGGCCTCCCCGGTGGCGTCGCCGCTCTCGCCCCGGCCGCGCCGGTCGTAGGTGTGGACGGTGAAGGCGCCTGCCAGCTCCGCCGCCAGCGCGTCCGCCGGGCCCGCGCCCCGGTAGCACATGGCGCCGTCCACCAGGATGATCGCGGGCCCCTCGCCGGCCCGGTCGAAGGCGATGCGGGTGCCGTCGCGGGAGGTCACTGTGCTCATGGTCGTCCCTTTCTGTTGGTCATCGCCCTACCGACGAACGGGAGGACCCAGGACAGACACCTCCGGTCAGGATTTCAGCGTCCGCACGGCGGCGAGGTAGGCGTGGATGGCGTCGCGGTTGCGGGACAGGCAGTCGATGCGCTGCTGGATGCGGGTCGCCTCCGCCTCCAGCAGGTCGGCCAGCTCGGGGGTGAGGCACTGCGGGTGGAGGTGGATCCGGTCGGGATCGCCGAGGAACGGCAGGATGCGGCGGATGATCTCCGTGGTGAGGCCGGAGTCGAGCAGCCCGCGAATCTGCTGGACCCGGTAGACCGCCGGCTCCGGGTAGTCGCGGTAGCCGTTGTCCGCGCGCTCGGGGTGCAGCAGGTCCTGCTCCTCGTAGTAGCGCAGCATCCGGGCGGGGACGCCGGTGCGCTGCGACAGCTGCCCGATCCTCATGGCGCTCCTCCGGCCGTTTGCCTTCACACTGATGTGAAGGTTTCAGCATGGTCGCATGTCTGAGGTGATGATGCCCAGAGCGCGGAGAATGCCGTGGTCGGGGCTGCTGGCATTGTTCGCGGCCGCGTTCACGGCGGTCATGACGGAGTTGCTGCCCGCGGGGCTGCTGCCGCGGATCGCGGGCGCGCTGGAGGTGAGCGAGGGGCGGGCCGGGTTCCTGGTGACGGCGTACGCGGTGGCGTCGTTCCTGGCGGCCATCCCCGTGACGGCGCTGCTCCGCGGGTACGACCGGCGGCCGGTGCTGGTGGGGGTGCTGGCCGGGTTCGCCGTGCTGAACGGGGTGACCGCGCTCTCGTCCTCCTACGCGGTGACGTTCGGGGCGCGGGTGCTGGCCGGGGTCATGGGCGGGGTGTTGTGGGCCATGCTGGTCGGGTACGCGGCCAGGATGGTGCCCGCCGAGCGGCGTGGGCGGGCGATCGCGATCGTGTCGGCGGGGATCACGGTCGCGTTGAGCGCCGGGATACCGGCCGGGGCGGCGCTGGCGGCGGTGTCCGGATGGCGGGCCGCGTTCGGCGTCCTGGCCCTGGTGCCCGTCGTGCTGATCGGGTGGGTGTTGTGGCGGGTGCCGAACTTCCCCGGCGAACCGGCCGGCACCCGGGCGCCGTTGCGGCGGGTGGTGGTCGTTCCCGGGGTGCGGATCGTGCTCGGGGTGACGTTGCTGGTGCTGGTGGGGCATCAGGCGGTGTACACGTACCTGGCGCCGCTGGTGGACGCGCCCGCGCTGGTGCTGCTGGTGTTCGGGGTGGGCACCGTGGCGGGGATCTGGGTGACCGGGGTCGTCATCGACCGGTTCGCCCGCGTGACGCTCGTGGTGGTGCTGGCGGTGGTGGCCGGCGCGATGGCGGTGCTGGGGGTGTCCGGCGGGTCCGGTGGCCTGGCGCTGGTGGCCGCCGCGTCGTGGGGAGCGGCGTTCGGCGGGGTGCCGACGTTGTTGCAGACGGCGCTGGTGAACCTCGCGGGGGAGGGGAACGCGGACGTCGCGACGTCCCTGCAGACGACCGTGTACAACGCCGGCATCGCGGCGGGGTCCCTGACCGGCGGGCTGGTGCTGGAGAGCGCCGGGGCGGGGCCGTTGCCGTGGACGGCGCTCGTGCTGGTGGCGGTGGCGCTGGCGATCGTGACCGGGGCGCGGCGGCAGGCGTTCCCCGGCCCTACATCCCGTGCCTGGCCAGGGGTTCGACGAGCTCGCGCTCCTCGTACGACAGGTGGGACAGCAGACTGTCGGTGAGCAGGTCCACGGCGGCGCGCAGGTCGTCCAGGCCCGAGGGGTCCGTGACGAAGGCGACCAGGGCGCGGTCCACCCGTTCGAGGACCTTGTGGATGGCCTGGTGCTCCTCCCGCAGCCGGTCGAGGACGGGGGCCAGGCCGGGCTCGGCGCGGCGCAGGCCGGGGAAGACCATGGCGTCCTCGGCGGAGTGGTGCATGGTGACCAGGCGGCAGTAGGACTCGCAGTAGGCGCCGAGGGTCCAGTTGTTCTGGCGCATGGTCATCGTGCTGATGTGGTCGCGGGCCGCGCTCGCGGCGAGCGTGCCCTGCGCGACCTGGTCGGCCAGGTCCCGGAGCTGGGCCAGTTCGGCGCGCAGGTGGTCGTGCACGTCGATGAGGTGGCGGCCGTTGGCCTGCTCCCTGGGGGTGTAGCGCCTGCCGGGGACCGGGCGGGGGGCCGTGGGGCGGGTGGCCTCGTCCCAGACGCGGACGTCGGTGAGACGTACGCCGTCGTCGGGGGTGAAGGCTAACGGCGTGTCATCCTCGGACCCGGCCTCCGTCGTGTCCTGGACTCCTGCCCCTTGCTCGCGTCGGTCTCGGGAGCGTTCGGCGGCGACGAGTTCGCGTACGGCGGGGGCCGTCTCGGCGGCGAACCGCTCGATACGGCGCGCGTCGTCGGCCATCAGCGTGAAGACGCTGATGCCGTGATCGAGGGCGAGCTCGGCGAGCTGCTCGGGCGGCAGCTCCCGGCCCAGGTTGAGCAGGCGGCGGATGTCAGCGGGCGAGCGGCCCGCCTCGGCGGCGGCCTCGTCGACGATGGCGTTGCCCTCGCCGATCTCGGCGAAGCTCTGGAAGCGCGGCAGCGAGGGCAGCCAGCCGTCGGCGAGCCGGCCGGTGAGGCGGAGCATGCGCGGCTTGTACGCGCCGAGCCAGATGCCGATGTCGTGGGCCGGTCGCGGGCCGCGCTCCGCGCCGTCCACCCGGTAGTGCGTGCCGTGGTGCCGGATGCCGCCGGGGGCACTGGTGTCCCAGGCGGCGCGGATGATCTGGATGCCCTCCTCCAGCGCCTCCACCGCCTGGCCGGGGGTGAGGCGGGGCGCGCCCATGGAGGCGATGGCGTCCCAGTAGCCGCCGGTGCCGAGTGCCAGCTCGAAACGGCCGTGGCTGAGCAGGTCCAGGCTGGCGGCGGCCTGGGCGAGCATCGCGGGCGGCCGCAGCGGCAGCGGGTGTACGTTGCCCGCCAGCCGGATGGTGCGTGTGGCGGCGGCGACGTAGCTGAGCAGGGTCCAGGTGTCGAGCAGGGCCGGCTGGTACGGGTGGTCCTGGAACGTGACAAGGTCGAGCCCGGCCCGTTCGGCGAGCTGGGCGTGGGCTACAACGGTGTCGGCCTGCTGGGCGGTCGGCACGAGATTGACGCTGAAGAGCAGGTCGTGGCCGTAGTCGGGCACGGGTGGCTCCCGTTTAGTTGGTTATACGAATAGTTGGCTGTACGAAGAAATTAGTTCGTTTTGCGAACGACTGTCAACTAGACTTGGGCGGGTGGTCATGACGAAGGAACCGGTCCTGCCGTTCACCGACGCCCTCGTACGGCTGGCGCACCTGGTGCAGCAGGTGTTCGGTGAGGTCGGCCGCGAACACGACCTGACGCCGCAGCAGGCGCAGCTGCTCTGCCTGCTGGTGGGCGGGCCCGTGGGGATGGGCGACCTGAGCCGCGCGCTGCACCTGGAGAAGTCGAGCCTGTCGGGGCTCGTGGACCGGGCCGAGAAACGCGGCCTGGTGGCGCGCGTCCGCGACTCCCGCGACCGGCGCGCCTGCCACATCGAGCTGACCGCCGACGGCACCCGGATCGGTGTGCTGGCCCACCAAGGGGTCGCAGGGCGCCTGGAGAGCCTGGCGGGCGAACTGCCGCAAGACCAGCGGGACCTGCTGGCCACCGCCATCGGCGGCATCCTCGCCGCGCACACCGCGCACACCGCGCACACCGCGCACACCGCGCAGAACTCCTGACCACCGGCCGCCGTCCCGGCTCTCGCGGGGGGCCGGGGCG
>NZ_JBHSPA010000029.1:194276-225527 GCF_042656245.1 Nonomuraea insulae
ACGCCGGTGGGTGGGTTAGCCGGCCGCGTAGTCCGGGGTCATGACGGCGGCCAGGGTGAGGTGGGAGGCGGCCTCCTCGTGCCTGCCCTGGCGTTGCAGCGTGCGGCCGAGGAGGTGGCGGGCGTAGGAGTCGTCGGGGGCCTCGGCCACCAGCGCATCCAGCGCCGTACGGGCGCGGTTGAGCTGCGCGGAGGCGAAGTACGCCCGCGCCGCCAGCATCCGCACGCCACGGTCGGCTCCGTGCTCCTCCATCAGCGGGCGCAGCAGCGTGAGGGCTCCGAGGGGGTCGCGCTGGTCGAGCAGCGACTCCGCGTGGCGCAGCCGCTCCACCTCGGCGGGCAGACGGCGGGGAGCGCGGCGGCTCGCGTCCTCCAGGAACTCCCTGATCGTCTCCGGCGACTGCGCGCCCTCCAGCGCGAGGCCGCCCGCCACGATCGTCGGCGAGGTGCGCACGCCCTTCGCCTTCCCGACGAGCAGCAGCTCGCGCGTCAGCGCGGCGCCGGGCAGCGTCTGGGGAACGCGGTCGAAGCCGGTGCGGTCGGACTCTCCCGCCCGCGTCGCCGCGCGGGCCGGGGAGGCGGTGTAGCCCGCCTCCCCGGCCAGCCCCGCCTCCGTGGCGATCGCGGTCAGGACCGCGAGGTCGCTGATGTCCTGGACGTCGACGAAGTGGGCGCGCAGGACCCGCTCCACCACCCGGTCCTGCAGCTCGGCGCCGCCCTTCTCGTACGCCAGCGCGATCAGCCGATGCGCCTCCAGCGTCCCGGCCCGCCACCCGGAGCCCCACTGAGACCCGAGCCCTTCCGCGGCGGCGACCTCGGCGACCCGTGCCCGGTTCTGGACAGGGGACAACCCCGGCGCGCACGCGCGCAGTGCCTCGTCGGCCATGGGATCCCGCAACATCTCCGTCATCGGCACCGCTCGCGCGGGCGCCGACGGGTCGATCTGGTACGGCCGCCAGACCACCTCGATCGGCTCGCCCTCCCAGGAGGCGAGTGCCTTCTCCAGCCGCCGCTTGCCGATGTGAGCCCACCCGCAGACGACGTCCGCCCAGATCTCGATACGCATGTCGCCAAAGTATGCGACATATGTCGAATAGTCAACATATGTCGCATAGGCGATGAATGTCGTATAGTCGGTGGCGTGAACTCGGATGATCCACGCGCCGTGCGCACCCGGGCCCGGCTCAAGGCGGCCGTGCTCGAACTCGCCGCGGGGCAGGAGCTGGCCACCATCACCGTGTCCGCCCTGGCCAAGCGCGCCGAGGTGAACCGGGCGACGGTCTACCTGCACTATCCGGACGTGGACTCGCTGGTCACCGACGCCATGGAGGACACCGTCGCCGCCGTCGCCAAGGCGGCCGCGCTGTGCCCCCTCGACGCGCCCCGCGACCGGGCTCCCGGCCCCCTCGCCGAGCTGTTCGAGCACGTGGCGGCCAACGCCACCATGTACGCCCGCATGCTCGGCTCCCACGGCAGCGCCCGCTTCGGCGCCCGCATGCGCGAACGCCTCACCGCCGAGCTGACCGTCCGCTTCGCCGAGGGGCGTCGGCCCGGCGGGTGGGACGACGTGCCGGTGGACGTGCACGCCGCCTACCTGGCCGGCGCCCTGGTCGGCGTGATCGCGCACTGCGCGGCGGGGGAGCGGTCTGAGCACGCTGAGGCGGCGGCGCTGGCGTTCTGGCGGCTCTTCCGCAACGGGTGCCGGGCCGCACAGGAGCAATGACCGGGCGGCGGCCGGGGCGCGGCCAGGCGGTGATCGAGGCACGACCCGGCGGTGACCGGGCGCGAACGGCTGGGCGGTGATGGGGAGAATTGCCGCCCGTCGTAGCATTTTCGTCGTCGGACAGCGGGATAATGTGCCCGGTTGTCATCGCGCGAATGATGGGGGTTCTCATGCGCCTCGCCAAGGTCTGTGCCGCCGCTTCCAGGCGAGGGTGCCGAACCACCCCGTAACCGGTCGCCGCCGGGCTCGTACCGGCGGGCGAACACTCCTCGTCTGAAGCGGTCGCTCGCATAACCGGCCGCGTTTTCCCCCTTTCCTTTCGAGGAGCCCCTTTGCGTGCCTTCATGTCCGCGCGCCTCACCACGTCGTGGACCGGTCCGCCCCGCACGAGCGCGCCCAGGCCCATGCCGTAGAACGCCGGTCCGCTCGTACCAGCTCGTGCCGCAGGACGCGGTCGCCCGCCTGACCGGCGGCGCATGACCCTGCCCGGACGAGCGTGAGCCGGCCCATGCCCTCACTCCTCCCTCAGACACAGCAGGTGAATCCAGCCATGCTCCCCGAAGGCCTCAGGGCCGCCCTCGACCAGGCCCTGTCCCGCTTCTCGCCCCAGGAACTGTCCGACTCCGTGGCCCGCCTGACCGAGCGCTACCGGACGGAAGGCGTCTCGACCGGCGGCAACCATCTGCGCTCGCGAGCCGACATCGCCGCGTACGCCGCCTACCGCATGCCCGCCACCTACGCCGCGGCGGCCACGGCCATGCGCCGCGCGGCGGAGTTGATGCCGGGGTTCGAGCCGCGCACCCAGCTCGACGCCGGTGGCGGCACCGGCGCGGCGATGTGGGCGGCGGGCGAGGTGTGGCCGTCCATCGAGAAGGTGACGGTCGTCGAGCACGACCCGGACGTCATCGACCTGGGCCGCAGGCTGGCGCGCGGGTCCCGGGCGCCGCGTGGCACGACGTGGCGGCAGGCGTCCGTCGGACCCGGCCTCGACCGGCCCGCCGCCGACCTGGTCACCATGTCGTACGCCCTGGGCGAGCTCCCGGCACCCGACCGCCCCGCCGTCGTACGCGAGCTGGCCGAGAACACCACCATGGTGATCATCATCGAGCCCGGCACCCCGGCCGGCTACGCCACCGTCGCCGCCGCCAGGGAGGTCCTGACCGCCGCCGGCCTGAGCGTCGTCGCCCCCTGCCCGCACGACGGCCGGTGCCCGGTCCAGCAGGGACGCGACTGGTGCCACTTCTCCGTACGCCTGCCGAGGACCGCCCTGCACCGCCGCATCAAGGCGGGCACGCTCAGCTTCGAGGACGAGAAGTTCTCGTACGTGGCCGCCACCACCGGCCCCCTGCCGCGACCCGCCGCCCGCGTCGTCCGTCACCCGGTCAAGCGCAAGGGCATGGTGGCCCTGCGCCTGTGCGCCGACGGCGACGAACTCCGGGACGTGATCGTCTCCAAGCGGCAGGGCGACCTCTACCGCCGGGCCAGGGATGCAGACTGGGGCGGCACCTGGTCGCTCGACGAGTGACCGCGGATATCGGCAAAGATCAGATTCCGGTGCGCCACCCGCGCCATTCTGGAAAGGTGCAGATGACTGACCTCCTTCATTCCCTTTACGCCCGGCGCCTGCGCCGTCAGATCACGGCAGGCCCCCTGCCCCGACACGTCGGCATGATCATGGACGGCAACCGGCGCTGGGCCAAGCAGATGGGCATGGCCAACCCGAGCATCGGCCACAAGTACGGCGCCGAGCACATCGACCACGTCCTGTCCTGGTGCGAGGACCTCGGGATCCACCATGTGACCGTGTTCCTGTGCTCGACGGAGAACCTGCAGCGCCGCGGCGACGAGGAGGTGGCCTTCCTGCTGCGGGTGATCGAGCAGATGGTCGCCGACCACCTCGACCGGCCCGACGCCCGCTGGCAGGTCCACGTCGCCGGGATGCTCGACATCCTGCCCGACACCACGGCCCGCGCGCTCAAGAGCGCCGTCGAGGCGACCCGCACCTGCGCCACCGGCTTCCACCTCACCCTGGCCATCGGGTACGGCGGCCGCCAGGAGGTCATCGAGGCGTTGCGCGAACTCCTGTACGAGCGGGCCGAGGCCGGCGAGTCCATGGTGGAGCTGGCCTCGACCCTGACCGTGGACGACATCACCCCGCACCTTTACACGGCCGGGCAACCCGACCCCGACCTGGTCATCCGGACCAGCGGCGAGCAACGCATGTCGAACTTCCTGCTCTGGCAGTCCGCCTACTCCGAGTTGTACTTCTGCGAGGCGTACTGGCCGGCCTTCCGCGAGATCGACTTCCTGCGCGCCCTGCGCAGCTTCGCGGCCCGGCAGCGGCGATACGGCTCGTGATCATGCTGAATCGTGACGAGGCGCTGGCCGTGTTCGACCGCGAACTGCGACGCGAGGCCGCCCCCGACGGCCCGGACAGCAGGGTCGAGCGGGCCGGTGACGTGGTGCGTCAGGTGGGGCCCGAGCACGGCTGGAACGGCGTCCTCTGGTCCGGCCTCGATCCCGCCGGCGCGGACGCGGCCATCGCCGGGCAGGTGCGCTACTTCGGGCGGCTGGGGCGGCCGTTCGAGTGGAAGTTGTACGGCCACGACCTGCCCGCCGACCTCGACCGCCGCCTCCTGGCAGCCGGCTTCACCGCCGAACCCCCTGAAACGCTCATGGTCGCCGAAGCCGCCCAGATCGCCGATGAGCCCGCCGGCGTCCTTCCCGAGGAGGTGCGGCTGGTCCCGGTGACCGGCCAGGAGGAGGTGGAGCTGGTGGCGGACGTCCATGACCTCGTGTTCGGCGCCACCCGCGACCACATCAGGCAGCGCCTGCTCGCCCAGCTCGCCGCCGGCACCGTCATCGCCGTCGTCGCCATGGCCGGTGACGTGCCCATCAGCGCCGCCCGCATGGACCTGCACCCGGGCACCCGGTTCGCGAGCCTGTGGGGCGGCGGCACCGCGCCGGAATGGCGGGGGAGGGGCGTCTACCGCGCGCTGGTGGCCTACCGGGCACGCGAGGCCGTCGCGCGTGGTCACCGCTATCTCCAGGTGGACGCCTCCGGCCTGAGCCGCCCGATCCTGGAACGGCTGGGGTTCGCGTCGCTGACCACGACGACGCCGTACGTGCATCCTTGAGTACCCTTGACCTGCACCCGTACGACCTGTGAGGAGAACGGCACGTTGCCCGGAAAGAACCCGCGCGAGCTCGGCCTGCTGGCCGACTGCGAGAGCTGCTTCGGGCTGTGCTGCGTCGCGCTGCCGTTCGCGGCGTCGGCCGACTTCGCCGTGGACAAGGACGCCGGCCGGCCCTGCCACAACCTGCGTGACGACTTCCGCTGTTCGATCCACTCCCAGCTCAGGCAGAGCGGGTTCCAGGGATGCACGGTGTTCGACTGCTTCGGCGCCGGCCAGAAGGTCTCACAGGGCACCTTCGAGGGGCGGAGCTGGCGGGAGGCCCCGGGGACGGCGCGGCAGATGTACGCGGTGTTCCCGGTCATGCGGCAGCTGCACGAACTGCTGTGGTATCTGGCGGAGGCGCTGACCCTGGAGGCCGCGCAGCCCGTCCACGCCTCGTTGCGCCAGGCACTGGAGGAGACCGAGCGGCTCACCGGGCAGAGCGCCGACGTGCTGGAGAAGCTGGACGTGGCCGCCCACCGGGCCGAGGTCAACGAACTGCTGCTGCGGACGAGTGAGCTGGCGCGGGCCGGGCTGAAGGGCAGGGAACACCGGAGTGCCGACCTGATCGGCGCCCGGCTGCGGGGCGCGGGGCTTCGGGGTGCGAACCTGCGGGGCGCGTACCTGATCGGGGCGGACCTGCGGGACGCCGACCTGCGGGACGCCGACGTGATCGGGGCCGACCTCAGAGGCGCCGACCTGTCGGGCGCCGACCTCACCGGCGCCATCTTCCTGACGCAGGCCCAGGTCAACGCCGCCAAGGGCGACACCGCCACCCGCCTGCCCGGCGCCCTGACCCGGCCGTCGCATTGGGCGGAGGAGGGCCGGCCGCCGGCCGCGTCCCGCCGTCCACGCCGCCGTCGCCGCTGACGGACCGTTCCCCGGGGACGTTATGGTCATGATCTGGACCCCTGGGACAAGGAGCAGCGGCATGACCGTCAGCGCGTACCCCGTGACCGACCCCGTCGCCGAGCACGGCGAGGGCCCCGTGTGGTCGGGCCGCTGGGGCGGGCTGCGGTGGGTGGACATGCTCGCGGGCGACGTCCTCGCGCTCGACGCCGGCGGCGGGGTGCGCCGCCGGCACGTGGGGGCGGTGGCCGCCGTCGTCAGGCCCCGTACGTCCGGCGGTTACCTCGTCGCGGCCGAACGGGAGCTGCTGCTGGCCGACTCCGACGACCTGGACGCCCCGCTGCGCTCCCTCGGCGAGGCGTGGAGCGACCCCGGCATCCGCATGAACGAGGGCGGCTGCGACCCCGACGGCCGCTTCTACATCGGCAGCATGGCCTACGACGCGAGCCCGGGGGGCGGCACGTTCTACGTGGCCGGGCCAGGGGGCGAACTGCGCGCGGTGCTGCCCGGGGTGACGATCTCCAACGGGTTCGGGTTCAGCCCGGACGGGCGGCTGGCCTACTACGCCGACACCCCGACCGGGCGCGTGGACGTCTTCGACTACGCGGAGGGCGGATTGAGCGGGCGGCGGCCGTTCGCCGTGGTGGACCCCGGGCTAGGGGCGCCGGACGGGCTGACGGTGGACGCCGAGGGCGGGGTGTGGGTCGCGCTGTGGGAGGGCGGGGCCGTGCACAGGTACGACGCGGGCGGGCGGCTCGACGCCGTGATCGAACTGCCGGTACGGAAGGTCACGGCGGTCACGTTCGGCGGCGAGAACCTCGACCGGCTGTTCATCACCACCTCCGCCCTCGGCGTGGAGCGCGAGCGGGAACCGCTGGCGGGCGCGGTCTTCGGGGCCGAGCCCGGCGTGCGCGGCCTGCCGGTGCTGCCCACCACCCTCTGACCGGCGGCGTCACCCGGAGGGAGCTGGCGGGGGGCGACGTCCAGCGCGCGCCTGCGGACGGGAAGGGCCGTCTGCGGCGTCAGCCGGCTTTCCATCATCACCACGGCCGCACGGTAGGCGACCGACAGGCGGTAGGGCGCCGGCGTGAACGTCGCCCATAGCTTGGACCGCCATCTCGGCTCAGCGGTTCCATTGATGGGCGAACCGGCTCAATCTGGTGGGCCGTCCCCGCTCTCAGTGAGGGCGGGACACGGCGTGGCAGGCGCCGAAACCCTCGGCGCGCAGCACGATCCGGCCCGACGAGACCCGGATCGCCACCTCCGTCCCGTCCCGCGGCTCCGGCACCCCCGCCGCCGCCGCCAGCGCCCCCGACTCGTCGTACACCACCCGCAACCGCGGCCACGCCTGCGGCGGGAACGCCTGCCGCAGGCACGTGCTCACCTCGGCGAGAACCAGCCGGGCCAGGGGAAACAGTTCCTGGGGCGTGCCGGTCACCACGACGGCCGTGACCTCGGCCCCGGGTGGCGCCGCGCGTACGGCCTCCTCCGCGGCCGACAACCGGTGCAGCCCGAGCACCGCCACCACCCCGTCACGCTCGGGCCGCGCGGCCCCGCCGCCGACCGCGTCCACCAGGCCCGTCGGCGGCGACCAGGGCTCGTCGATCTCCCGCACCTCGGGGTTCATGGGCGCCACCGCCCACCGGTCGCCCAGGTCGAGGCCGGCGAGCTGCTCGCACACCCGGATCACGTTGAACGGATCCACGAACCCCGGCGCCGCCGCCGAGAGCTGCCCGGCCCCCTGCAGGACCGTCAGCGCCGCCTCGGCCAGCCGCACCAGCCGCCCGTCGGGCTCCTTCGGCGGCCGCAGCCGCTCCATGGCCAGCCCGAGCAGCACCGCGTTGAGCATCATGAGCTGCGCGTACGGCTTGCGCGTGACCTCGTCGGCGAGGATCTCCGGCATCAGGTGCATGCCCAGCCTGCTTGTCTCACGCTCGTCGTCGGTGGCCAGCGGCAGCCGGGTCACCCACGCCCGCGCCGTCTCCCCGAGCGCCTCCCGCACGGTCAGCGCCGGTTCGGCGGCGGCCATCACGGGCGCGCCCTCCGCCAGGTCGGCCAGGACGGCGAAGTAGAGCGCCCGTTTGCCGGGAAAGTTCGAGTAGACGGCTCCGCGCGTCAGCTCGGCGCGATCCGCGATGTCGTCGATCTTCGCCTCCCGGAATCCGCGCTCAGCGAACTCCGCCTTGGCCGCGGCCAGCACTTTCGCGCGATTGCGCTCCTGGGCCTCCGCTCTGGTGAGCCGGACCAACCGTCCTCCTCGTTGCCGTGCGCTCCGCAGCCAAGATACCGTGAACATTCAGATGATGAGATCATTCGAAAATCGCGGAGAGATGACCATGACCGACGTGCCTGAGATCGATCTGTCCGATCCGGCCGTGCTGAGCGACCCCTTCGCCGCGTACGCGCCGGTCAGGGAGCAGTCGCCGGTGGCGCGGCTGGTGGCGCCGGGATTCGGCCCGTTCTGGGTCGTGACCCGGCACGAGGAGGCGCGGGCGATGCTGGCCGACCCGCGCCTGGAGATCAACAGCGGCAGCTTCATGCGCCCCGACGTGCCGGAGCACTGCCTGCCGTACCTGCGCACCATGTCCGAGATGAACGGTCCCGAGCACTCCCGCCTGCGCCGGCTGGTCGCGCCCGCGTTCACGCCGCGCCAGGCCACCCTGTTCGGGCCGCGCATCGAGCGGCTCGTCGAGGGTCTGCTCGACGAGCTGCCCGAGGACGAGCCGGTGGACCTGCTGGAGCGCTTCGCCCGGCCGCTGCCGATCGACGTGATCTGCGAGCTGGTCGGCATCCCCGCCGCCGACCGCCCGAGCTGGCGCGAGTACGGCGCCGCCGTCGCCTCCGGGCACGGCGAGAAGTTCGGGCAGGCCATCCCGGCGGTCATCGAGGGCGCCAAGGCGGCGATCGCCCAGGGCAGGGCCAAGCCGGCCGACGACCTGGTCTCCGGGCTCGCGCGCATCAACGAGGAGGACGGCGACCGGCTCTCCGACGACGAGCTGGTCACCATGGTCTGGCTGCTCGTGCTGGCCGGCCAGACGCCCGCGAACCTCATCGCCAACGCCGTGCTGACCCTGCTCACCCACCCCGGCCAGCTCGCCACGCTCCGCGCCGACCCCGCCCTCATGCCGCGCGCGGTCGAGGAGCTGGCGCGCTGGTGCGCCCCGGGCGTGATGACCGTCCCCCGCTTCCCCATCGAGGACGTCGAGATCGCCGGCGTGCGCATTCCCAAGGGGGAGCCCGTCACCGCCTCGATCGTCTCGGCCAACCGGGACCCGCGCGTCTTCGACGAACCCGACAGGTTCGACGTCACCCGGGAGCCGTCGCCGCACCTCGGGTTCTCGCACGGGCAGCACTTCTGCGTGGGCGCGTCGCTGGCCCGCGTACAGGTCGGCGTCGCCCTCGGGGTTCTGCTGCGCCGCTTCCCCGGGCTCGCGCTCGCGGGGGAGGTCTCGTACCTGCCGGATCCGGGCACCCTGCGGCTGGCGTCGCTGCCCGTGACCCTGCGCCCGGCCGGCTGAGATGGCGCGCCCCGGCAAGGGCGGCGACGCGCTGCGCTGCTCGTTCTGCGGCAAGAGCCAGAACGAGGTACGCAAGCTCATCGCAGGCCCGCCCTCCGTCCACATCTGCGACGAATGCGTGGGCCTCTGCATCGAGCTGATGGAGGAGGAACGCGCGCAGGACGGCGGCACGAGCGGGGACCCGCCGAGGCCGCGCGAGATCCACGACTTCCTCGACCAGTACGTGATCGGCCAGGACGAGGCCAAACGCGCCCTCGCCGTGGCCGTCTACAACCACTACAAGCGCGTCCGCGCCTCCGACCAGGACCCCGTGGAGCTGGGCAAGTCGAACATCCTGCTCGTCGGCCCCACGGGCAGCGGCAAGACGCACCTGGTGCGCACCCTGGCGCGGCTGCTCGACGTGCCGTTCGCGATCGCCGACGCCACCGCGCTCACCGAGGCCGGGTACGTCGGCGAGGACGTCGAGACCATGCTGCTCAGCCTCATCCAGGCGGCCGGGGGCGACCTCGGCAAGGCCGAGACCGGGATCGTCTACATCGACGAGATCGACAAGATCGCGCGCAGGAGCGAGAACCCGTCGATCACCCGCGACGTCTCCGGTGAGGGCGTCCAGCAGGGGCTGCTGAAGATCCTTGAGGGCACGGTCGCGAGTGTCCCTCCCCAGGGCGGCAGGAAACACCCCCACCAGGACCTCCTCCAGATCGACACGACGAACGTGCTGTTCATCGCGGGCGGGGCGTTCGCCGGCCTGGAGGAGATCGTCGAGCGCCGCCGCGCCCGCCGGTCCGCCGGCTTCCGCGCCCTCCCGGAGGCCGGGGACGACGACCCGCTGTCCCTGGTGATGCCGCAGGACCTGCTGTCCTTCGGCCTCATCCCGGAGCTCGTCGGCCGCCTGCCCGTGCTCGCCCCCCTGCGCGCCCCGGACCGCACGGCGCTGACCCGGATCCTGACCGAGCCCCGCAACGCCCTGATCAAGCAGTATCGGCGGCTGTTCGAGCTGGACGGGGTGGAGCTGGAGTTCTCGCAGGACGCCGTGGCCGCCATCGCCGAGCAGGCGCTGCTCCGCCGCACGGGCGCCAGAGCCGCCAGGGCGGTCCTGGAGGAGGTGCTGCTCAACGTGATGTACGAGGTGCCGAGCAGGGACGACGTGGCCCGCGTCGTGATCACCCGCGACACGGTCCTCGACAACGTCAACCCCACCTTGATCCCCCGCGCCCACCGCGACGCCGGTCCCCACGAGAGGTCCGCCTGACTCCCCTCCCATCGGGAAAGGACCTGTCCGGCTAAGGGGCGTCCTCGCCGACGAACATCCGGCAGATCGGCGCGGTGGGCGGTCCGGCCGTGGCCGCGTACGATTCGCTGTCGTCGCGTGGCTCGTAGCCGAGTTTCCTGGCCGAGGAGATGTCCCAGTGCCGCCGGGTGTTCGCCGACATGCCGAAGTGCGCGCTCCAGCCAGGTCCCGCGCTCAGAGCGGCCAGCACCAGCGAGCCCGCGTCGCGGTCCGACAACCACACGCCGAGGTACCTCGCCTCGTCCATGGAGTAGCCGGTCGCGCCGAGGCGCAGGCAGACCACGGAGGTGCCGGTCAGGTCGGCGTGCAGGCGGCCGAGGGCCTCGACGACGACCTTGCTGAGTCCGTACGAGCAGCAGGGGCGCGGCTCCCACGAGGGGTCGACGGGATGGTATTCGGGGCGGTTGTACTCGCCCATCGTGTGCACCGTGCTGGCCAGCACCACGCGCGGCACGCCCTGAGCGGCGGCGGCCTCCAGCACGCGCCGGGTGAGCGCCACGTTCGCGTGGTAGACCTCCTCCCAGCTCGCCGACGTGCGGGGGTCGGCCGCCAGGTGCACCACCCCGGACGCTCCGGCCAGCGCCTCCTCGGCCACCCCCGGCCGCGCCAGGTCTCCGACCAGCACCTCCTCGCCCGGCAGCGCCTCTCCCGCGCTGCGGTCGGCGACCCGCAGCGGGTACTCCCGCGCCAACGCCGGCCGCACCAGCTTGCCCACACGCCCGAATCCGCCCGTGACCACGACAGGCCCCATGCCCTGACCCCCGTTCCGCCGTCCCCTCCGACGGTATGCCGCCGCACGAATACTGATAAGTCCCGATTTATCGCGTCTTGACCACGCCTGGCAAGCCTGGCCTTCCCCCGGCCCCTCCCGACCGGCTGCCCCCGGCCGGCCCCAGGAAACGGCAAGCGTCGGCCACCCGGACGAATGCACCCCCGTCCGGGTGGCCGGAGCCTCAGGGCGCCGGGACGGCCCGGTGCCCCCGGGCGCTCCTGAGGCTTGGAGGGGCGGGGAGGCCGGGTGGCGTTGACCTCCCCGCCCGCGAAAGAACGGGGCGGGGCTACCCGGCCAGCTTCTCCAGCGGACGCCCCGCGCCCGCCTCGCCGTCGCCCCACGTCCCCGCCCCGAGCACCACACCCCGCCGCACGATCTCCACCGTGACGAACTGCGCGCGATCGTGCCGCACCACCCGTACGGAACTCGCGCAGCAGGCCGCCGCTATTTCCCCGGCGAACGCCTCGAAGTCCTCGGCGCAAATTCCGGCCCGGAGCAGAATGAATGCCCTTTCCCCGAAGTCGGCCGGCGCTATCCAGAGGACCAGCGGAATTCGGCCCTTTCGCGTGTGCATAGGCGTCTCCAGGCACACCCGCTGCAGCCGGTGCCGGGAGAACAGGCACCAGAAATGGCCCCGGATCCATTTCCTGCCGACCGGGATCGTGGCCGGCACGGACACGGTCCCGGCGAGCGCGGCCGGCGCCCACCACAACCCCTGCCCCATGGCCGCCGCGATCAGGAAGGCCGCCCCGACGGCCATTCCGAGCAGGACGAACTCCGTGCGCCACCGCCACAGCAGCGCGACCATGCCCGTCCCCTGATCCGCCCGCTCCTGCCCCTCGGCACGCCCATACGGGTTGTGGCGCAGATTACGCATGGACATGTCGTTCACCCCCGGCGATAGGGAGCGCGTCGAGCCGGGCCGCTTTGAGCGCGTCGAAACGCGGGTCGCGATACCGGCGAGAGCCGAACCCCGTCTTGGTCACCGTCCACCCGTACTGGCGGGCTCGCTCGTCCGGATTCGCGCACAGCGCCTGATCCGCGCGGGCCAGCAACGCGCTGATCCGATCCTTGATTCGCGACACTCGCTCGGTGACGTGCAGCATTTCGGCCACCACTTCCCCTCCGTCTTGGCCGCTGCTGAAAACCCCTCAATATCCGACTGCCGTTGCCGCAAGTTTCCTCCGCGCCCGCCAAGTCAGCGATAATGCTGGCTTCCCGGTTAGCCGTTCGGTTTTCCTCACCCGTTGAGCCCTGCTGGCACGGCGGACTACCGTTTGCCGGGTGACGTCCTTCCGGATAGTGATCGCCGAGGACAACTTGTTGGTGCGGGCCGGCATTCAGGCGCTCGTCGCCACCGAGACCGGTGTCGAGGTCGTCGGCGCCTGTTCGGGCTACGACGCGCTCATGGCGTGCGTCGACCAGGAGAAGCCGGACGTCGTCGTCACTGACATCCGCATGCCTCCGACCATGACCGACGAGGGCATCAGGGCGGCCACGGCGCTGCGCGCCACCCATCCTGAGGTCGCGGTGCTGGTGTTGTCGCAGTTCCTCGACCCCGCCTACCTGCTGGCCCTGATCGCGCAGGGCAGCAGCAGGCGCGGATACCTGCTCAAGGAGCGCATCGCCGCGCCCGGCGAGCTGAGCTCGGCGGTGCGGACGGTCGCCGCCGGCGGTTCCTTCATCGATCCCGTGGTCGTCGACTCGCTGGTGTCGGCCAAGGCCCGCAACGACTCGGGGCCGCTGCGGCAGCTCACGCCCCGCGAGCGCGAGACCCTGACCGAGGTCGCGGCCGGCCGGTCGAACCTCGCCATCGCGGCCGGGTTCAACGTCACCGAGCGCGCGGTCGAGAAGTACATCAACTCCATCTTCGTCAAGCTCGGCCTGCGCGGCGACCGCGACACCAACCGGCGGGTCAAGGCCGTCCTGATGTTCCTCGACTCCGACTCGTCCGTGAAATAGGCCGAAACAGGCACGGAGATAGTGATGGTGGCACCACCGACACGGCCGCTGCCGGATGCGACGATCAGCCTTGTGGAGCAAGACCTGGTGCGCGTCCTGGTGGTGGACGACCTGCCGTCGTTCCGCCGCGCCGTGGCCGGAGTGATCGCCGTCGTGGAGGGGTTCGTGCTGGCCGGCGAGGCGACCAGCGGTGAGGAGGCGCTCGACTTCCTCCAGGACCACCCGGTCGGGATGGTGCTGATGGACGTGAACATGCCCGGCATGGGCGGCCTGGAGGCCGCCCGGCAGATCAGGTGGGGGCACCCGGACGTCACGGTGGTCCTGCTGTCGGTCAACAACACAGAGGATCTGCCTCGTGACGCGATGGTGATGGGGGCTCATTATCGGCACAAGGCCCGCTTCGGCCCCGACGAACTGGAGGCGCTGTGGAGCGACGGGGGGCAGGAAGGTTCCTAGCCGGTCTCCGGGGGCACGAGATCATCGAGATCGGCGCGCCCGAATGGGAGCGGCTGCGCACCTACGTACAGGCCGACCTCGTCGGTGTGCTGGTGGCCGCGGTCTGGCTGATCGCCCTGTGGGTCGAGGAGCTGCGCGACGGCTGGCTGCTCGCGATCGCCGGGCTGCTGCTGGTCATGGCGGGGTTCCTGGTCCGCGCCATCCACCTGATCCATCGCTACCGGCGCTTCGCCGCGGTCGTCGTCTTCGCGTTGTCCAACTGGATCGTGGCGATCGCGGTCACCTCGGTGGTGCCGTTCGCGCTGTCCACGCTGGCGCTGGCCGTGCTGCTGCCGGTCCTGGTGGCCGTGCAGCACATGAACCACGCGCGGCTGTCGGCGATGCTCGGCGCGACCATGCTGGTCGGCACGGCGCTGGTCGTCGTCGGCAGCGTGCACACCGGGGTACGGCTCGAGGAACGGGTTCCTGATTCGGTCATGGACGCGCTGGCGATCGCGTTCATCCCGTTCATCACGATCCTGGTGTCGCTGGCCGCCTGGCAGAACCACGGCATGCTGGTCGCGCGGACGGAGGCGCTGCAGGAGTCGCGCGCCCGGCTCGTCGCGGCGGCCGACCGCGAGCGCTGTCAGATCGAGCGCAACCTGCACGAGGGCGCCCAGCGGCGCCTGGCCGCCGCCGCGGAACAGACCCGGCAGGCCAGCCTCCTGCTGGACACCGACCCCGGCGAGGCGGGGCCGCTGCTCGCCCGCTTGTCGGAGGACCTGCAGGAGGCCAGCGCCGAGCTGCGCGGCCTGGCGCACGGCATCTACCCGCCCCAGCTCGGCCAGTACGGCCTGGAGACGGCCCTGCGCGGAGCCGCCCAGCACGCCTCGCTGCCCACCACCGTCGACGCCGTCGGCATCGGCCGCTACCCGCCCGAGATCGAGATCAACGTCTACTTCTGCCTGCTGGAGGCCCTGCGCAACGCGATCAGGCACGCGGGGGAGAAGGCCACGGTCACCATCACCCTGCAGGACCGCAACGGCCTGTCCTTCGACTTCCGCGACACCGGCATCGGCTGCCACCCCGACCTGATCCACACCGGCTCCGGCATGATCAACATGAACGACCGTCTCGGCGCCATCGGCGGCACCCTCACCATCGACACCAGCCCGGGTGGCGGGCTGCACCTGCACGGCCACCTGCCCCGCTCCGCCCTGGAGAGCGCCGGGGTGGAGCGTTCCCACCGCGAGCCCGGCGGCGCCGTCCGCGGCGCGCTCCAGGGCATCTGGTACGCCATCGCCCGCCTCTACACGAACCTCCAGCGCAGTGCCCAGCCGCACCCGCACCAGTACATCGCCACCGGCCTCTGGGCCATCCTGGGCGTCGCGCTCGGAGCCGGCACGGTCGCCCTGTCGATCTTCGCCGCCACCCGCGTCCCCTGGCTGCTCGTCCTGGCCGGCGGCTGCGGCACGGTGGCGCTGCTGGTCGTCATCGCCCTGCGCGTGGTCAGGACCGAGCGCATCGAGCACGCCATCGCGATCTCGGCGGCCATCACCTGGTGCTACGCGCTCGCGCTGACCGTGCTGATCCCGTCGGCCCTGCCCTACGCGACGCTGGTGACGGTGGCGCCGGTGCTGCTGTCCGTGGCCTACCTGCCGGGCCGCCGCTTCAAGGTCATCATGGCCGGCACGGTCGCCACCGCCGTCGCCATCACGGTCGCCGGCCGCTTCACCCCCGGCATCGGGTTCGAACAGGACGTCCCGCGCTGGGTCGTCGCCCCGGTCGTCATCGGGCTGGTGGTGCTGGGCCTGACCAGGGCCTCGTACCTGGCCTGGCACAACCACGTGATGCTGGTGGCCAGGGCGGAGGCGCTGCAGGAGTCGCGGGGCCGTCTGGTGGCGGCGGCCGACCGCGAGCGCCGCCAGATCGAGCGGGACCTGCACGACGGCGCCCAGCAGCGGCTGGTGGCGGCGGCCGTGCAGTCGCGGGTCGCGCAGCGGCTGCTGGCCACCCAGCCCGCCGACGTGGGCCCGCTGCTCGCTCAGCTCCGCGACGACCTGAGCGAGGCCGGGGCGGAGCTGCGCGACCTGGCGCACGGGATCTACCCGCCCCAACTGGCCGAATCCGGCCTGGAGGCCGCGCTGCGCGCGGTCGCCAGGCACTCCCCGCTGCCGGCCGAGATCCACGCCACCGACCTCGGCCGCTACCCGCCCGAGATCGAGATCAACATCTACTTCTGCCTGCTGGAGGCGTTGCAGAACGCCGGCAAGCACGCAGGGGAGCACGCCACGGTCACCATCGACCTGCGCGAGAAGGACGGGCTGTCCTTCGACTTCTACGACACCGGCATCGGCGCCCGTCTCGACGCGCTGCGCACGGGGCACGGGATCACGAACATGTACGACCGCCTCGGCGCGATCGGCGGCACCCTGACCATCGACACCCACCCGGGGGAGGGCCTGCACCTGCATGGGCACATCCCGACGTGAGAATGTCTCTGATACTGTGACGGTCTCGACGAGGATCGTCATAGGGGAGGTGAGACCCATTACCGCTGTGTCAGGCTGGGTGCTCCCCTCCGGTATTCGTGCGGTCCGGGATTAGGTGACCGCGGGAGCGCCCATCGGCATCCCGAAAGGCTCCCATGTCGGTTTTTTCATCATCTATCCCTATCTCTGAGGTCGTCACCCGGCTCCGTACCGCGGGCTGTGTCTTCGCCGAGGACGAGGCGGACCTGCTCCTGACCACCGCCCCCACCCCCGGCGATCTGATCGCCATGGTGGAGCGCCGCGTCGCCGGCGAACCTCTCGAACACGTCCTGGGCTGGGCCCGGTTCTGCGGCCTGCGGGTGTTCGTGGAGCCAGGGGTGTTCGTGCCCCGGCCGCGTACCGAGTTCCTCATCCGGCAGGCCATCGCGCTGGGCCGCGCGGTCGCCGGGACGCCGGTGATCCTGGACATGTGCTGCGGCACGGGCGCCATGGGCGCGGCGGTGGCGGCGGGCCTGGAGCGGGCCGAGCTGCACGCCGCCGACCTCGACCCCGTCGCGGTGCGCTGCGCCCGCCGCAACCTGGCCGGCGCGCACGTTCACGAGGGCGACCTGTACGAGCCCCTGCCCTCCTCGTTGCGCGGCCGGGTGCACGTGCTGATCGCCAGCCCCCCGTACGTGCCGTCGGAGTCGGTCGGCCTGCTGCCGCCGGAGGCCCGGCTGCACGAGCCGCTGATGGCGCTCGACGGCGGCGCCGACGGGCTCGACGTCGTGCGGCGGGTGATCGACGGGGCGTCCGGCTGGCTCGCTCCGGGCGGCCACCTGCTCGTGGAGACGAGCGAGCACCAGGCGGAGGCGACGGCCGGGGTGGTGTCCGCGGCCGGTCTGGCGGCCCGGGTGGCGACCTCGGAGGAATGGGACGCCACGGCGATCATCGGCACCCTCGGGACGCCTTAGCGGTGTTAAGGTGTTCCGCCATGGCACAGAAGGGACTGGCGCGGGACACCGTTGTGCGCGCGGCGCTGGAACTGCTCGACGAGGTCGGGCTGGAGGGCCTGTCCATGCGCCGCCTCGCCGCCCGTCTCGACGTGCAGAACCCGGCTCTCTACTGGCACTTCCGCAACAAGCAGGAGTTGCTCGACGAGATGGCCCGCGCGCTGCTCCTCCCCGAGATGGGCGGGCCGGCGCAGGGCGAGTCCTGGCGGGAGTGGCTGACCCGCCGGGCCCACCGCCACCGGCGTACGCTGCTGAGCCACCGCGACGGCGCCCGCCTGGTCGCGGGCGGCGACCCGGGCCCTGACACGGCCCGGAGGTTCGAGGAGGAGCTGAAGACGCTGGCCGGGCTCGGGTTCTCGCCGGAGCAGGGGCTGCACACGATCGCGTCCCTCAGCCACTACACGCTCGGTTTCGTGCTGAACGAGCAGGCCGCTCGCGATCGGAGCAGCCGTGGGGCGAGCCGGGAACTGGCCGCCTACGCCGCCGACTTCCCGCTCACCGTCGCGGGCATCAGGGCGGGCGGCGCGCCCACCAGCGACGAGGCGTTCGCGTACGGCCTGCGGCTCCTCCTCGACGGCCTGGCCGCCTCCCACCCGGCCTGACGCGCCCGGCAGGATCGAGGGAGATAGGCGATCATCGTCTCCGTCGGACAGTGACGAGGAGGCAGTGGTGCGGAATTTAGCGATGGTCGCCGTCATGCTGGTCAGCATGGGGCTCCCGGCCGGGAGCGCGGCCGCGGCGGCGGGGGACTACTGGGTGGTCGGAGGGGACCAGACGGGCCGGCGGCTGATCGCGTTCGATCCCGCCGTGGCCGACTGGAACAGCTCCGCCGCCGTGAAGTGGACGTGGCAGCCGAGCGTGTCACCCGGCCGCTTCACCACCGACGAGGTGTCGGCGTTCGGGCTCATCGCCGACTTCAAGCTGCGCGATCGGCCGGCGGGCGGCCAGAGCGTCGTGGTCGCGGCGGGCGGCGACCGGGGCATCGCGACGATCGTCTCCTACCCGGCGGGGGTACGCCAGTGGGCGCGCATCCTGCCCGGCAACCTGCACGCCGCCGAACTGCTGCCCGACGGCAACATCGCCGTCGCCGCCTCCACCGGGGGCTGGGTCAGGGTGTACGCCTCCTCGCAGGGCCCGGACGCGGGCACATACGGCGAGTTCCCCCTCACCGACGCGCACGCCGCCCTGTGGGACCCCGCCATCAGGCGCCTGTGGGTCATCGGCCAGGACGCCACCTCCAAGCAGCCCATCCTGACCGCGCTCGCGGTCGAGGGCACCCCCGCCCGGCCCGCGCTGCGCGAGGACACCCAGCGCAGGGTGGCCCTGCCCGCGGGAGGGGGCCACGACGTGTACGCCCACGCCACCGACCAGGGCAAGCTCTGGCTGAGCACGGGTTCGGCGGCCTACCTGTACGACAAGGGCGCCAAGGCCTTCACCGCCGCTCCCGCCGGGGCGAACAGGGGCGCCGTCAAGTCCATCGGCAGCCAGCCCTCCGGCCAGATCGTCCAGACGCGCGCCGACGCCGCCAAGACGCCGCCGGGATCGTGCACCGCCAGCACGTGGTGCACCGACACCGTGGACTTCTTCCAGCCGTCCATGACCCGCAGGCGCACGGGGGCGGCCTTCTACAAGGCGCGGGTGTGGAGCCCGTACTACGGCGTCGCCGATCGGAGCCTGCGCGGCACCGTCTGGGACCGCACGCGTGACTCGTCCGGCGCGTGGGAGGTGAACGCGGCCGAGGTGGACGACAACGGCGGCATCTCCGGCGTGGCGGTGGCGGCGCTGCCGGACGGAGGCCTGCACGTGCTGACCGTGGTGCCGGGCAGCGGCGTGTGGGACCGGGGCCGCAGCGCGGCGGGGGTGTGGGACGAGCACTCCGTCAAGATCGATGCCAACGGCGATGTCTCCGGCGTGTCGGCGGCGGCCCTGCCCGACGGCACCCTGCACGTGCAGACCGTCGTCCCGGGGGCGGGCGTCTGGGACCGCGCCCGGAGCGCGGCGGGAACGTGGGCCACGAGCGCCACGAAGATCGACGAAAACGGTCAGATCTCCGGCGTGTCGGCCGCCGCGCTGCCCGACGGCACCCTCCACGTGCAGACCGTCGTACCAGGGGCCGGAGTCTGGGACCGCACCAGGAACGCGGCGGGAGCCTGGGGCGGTTCGGCGAAGATCGACGCCAACGGTTCGGTGACCGCGATCTCCGCCGCCAGCCTGCCGGACGGCACCGTGCAGGTGCAGAGCGCCGTCCCCGGCTCCGGCGTCTGGAACCTCGCCCGCGCCGCGAACGGCGCCTGGGACGCCTCCCCGGTGCGGATCGACGCCAACGGTTCGGTGACCGCCCTCTCCGCGGCCGCCCTGCCCGACGGGACCGTGCACGTGCAGACCGTCGTCCCCGGATCCGGCGTCTGGAACCGCTCCCGCGGTGCGGCGGGCGCGTGGGCCGGGAGCGCCACGAAGATCGACGCCAACGGCAGCGTCCTGGACGCCTCGGCGGCGGGGCTGCGCGACGGCGCCCTGCATCTCATCACCCTCCCCGACCTCGCCTAATGGATTTGCCCCTTTTGCAGTGCGGCATGCCATTGTTTGTTCGTGGACTTCGCCGCTGATTCGCGCTTCTATTTCCCCGTCGATTTTCATGACGGAGGATCAAATGGCTCGTTCGCGGAGAATAATGGAAATCGCCGTCGCATTCGCGATGGTGGTGAGCGCCGCTCCGCCGGCGGTGGCGGAGCGGCGGGAGCCGGTACGGATCACCCGCTTCCTCGGGGAGCAGCGGATCCCGTACATGGAGCGGTTCGAGGGGACCGCCGTGGGCGGCCTGTCGGGGATCGACCGGGACCCGCGCACCGGGACGTGGTACTTCGTCTCCGACGACCGCCGCCGCTACAACCCCGCCCGCTTCTACACCGGCCGGCTGGGCATCGACCGCGAGTCGGGCGCCTTCACCGGGGTGCGGCTGACCGGGGTCACGACGCTGACCAGGCGTGACGGGACGCCGTACCCGGGATACGGGCAGCTGGAGGCGGCCGACCCCGAGTCGATCAGGTTCGACCGGTGGACCGGGCGGCTGCTGTGGGGCGACGAGGGCGACCGGCCCGAGGCGCGGAATCCGAATATTCCGATCAGCCAGTCCGCGGTGCGCGAAATGGGCGCGGATGGGCGGCAGACGGGTGAATTGCCGCTGCCGTCGAATTTGCGGCTCACGGACACCGAAAACGGACCGAGGCGCAATTTCGGATTCGAGGGCGTGGCCGTCACGGAGCAGGCCATCACCGCCGTCACCGAAGGGCCGCGCTTCGAGGACGGGCCGGTGCCGACCGTGGAGAGCGGCGGGCCGGCCCGGCTGACCGTGTGGAACCGCCAGGGGCGGCCACGCGCCCAGTTCGCCTACCCGCTCGACAAACTGCCCGTCGCGCCCAACCCGCCCACCCAGGAGGCCGACAGCGGGGTGTCGGAGATCCTGGCCATCGACGAGTTCCGCTACCTGGCGCTCGAACGCGCCTGGATCCCGGGCACGAACTACCGGGTCAAGCTGTACGAGATCGACCTGCGCGGCGCCACGAACGTCCTGGGCCGCGACTCCCTGGCCGGCGGCGGCGCGTACCGGCCCGTCTCCAAGCGCCTCGTCTACGACCTGGGCACCTTCCGGCCCCCGGTGCAGAACATGGAGAGCCTGGCCTGGGGGCCGCGCCTGGCCACCGGCGAGTGCACGCTGGTGATCGGCTCCGACGACAACTTCAGTGAGGAGGAGAGCACGCGGTTCATGGCGTTCGGCGCGGCTGGCTGCCGCTGATCCCGCTGCCGGGGCCTGCTGCCGGGGCCTGCTGCCGGGGCCTGCTGCCGGGTCCTGCAGCCGGGCAGGGCTCACATGCCGTGAATGCGGCGGCCGGTGACGCGGGACGGGACGATGCGGATGTAGAGCTGCCGTTCGCCGCCCGCCCAGGGCGTGATCCCCACGCCCGCCACACCGGTCGCCTCCTCCGGCGGCACGTGGTGCGCGGGGCCCTGCACCAGCACGCTCCACCCCTCCCGGTTGGCCTCGTCGATCTTGTCGATCTGGAAGGCGATCACGATGTCGACGCCTTCCAGCCCCGTACGCAGGTCCTGGTCCATGGCCCCGCCCGTGGCCGTGCGGAACACGATGGCGCCGTGCTGCATCTTGTAGTTGACCGGCAGCACGGTCGGCCCGCGCGAGCTGTTGAACGCCACCCGCCCGATCCCGCCCGGCTCGATCAGCCGCAGGCACTCCGCCTCCTCCAGCGTCTCCAGGCTGGGGTGGGCCGTGGCGGGGCCGCGGCCGGGCGGGCGCTCCTGCCCGCCGCCCAGCAGGTCGTCCACCGTCGTCCCCAGGGCGTCCGCGAGCCGGTAGAGGGCTCCGGTGTCGGGGGTGTCGGCGTTCTCCTCCAGATATTTCAGGTAACCGGGTGACATGTCCGCGTGCGCGGCGACCTGCTCACGGGTCAGCCCGAGGCGCTCGCGGTGGTGGATGATGCGACGGCCGAGATCCCCGGTGCCTGCCATGATCGATTCTCCTCACGTATACGTACGGCGCGCGGTGCCGTCCACGCGTGCCTCGTCGTGGCCGGCGCCGAAGACCAGGTCGAAGGTGGCCATAGGGGACGCTACCCAGGCATGCGCGGCCCAGCCATGGCCATAGGACCTCATGGCGAGGGACCTTGGTCCCTCGGTTGGGTAAGTTCTCCTCATCAGGCCCCTGACGTCGGAGGTTTCCGCATGAGAGCGTTCGCCGTAGGAGTTCTGCCGCTGCTGGTGGTGCTCGTCGCCGGCTGCGGGGGCGGTGTCGGGGAGGCGCCGGCCGACTCCACGCGCGCCCCCGAGCCGACCTCCGCCGTGAGCACGCCCTCCGCCGCGGGCACGCCCTCCGCCGGGAGCACGCCGCAGACGGCGCCCATCCCTCGCGAGACCCTGATCGCCGGCCACTACCAGCCGCTGTGGCCCTTCTCCGACACCGCGGAGGTCGCCGCCTGGCAGCGCGCCCACCAGGAGAGCGGCCACGAGGCCTGGCACCTGGACGCGCGCCGCACCGCCACCGCCTTCACCCGCGACTACCTCGGCTTCACCGGGATCGACCAGGTCGTCAAGGTCGTGGCGGAGGGCGAGCACGCCCGCGTGCACGTCGGCTACCGAGGCGAGACCGACCGCACGGCGGTGGCGGCCGTGGTGCACCTCATGAAGTACGGCACCGGTCAGGACGCCCCCTGGGAGGTGGTCGGCACCGACGACACCTCGTTCTCGCTGACCAAGCCCGCCTACGGCGCCACCGTCGGCTCCCCGCTCACCGTCGGCGGCCGCATCACCGGGGTGGATGAGAGCATCACCATCCACGTACGCCACCCCGGCTCGGACACCCCGCTGGGAGAGCAGTCCAGTCTGCCCGCCGGAGGCGAGAAGGCGCCCTGGTCGGGGAAGGTCACGTTCACCGCGAAACCGGGCAGGACGCTGACCATCGTGGCCTCCACCGGCGGCCACATCGCCGAGGTCGAGCGCTTCACGGTGACGGGTGTCAGTGTGCCGTCCTAGCATTCCTGGTTATGGAACTGCGCCAGCTCGAATACTTCGTGGCCGTGGCCGAGGAGGCCGGCTTCACCAGGGCCGCCGCCCGGCTGCACGTGGCCCAGCCGGGCGTCAGCGCGCAGATCCGCCAGCTTGAGCGGGAGCTGGGCGAGCCGCTGTTCGACCGGTCGGGGCGCAGCGTGCGGCTGACGGCGGTGGGGGAGGCGGTGCTGCCGTACGCGCGGGCCGCGCTGGCGGCGGTGTCCGGGATGCGCCTGGTGACCGATGAGCTGACCGGGCTGCTGCGCGGCCGGGTCGTGATGGGCGCCGTCTCCGTGCCCTCGGTGCTCGACCTGCCCGGCATGCTCGCCGGCTTCCACCGGCGGCACCCGGCGGTGGAGATCTCGCTCGTGGAGACCGACCCGGAGGCGCTGATCGACGGCATCGCGAACGGGCGGCTCGACCTGGGCCTCCTCGGGCTCGGCGGGCCGCTGCCCCCGGGGGTCGAGGCGCAGGTCGTGGTGGATCAGGAGCTCGTGGCGGCCGTGCACCGCGGCGACGACCTGGCCCGCAAGCACTCCGTCTCGGTGCCGGAGCTGAAGGGTCTGCCGCTGATCAGCCTGCCCCTCGGCACCGGCCTGCGGGCCGCTCTGGAGGACGCGTGCGCGCGGGCCGGGTTCGCGCCGCACGTGGCGTTCGAGGCCAGCGAGCCCTACGTGCTGGCCCGGCTCGCCGCCCGCGGCCTCGGCCTGGCCATCCTGCCGGAGTCGGCGGTCGCCGCCGCCGAGGCCGACCTGCACGTGCTGGCCGTCACCGGGCCGAGCATGCGCGGGCAGATGGGCGTCGTGTGGCGGGAGGACGGCCAGAAGAGCCCCGCGGCCAGGGCGTTCATCGAACACGCCCGCCACCACCTGCCCGACCTCGTCACAGCCGGCGGTCATGACCCAGAGCTCCCTGCTAGTTTGTAAACGAACATTCGGTAAAAGGGGAACGAGCATGGGCCGGCCGCGCACGACCAGTGACGAGGCGATCCTCGAGGCCACCGCCCGGGCCATCGGGCGGCACGGGCCGCAGGGTCTCACGCTGGCCGCGGTCGCCAGGGAGGCCGGGCTGGCGCCGGCCACGCTGGTGCAGCGGTTCGGGTCGAAGCGCGGGCTGCTGCTCGCGTTCGCCGCCCACGCCACTCAGACGGCGGGGCTGTCGTTCGAACGGGCCCGCGAGGAGCACGGGTCCCCGCTGGCGGCCCTGCGCGCGGCCCTCGTGCACCTGTCCGAGGGGGTGGCCACGCCGGAGGAGCTGGCGGGCAGCCTCGGGTTCCTGCAGATCGACCTGACCGACCCCGAGTTCCGCGCGCACGCGGCCGAGCACGCCCGCCGCGTCCGCGACGAGATCGCCGGGCTGCTGGCGGAGGCGGTGTCGGCGGGGGAGCTGGCGGGCGGTGCCGAGCCCGGCCCGCTGGCCCGCGCGGTCCAGGTCGCCTACAACGGCGCGCTCATCCTGTGGGGCCTGACCGGCGAGGGCCCCCTCCCCGCCGCCATGCGCGAGGCCCTCGACCAGACGCTGCGCCCCTACCTGGCAGGCTGAAAGCCCTCTGCCCCTCCGACACCCCGGCTCCGGCCGTGGCCGGGAACCCCTGACGTGCCCCCTGCGTCGGCCGTGGCCGGGAACCCCTGACGTGCCCTCGCGCCGGCCGAGACCGGAAACTCCTGGCGTGCCCTCGCGCCGGCGTGGCCGGGAACCCCTGACGTGCCCTCGCGCCGGCCGAGATCGGAAACCTCTGGCGGGCCCCTGCTTCCGGTCGACGCCGGAGAAACCCCCGTATTTCGGCTTCGGCCGAGGGGGAACCCTGGTGCTCCGGCTCCGGCAAGGAAACGAAAGTGCTCGACTCGCCGACGCTCCGGCCCAAAACTGGACCGACGACCCCTGTGACAAGGGATGATCGGCAATCGGAGGTGCTCATGAGCCACGTGGAAGACCCCGCGTCAGAGTCGCTGGCGGAGCTGGCCCGTATGCACGGGCTCCGCCCCGCCATCGCACGCCCCAGGTTCACCGTCTATCTCCGCCACCTCTGGGAGCGGCGGCACTTCGTGCTGACGTACGCGACCTCGCGCAACGTCTCGAAATACTCCGGCTCGGCTCTGGGGCAGCTCTGGCAGGTCCTCACCCCGCTGCTGAACGCGGCCATCTACTACGTGATGTTCGGCCTCATCCTCGGCGGCAGCAGGAACATCCCGAACTACACGGCGTTCCTGCTGACCGGCATGTTCGTCTTCACCTACACGCAGCGCACGGTCAGCGCGGGCGCCAAGTCGATCTCCGGCAACCTGTCGCTGATCCGCGCCCTGCACTTCCCGCGCGCCTCGCTGCCGCTGGCCTACACGATCCAGGAGGTGCAGCAGCTGGCCATCTCCATGGGCGTGCTGCTGGTCATCGTGGTGATCACGGGGGAGCTGCCGACCCTGTTCTGGCTGATGATCCCGATCGTGCTGGTGCTGCAGACGATGTTCAACATCGGGGCCGGCCTGATTCTGGCCAGGATCGGCTCCACGATGCGCGACCTCAACCAGTTGCTGCCGTTCATCATGCGCACGTGGTTGTACGCCTCGGGCGTGTTCTTCGCCATCCACGACAAGGTCGTCAACAGCGCGGGCCTGCCGGAGTGGGTGGCCACGGTGATGTACCTGAATCCGGCGGCCTCCTACATCGAGTGGATGCGCGACATCCTCATCGGTGGTCACACGCCGCCGCAGATGGTGTGGGTGTCGTGCACGGTGTGGGCGTTCGTCGCGCTCGCCGCCGGCTTCTGGTACTTCTGGCGGGCCGAGGACCGGTACGGGCGCGGCTGACGGCACGGCGAACGTCAATCGAGGGTGTGCAACCTTTGCCATGCCCTTGATCGGGCTGGGGCACCAATTGCGGACATTCGGGAAGGTTCGAGGTCAGATCGGATCAAACTCACCGCACCGGGAGATGATCGTGCCCGTCATGACCCGCAACAAGGCTGCGACCAGAGCCAAAGCACCCACCAGCACCAAGGCTGCGACTCGCGCCAAGACGCCGACTCGTGCCAAGGCTGCGACGAGTCCCAAGCCGTCCACCAGCGCTAAGGCTTCGACGCGCGCCAAGGCGCCGACCCGCGCCAAGGCTGCGACCAGCGCTAAGCCTTCGACTCGCGCCAAGGCTGCGACGAGTCCCAAGGCATCGACCAGCGCTAAGGCTTCGACGCGCGCCAAGACGCCGACCCGTTCCAAGGCCGCGACGAGTCCTAAGCCGTCCACCAGTACCAAGGCTGCGACTCGCGCCAAGACGCCGGCCCGCGCCAAGGCCGCGACCAGTCCCAAGCCGTCCACCAGCACCAAGGCTGCGACCAGTACCAAGGCTGCGACCCGCGCCAAAGCGCCGGCCCGCGCCAAGGCTGCGACCAGCACCAGAGCAACGAAGGTGTCGAGCAGCCAGCCGTGGTTGCACGTGGGCGGCACCGAGATCCAGAAGTTCGGCACGGTCCGGACGTGGCCGCTGGGCCTGTCCGACGGGGCCCGCCGCTACTCCTGTGAACGGCTGAACCAGATCCTGGCCGACACACAGATCCTCTTCAACCTGTACAAGAAGCACCACTGGCTGATGCGCGGCCCGACCTTCTACCAGCTCCACCTGCTGCTCGACAAGCACGCCGGCGAGCAGGTCGAGCTCGTGGACCTGATGGCCGAGCGCATCCAGAGCCTGGGCGGCATCGCGGTCGGCGACCCGCGCCACGTCGCCGAGATCACGATGATCCCGCGTCCGCCGAACGGCGCCGAGGAGGTGCCGGCGATGCTTTCACGCCTGATCGAGGCGCACGAGAGCATCCTCATCTCCGCCCACGAGGCTGCCGCCCGCGCCGCCGAGATGGGCGACGACGGCACCAACGACATCCTGGTCTCCGACGTCATCCGCACGGGGGAACTGCAGGTCTGGTTCCTGGTGGAGCACCTCGTCGACACCCCGCTCGTCGAAACCCCCAGCAACGGCCAGGTCCGTTCGATGCGCCGCGCCACGAGGTGAGCGCGGCCGGTTCTCGCCCGAGGCCATGACGTCGTCGGCGGGCCACCGCGCCCGCCGGACGACGTGGCCTGCCGCCTGGTCCGCGCCGCCCGTTCGCGCCGCCTGGTCCACGCCGCCTGGTCCAGGCTGGTCCGCGCCGGTTCGCGCCGCCTGGTGCGCGCCGCCCGGTTCGCGCCGTGCGGGCGGGCGTGGTGCCGTTCTCCAGGAAGGACCTCGCCGAAGTGTGGCGGGAGGGGGCAGGACCCCGGCGGTTCAGCGGGTGGTCGGGGCCGTGTGGGCCGGCCTGGTCAGGGTGGTCTTCAGGCGGGAGAGGGCGGAGGCGGCCGGCCAGAGGCGGGTGGCCAGGTTGCGGGCCACGATGCCGCCTCGCGTGGCGGGGACGATGAGCGCGGCGGCCTGGGCGACACCGCGCTGCTTGGGGTCCACCAGGCGCCGGTGCGCGCTCTCGTACCGCTGGAAAGCCGCCGACGGGTCGGCAGGGCCGGCGGCGAGTTCGTCGGCGAGGGTGGCCGCGCCCGCCATCGCGAGGGTGGAGCCGTCGCCGAACAGCGACACGGATGACCCGGCGTCGCCCAGGAGCGCGACGCGGCCGTGGGACCAGCGGGACAGGCGTACCCGGCTGACCGAGTCGAAGTAGAGGTCGTCGGCGGCGCGCACGCGCTCCAGCAGTTCGGGCGCCCGCCAGCCCACGCCCGCGAACGCGCCGGTCAGCAGCCGCTTGTGCTGCTCGATGTCGCGGTGGTCGAAGCCGGGCTCCGCCGGGGCGCGGTAGAGGAAGAACGCCAGGTCGCCGCTGGGCGTGGGGCTGACGGCGACGGCCTTGCCGGGGGTGTTGTGCATGACGACGTCACGGCCGGGCCCGGACCGGCCGCCGAGGGGCGTCGTGGCGACGTAGAGGCCCATGTGCTCGGCGACCCCGTCCTGCTGCCCGAACGCCAGCCGGCGCGTCACCGAGTGCAGGCCGTCGGCCCCGACCACCAGGTCGAAGCGGCGGGGCGCGGCGCGCTCGAAGGTGACCTCGACTCCGTGCTCGTCCTGGTCGAGGGTGGCGATGGAGTCGCCGAAGAGGTATTCGGCGTGGTCGCGACCGGCTTCGTACAGGATCGAGGCGAGATCGCCGCGCGGCAGCTCGACCTCGCCCGCCTGCCGGCCGTCGTTCATGTCCATCCGGCCGAGGCGCCTGCCCTCGGCGTTGACGAAGCTGAGCCCCGTGTTGCCGGTGGCGGCCGCGCGCAGTCTGGGCATGATGCCCATGCGCTCGGCGACGTCGACGGCGGGTCCTCTGACGTCCACCGGGTTGCCGCTGGAGCGCGGCGCGCCGGCGCGTTCGACGACGGTGACGCGGAACCCGTGCCGGGCCAGCCAGTAGGCCAGCGTCGGTCCGCCCACACCGGCTCCTGAGATCAGTACGTTCATGGCGCGCCTCCACAGATGCGGATGATTTCCCTCCACTTATTTGACGCTATCATAACTGGAGGAAAATCCTCCAGTCCTATTCCGGGAGCGATGATGCCGAAGGCGACAGGGTTGCGGGCCGACGCGCGCCGCAACAGGGACCTGATCGTGGCCGCGGCCCAGAAGTTGTTCCTGGAGCAGGGCGTGGACGTGGCGCTGGAGGAGGTGGCGCGGGAGGCGGGCGTCGGCATCGGCACGCTCTACCGCCGCTTCCCCGACCGTGACGCGTTGTTGCACGCCGTCGGCGAACATACCCTCCGCCTCCTCGCGGGCCTGGCCGAGACCGCCTGGCGCGAGGAGCCCGACGCCTGGCACGCGCTCTGCCGCTTCCTGCGCTCCTGCCACGAGGTGGGGCTGGGGGAGCTGTCGTCCAGGCTCGACCCCTTCGTGCACCGGTCACTGCGCGCCGGCCAGGACCTGCACGAGCTGCGGCAGCGCACGGTCGCCCTCGTCCTGCGGATGACCGAGCAGGCGCAGGCCGACGGCGACCTGCGCGCGGACGTCGGCCCCGGTGACATCGCCGTCCTCATGACCCTGCACGTCTACACGCCGCGCGGGTTGCCGAAGGCCGAGCCTGCGGCCCGCGTGATGGAGATCGTGCTGAACGGCCTGCGCGCCGGCACCGGCCCCGACCTGCCCGGCAGCCTGCTCACCGGCGACGACCTGGCCCGCTACACATCCACGGACCAGCCCACAGGAAACGACCGGCGCCCGCCCGCCGCCGGGGACTAACGCCTGGCCACCCACACCGTCCTGGTGGTTCGTACGGACAGATCGTCGCGCCGCAGGATGTTGCGGGGTCCGTCGTCGAGGAGGGCGTCGAAGGCGGCCAGATCGTCGGCGCTCAGCGCGTCCTCCAGCCCTGACCGCATCCGCCGCAGCGTCACCTGGGCGTAGCGCCCGGCGGAGGGTGGCAGCGGGGACCGCAGGTCGATCGTGAAGACGCGTTCGCCTTCGACGGTCAGACCGCTCTTGGCCAGGCGCTGCCCCCAGTCGGACCCGATGTGCGGCAGGTGGGCGGCCCGCCGCTCGGACATGACCGCGTGGCCGCGCTCTTCGAGCCCCGGACGGCCGAAGCCGAGGTCGTCGGGCAGGAAACGCGGGAAGGAGTCCAGCTCCACCGCGACCAGCAGCCCTCCGGGTCGGAGCGTGGCGAAGACGTCGGCGAGAACCCGGTCGGGGTCCGCCAGGTGGTGCAGGGACTGCGCGGCCCACACCAGGTCGACCGGCTCGATCGCCGGCCACCCGGCGTCGAGGTCCGCCTGGACGGTACGGATCCGCCCGGCCAGCCCCCGCTCCCCGGCCTTGCCCTCCAGGTGCCGCAGCATGTCCTCCGACAGGTCCAGGGCGATCGTCTCCGCCTCCTCGAACCGCTCCAGCAGGGCGAAGGAGCCGGTGCCGGTCCCGCTGCCCAGATCGAGAATCCGCCGGGGAGGCCGGTCGGCGGTCAACTCCCGGACCCAGGCGGTCACGTCGGAGAGGTGAGCGCCCAGGACCTCGGCGTCGAGATCCAGCATCTCGGCCATGGCCGAGTCATCAGCCGGAGCGCCGTGATGATTTTCGGGGTGGTGGTGATGTGCCATGTCCACGACCCTATGCGAGCCTTGCGCACTCGACATGCCATCTTGCGTATGAAGCAAGAGCGGCCGATAACTCGATTGCCCCGGAAGGACGGTCCTGACAGGATCCCCGCCATGCCCACCTTCACCGCCCCCGACGGCACCACCCTCGCCTACCACGTTCGCGGCGACGGCGCCCCGCTGATCTGCCTGCCCGGCGGCCCCATGCAGGACTCCACCTACCTCGGCGACCTCGGCGGCCTCCCGGCGCACCGGCGGCTGATCATGCTGGACCCCCGGGGCACCGGCCACTCGGCGAAACCGCAGGACCCCGCGACCTACCGCTGCGACCGGATGATCGGCGACGTCGAGGCCCTGCGCCACCATCTCGGCCTCGACCGGGTGGACCTGCTCGCCCACTGCGCCGGCGCCAGCATGGCGATGTCGTACGCCACCAGCCACCCCGCCCGCGTCGCCAAGCTCGCCCTGATCACCCCGAGCACCAAGGCCGTCGCCATCGAGCCCACCGGTCAGGCCCGGCTGCGGCTCGCCCGGCTGCGCGCGCACGAGCCCTGGTTCCCCACGGCGTTCGCGGCCCTCGAAGCCATCGTGGCGGGCGAGGTCACCGCCGAGCGCGTCAAGGCCATCGACCCGTTCTTCTACGGCCGATGGGATGAGGAAACGGAGGTCTACCAGGCGGCCCACGACGAGCACCGCAACGACGAGGCCGCCGCCCAGTACACCGCCGAGGGCGCCTTCGACCCCGAGGCCACCCGCGCCGCGCTGGCGTCGTTCGGCGCGCCGGTGCTGGTGCTGGCCGGAGAGGTGGACCTCAACACGCCCCCGTCCGTCGCCGCCGAACTCGCCGGCCTGTTCCCGGACGCCGAGTTCGTCGTGCAGCCGGGGGCGGGCCACTTCCCCTGGCGCGACGACTCCGCCTGGTTCGTCCCAACCATTGCGACATTCCTGGACTGACCACCAGAAACGCCGCGCCCGCCCCGCCTCGGTCATTGACGGCGGAGATCGCCGCGACGGAGGCTGCATTCATGCCTCATGTCTCGCGGGCCGTCGTTCCGGTGCTGGCGTTCGCGGGGATCGTGGTCGCGCTCATGCAGGGCATGATCATCCCGCTGATCCCGCAACTTCCCCGGTTCCTGAGCGCCACCCCGTCCGACGCCACCTGGGCGATCACCGCCACGCTGCTCGCGGGCGCCGTCGCGACGCCCGTGGTGGGGCGGCTGGGCGACATGTACGGCAAGCGGCGCATGCTCCTGATCAGCCTCTCCCTCCTGGTGGCCGGCTCGGTCATCTGCGCGCTCAGCGACACGCTGGCCCCCATGGTCGCCGGGCGGGTGCTGCAGGGCCTGGCCCTCGGCGTCATCGCGCTGGGCATCAGCATCATGCGCGACGAACTCCCCCTGGAACGGCTCGGCTCGGCGACCGCCCTGATGAGCGCCTCACTGGGCGTGGGCG
>NZ_JBHSPA010000029.1:225542-265123 GCF_042656245.1 Nonomuraea insulae
GCACGTGCTGTTCTGGTCGTCGGCGGGCTTCGGCCTCCTGGCCGGCGCGCTGGTGCTGACCCTCGTCCCCGAGTCGGAGCTGCGCGGCGGCGGGCGCTTCGACGTGGCCGGCGCGGCCGGCCTGTCGGCGGGTCTGGTCTGCCTGCTGCTGGCGATCTCCAAGGGCGCCGACTGGGGATGGGGCAGCCCCGTGACGGCAGGCCTGTTCGGCGCGTCGGCCGTCGTGCTCGGGCTGTGGGGCTGGTGGGAGCTGCGCGTCCGGGATCCCCTGGTGGACCTGCGCACCACCGCCCGCCGTCAGGTGCTGCTGACCAACCTCGCCTCGGCGATGTTCGGGTTCTCGATGTTCTCGATGGCGCTGGTGCTCCCGCAACTGCTGCAACTGCCCAGGTCCACCGGCTACGGGCTGGGGCAGACGATGACGGTCGTGGGCCTGGTGCTGGCGCCCTCCGGGCTGGTGATGATGGCCATGTCACCGGTCTCGGCGCGGATCTCGTGGTCGAGAGGGCCCAAGGTGACGCTGATGACCGGGGCCCTCGTGGTCGGCGCCGGCTACGGCCTGGGCGTGGCGCTGATGTCGGAGATCTGGCAGCTCGTGCTGGTCTCCTCGGTGATCGGGGCGGGCATCGGGCTGGCGTACGGGGCCATGCCGACGCTCATCATGTCCGCCGTGCCGGTGGGGGAGACGGCCGCCGCCAACAGCCTCAACACGCTGATGCGAGCCATCGGCACCTCGGCCTCCAGCGTGGTCGCCGGGGTGGTCCTGGCCCAGCTCACGACCGCGATCGGAGTCCCGTCGCCGGACGGTTTCCGCGTGGTCATGGCGGTGGGAGGGGGTGCGGCGCTGATCGCCTGCGCGGTGGCCGCGTTCCTGCCCGCGTTCCGGAGGCCGGGCACGCTCGCCGCCCGGGAGGGACGGGCCCGTCCCGTCGGACCGGCGATGCCGGAGGCCGGGGGTTCCTGCTCGTCCTCGCCCGGCTGAGCGGACGGCCGCGCCGCGGGGCGGGGCGGGGCGAGGACGAGCAAGGGGGAGCGGGCGTCAGACGCGGTCGGCGGCGATCAGCAGGTACTGGAAGCTACCGCTCTTGTACGCCTCCAGGAAGGCGTCCTCGATGCCGGTGGCCAGATGCGTCCTGGCACGCAGCTCCCAGTAGGGGATGGTGGCGGCGGTCAGGTCGACGACGCTGACCGGGACGAGCCGGTTGGCGGCGAGCTCCTTGAAGTAGGTGCTGCGGGAGTGGATGTCGCAGATGTAGTGGGCGTTGATCTGGCTGATGGCCCGGGACGGCAGGCCGTAGGAGTCGTTGTAACACCCGGTGATGCAGACGTAGCGGCCGCCCCGGCCGAGCAGCCTGGCGTGTTCGGCGAACAGCAGGGAGAGCTCGACGTACATGGTGCTCTCGTTGTTCCAGATCGCCTGGAAGGCGCCCGTCGGGAAGCCGGTGTCGAGCATGTTGCGGAAGTGGAAGCGGACCTTGTCGTCCACGCCGCGTTCCTTGGCCTGCTGGTTGGCGAAGGCGACCTGGGACTCGGAGATGGACACGCCGTCCACCTGGCAGCCGCGCCGCAGGTTGGTCAGGAAGCTGGAGCCGCCCCGGCCCGAGCCCGCGTCCATGACGCGGTGTTCGGGACGCAGCGGGCCGAGGTGCGCGACGAGCGTCTCCGCCTGCGCGCTCTCCAGCCGGTGCAGCTCGTTGACGACCCTTTTCTCCTTGGACTCGGCGGGCGCGTCCAGGACCGACCAGTCCACCTCGCCGATGCCGTAGTGGTGGTGGTAGAGGCCGTCCACCTCCCCGAGGCGCAGGTTGACGGGATTCTCCTCGGCGTTCCAATAGTCGGCGACGGACTGCTGGTAGAGACTAGCCAGTACGGGGGCATTCGAGGTGATGGTCACCGCGGTGTTCCTTCCAGGTGTGCGGTCGGGATGCCAGGTGTTCGGTCAGATGGTCGTCAGGACTGGTAGCGGCTGGTGTTCGCGTGCCATTCGAAGCCGCCGGCCATCCACGCCTGCGCGCCGCGCAGGAACCGCTTGAGCTCGGGGGAGGGCACGCCGCCCAGCGCGCGGCGGCTCTGTTCGAAGCCGCGGACGAAGTCGTTGTGCAGGTGGACCGTGCGTTCGGTGGCCTCGCGGATCGAGCAGCCCTCCTCGGCTGCCATGAGCAGGATCACGTTGGAGTCGGGCAGTTCGTCGGCGGCCTCCCTCTCGACCGAGTGCAGGTCGTTGACCAGGACGCTCGCGGTGCCGGCCTGCATGAGGGCGGTGTGGAAGCGCCGGTCGAAGAACAGGTCGGTGGGCAGTTGGTAGCCGCCGACGATGTCGATGAGGGTCATGGAGGTGTAGAAGCTGTCGTGCTGGCGGGCGGCGAGGTAGCGCCAGACGGGCGGCGGCGTCTCCAGGTAGCGCCAGGCGGCGTAGGCGGTCCAGCTCACGTACATCTGGCTCGTGATGTTGCAGATGCGCATGACCTGCGACGGCGTGGAGTGGCGGGAGACGTGGCTGGTCGCCGAGCGCAGCGAGACCAGGACGGGGTCGCCCCTGATCTGCTCCTCCAGTTGCGCGGTGTAGCCGCCGGCGTCCGGCGGCGGGTCCATGGCGGAGGTCACCAGCGCGAGCCGGGGCGGCAGCTCCGTCGGCGACGCGCCGAGGTCGGTCTCGTCGGCGTAGTAGTCGTCGGCCGCCCACCACGCGGCGTTCATCTGCGCCGCGATGAGCAGCTGGTCGGGTTCGTCGCTGTCGGCGTGGGCGAGCATGGCCAGCCGCCCGAACCCGGTGTCGGCGAACTCCTCCAGCCGCCCCTCGTGCAGGCCGATCCGCTCCGCCCAGGCCACCAGCCGCCGATCGACCTCCGCGCCGAGCGCGTCGTCCACGCGGACGGTCTCCGGCAGGTGGAGCGGCGGGTAGGACCCGTCACCCCAGTCCCGCTCCCGGTAGGACAGCGGGGCCAGGTTGCCCGCGTGCGGCGAGGGCGGCGCGAGGCTCGTCTCGTGCCCGTCGCCCTCGTCGAAGGAGGGACGGTACGGCTTGAGCGCGCTACTGAGGCTGAGCGCGGAAGCGCCCAGTCCGGTCGGGCCGGCCGGCACCGGCGCCACGGAGGGATCAAATGGCATGTCGCGCCTCTTCCTAGGGGGTCGGCCGGGTCAGGAACGCGGGGCCGCGATGTCGACGTCCTCCAGGATCCCGATCGCGTCGGGCACCAGGACGGCCACCGAGTAGTAGGCGCTGACCAGGTACGACATCACGGCCTGCGGGTTGATGTCCATGAAGCGCACGTTGAGCCCCGGCTCGTACTCCTCGGGGAGCCCGGTCTGGTGGAGGCCGACGACCCCCTGGTCGTCCTCGCCGGTGCGCAGGGCCAGGATCGAGGTGGTGCGCTCGCCGGAGATCGGGATCTTGCCGCAGGGGAAGATCGGGATGCCGCGCCAGGCCGGCACCTCGTGCCCGTCCACGTCGGTGCTGCCCACGACCAGCCCGCGCTTGTTGCACTCGCGGAAGAACGCGGCGATCGCCTTGGGGTGGGCCAGCAGCAGGCGGGTCTTGCGGCGCATGCTGATCAGGTCGTCGAGGTCGTCGGGGGTCGGCGGGCCCGACCAGGTGTAGACGCGCTGGTCGTAGTCGGTGTTGTGGAGCAGCCCGAACTCACGGTTGTTGATCAGCTCCCACTCCTCGCGCTCGCGCAACTCGTGGATGGTCAGGCGGAGCTGCTCCTGGATCTGGTTCATCGGGTCGTTGTAGAGGTCGGCCACCCGGGTGTGCACGCGCAGGATCGTCTGGGCGACGCTGAGCTCGTATTCGCGCGGACGCAGGTCGTAGTCGACGAACGTGCCGCCGATGACCGGCTCGCCGGTGTGCCCGGCCGCCAGGCTCACCGCCGCCTCGCCCCGGCGGTTGACCGGTTCGCGCAGGCTGTCCAGATAGCGGCCGACGTGCTCGCGCAGCGCGGGGGACCCGGCGGAGATCCGCCTGAACTCCTCCCGGGGCGAGGCCAGGACCGTGCAGGCGGTGGTGGCCCGGTAGGTGCACGGCCACCGGGGATCCTCCTGGGTGAGCACCTCGTCGCCGAACTGGTCGCCGTCGGCGATGACGCCGAGGAACTGGTCGTTGCCGTATTTCCCGGTGGCCACGCGTTCGAGGCGGCCGTGGGCGATCACGCAGGTCTCGGTGACGGGATCGCCGGCCCGGACGACGATCTCCCCTGGCCGGTAGTCCCGCGCGGCGAACGTCCCGGCGATCGCGGTCAGCACGCCGGCGTCCCCGAAGCCGCGCAGCGCGGGGATCTCCGTCAGCGTCTCCGGCACGATCCGTACGTCGTCCGCCCCGCCCTGCGCCACGCCGACCCGCCCGCGCCCCACCCGATGCGTCAGCCGGCGGTTGACCCTGTAGGTTCCCCCGCGCACGTCGACCCACGGCAACATGCGCAGCAGCCAGCGGGTGCTGATGGCCTGCATCTGCGGGCGGGTCTTGAGCGTGGTGGCCAGGTTGCGCGCGGCCTGGGTATCCAGGCTAAGCCGAGGTTGCGTCGGCTCCGTGGGCATGTTTCCTCCGGGGGTCCGCCAGGCAGTCGCTACTAAAAGTAATCAAATGGATACTGTCGGTAGAGTCTCGTGGGAGATAGGAATGCTGGCCGTCCGGGTACAGCGATGTAGCGCTGAGGTGACGTTCGCGCGGGGCCTATTCAGGCGCGAATCCCCGGCCCCGCAGGAAGGCGGCGCAGCGCCGGGTCCAGTCGCCCACGACGGGATCCGACCCGGCCAGCCCGAGCCCGTGCTTGCCGCTGGGATAGACGTGCACCTCGTGCGGGAGGTCGTGGCGGGCGAGCTCCTGCGCGAGCCGGTAGGTGTTGTCGACGGGCACGCCCTCGTCGTCGGCCGTGTGCCACAGGAACATGGGCGGGGTGGCGGGGCCGACGCGGGCGGGCAGGGAGTACCGGGCGCGCACGGACTCGGGGGAGTCGGGGCCGAGCAGGTTGGCGGCCGACCCGTAGTGGGCGGGCCGGCCGGTGAGAACGGTGACCGGGTAGCACAACACGGCCAGAGCCGGATTGGGGTCGTGCTCGTCGATGGCGTCCTGCGGGCCCTCCACCCGCATCGGGCCCGTCTCGGTGGCCAGCAGCCCCGCCAGATGGCCGCCCGCCGAGAACCCCAGCACGCCCACCCTGGCCGGGTCCACGCCGGTGGCGGCGGCGTGGTGCCGTACCCAGCGCACCGCCCTGGCGGCGTCGAGCAGGGGGAGCGGGTGGCGGTGGGGCGCGATCCGGTACCGCAGGACGTAGGCGGCGATCCCCAGCGAGTTGAGCCACCGCGCGACCGGAGCACCTTCGTGCTCGGCCAGGTGCTGGTAGGCGCCGCCGGGGAACACGATGACGGCCGGGGCCGGACCGTCGCTCCGCACGGGGAAGGCGGTAATGGTGGCCTCGCCGGTCGTGGGCCACAGGGGGTGCTCGCTCATGTTCGCGCCTTTCGTCTCGTTCGACGACGGATCTTAGCGGCGCGGGTCGATGTGGATCTTCGGGCCGGCGCCCGCGCCTGCCGGTCGCCGGCCGGTCAGGACCTCGGCCGTGCCGGCGAGGCCGAGGGTGGCGGCGACCAGCGGGCGGGCGTCGACCGAGCCGTCGGCGTAGGCGGTGACGGCTCCGGCCAGCCCGGCCGAGGCGCCGAGGATGCCGGTGGCGGTGACGTCCTTGAGCACCAGGTCGCGCGAGTCGATCGTGGACGGGGCGGCGGACAGCCCGATGTACACCACACGCCCGGCCGGTTCGACGAGATCGAGGGCGAGGGCGGGCAGATGGGAGGCGTTGGAGGCGTCGATGACGGCGTGCCACGGCAGCGCGGGCAGCGAGGCCCGGGTCCAGCCGTGGCCGAAGCCGAGCCGCGCGGCCATGGACAGGGTGGCCTCGTCGCGGCCCATGAGGTGCGCCTCGGCCCCGCCGGCCCGGGCGAACAGCGCCGCCAGCAGGCCGATCGTGCCCGTCCCGAGGATCAGGAGCCGCTCGCCCTGCCGCAGGCCCGCGGCGCGGACAGCGCGCAGGGCGTTGCCGCCCGGCTCGACGAGCGCGCCGAGCGTGGGGTCCATCGCGCCGGGCAGCGCGTGCAGGGCCGTGGCCGGCACGGCGAGTTGTTCGGCCAGCGCGCCGGCGAAGCCGCGGCTGATGCCGATCTCGGCCGCGTCGGCGCAGACGTGGTGGCGGCCGGCCCGGCAGCGGTCGCAGTGACCGCAGCCGAGCATGGTGTCACCGGTGACGCGGCGGCCCAGCCATGACCGGTCGGCGCCCTCTCCGACCGCGGTGACGATTCCGCACCATTCGTGGCCGGGGCGCAGTGGGTACCAGGAGCGGCCGGTGCGCAGGTAGCTCATGTCGCCGGTGAACAGCTCCATGTCGGTCCCGCACACCCCGGCCCGCTCGACGTCCACGACCACCTGGCCGGGCGCGGGGACCGGGGGCTCGACCTCCTGGACCTCGGCCCTGCCGGGGCCGGTCAGGACCAGGGCCCGCACTACCGGGGTCCGACGACGTTCTGCCGCTGGCTGCCGAGGCCGTCGATGCCGAGCTCCATGACGTCACCCGGCTGGAGCCAGATCTGCGGGTCGTGGCCCATGCCGACGCCGGGCGGGGTGCCGGTGTCGATCAGGTCGCCGGGCTCCAGCACCATGAACTGGCTCAGGTGGTGGACGATGACGTAGGGGTCGAAGACCATCGTCTTGGTGGTGCCGGTCTGGCGGCGGGTGCCGTTGACGTTCAGCCACATGCCGAGGTCGCGCACGTCGCCGATCTCGTCGGGGGTGACCAGCCAGGGGCCGGCCGGGTTGAACGTCTCGGCGGACTTGCCCTTGCTCCACTGGCCGCCGCGCTCGATCTGGAAGGCGCGCTCGCTGACGTCGTTGACCACGCAGTAACCGGCGATGACGTCCTTCGCCTCCTCCACCGAGTCGAGGTAGGAGGTGCGCCTGCCGATGACGATGCCCAGCTCCACCTCCCAGTCGGTCTTGGTGGAGCCGCGCGGGATGCGCACGTCGTCGTACGGGCCGACGAGGGTGTTGGGCGACTTGGTGAACAGGATCGGCTCGTCGGGCACGGCCTGGCCGGTCTCGGCGGCGTGGTCGCTGTAGTTGAGGCCGATGCACAGGATCTGGTGCGGGCGGGCGATCGGGGCGCCGATCCGCTCGCCCGCGAACTCGCGCACGTCACCCCTGCTGACACGGTCGGCCAGCAGGGCGACGCCGCCGGAGGCGAAGAAGCGCTCGTCGAAGTCGGGGGTGACGTCGGAGACGTCGATGTAGTGGGTCTCGTCCACACGGACGACGGGCTTTTCGGCGCCGGGCGCGCCGATACGCATGAGGTACAAGGGTGTCTCTCCGAATCTCAGTCCGAACAAACGTTATCCCCGACCGGGTGGCCGCCGGGTCAGCGGGTCACGTCCATGCGCTGGGTGCCGATGACCGACAGCAGCCGCAACGCCTCCTCCGACGGCGAGCCCGGGGTGGCGGTGTAGATCACGACCCGCTGGTCCCGGTCGGTGATGTCGAGGACGTCGCAGTTGACGGTGACCGGGCCGACCATGGGGTGCTGGAACGTCTTGCACATGACGGGCTGCCTGGCCACGTCATGGGCGGCCCACAACCAGGCGAACTCCTCGCTTCCGTCGAGGAGCTCGCGCACCAGCTCGCGCACCTCGGGATCGTCGGGGTAGCGGGCCGCGGCGGCGCGCAGGTCTTGGGCCGAGGAGCGGGCGAACTCGTCCGCGTCCGACACCCCGTACAACCGCCGCCCATGGACGCGGGGTCCGAGGAAGGCGCGGCGGATGAGGTTGCGGTCGCGCCGCGACAGGGCGGAGAAGTCCTCCATCAGGGCGGCGGCCAGATCGTTCCAGGCGATCACCTCGCACGTCGCGGACGTCACGATCGCCGCGGCCTGCGGCAGCCGCCGCAGCAGGTCGAGGATGCTCGGCCGCACCTCACGCGAGGGCCCGGGCGCGGGGCCGGGCGGCGCTCCGGCGAGGTGGTGGAGGTGGTCGCGCTCGGCGTCCGACAGCCGCAGCGCCCGGACCAGCCCGGCCAGCACCTCGCGCGACGGCCGCGGCCCGCGCGCCTGCTCCAGCCGCGTGTAGTACTCGGTCGAGATGTACGCCAGTTGCGCCGCCTCCTCCCGCCGCAACCCCGGGGTACGGCGGCGCGGCCCGGCGGGCAGCCCCACGTCAGCGGGGGTGATCCGCTCGCGCCTGCTGCGCAGGAAGTCAGCCAGTTCTTGCCTGTCCACACTCTCCAGTGTGCACAGGTCTCGCGATGCTCAGCCAGGTACCGCCGGTGCCTGGATGAGCAGCGTGGACCGGAGCAGGCTCTCCACCATGGAGAACACCCAAGGCCTGCTGGCAGGCAAGATCGCTTTCATCACCGGCGCCGGTCGCGGGATCGGGGCCGCCGCGGCGCGGCTGTTCGCCCAGGAGGGCGCCGGTGTCATGCTCGCGGCCCGCACGGAGGAGCAGCTGAAGACCGTGGCGGAAGAGGTCAGGGCGGCCGGCGGCACCGCCGGGTACGTGCTGTGCGACCTGGCCGACGGGAACAGCGTGCGCGCCGCCGTGGACCACACCGTGGAGGTCTACGGCCGGCTCGACGTCGCCTTCAACAACGGCGCGACGATCGTGCCGCCCGGCCCGATGGACCAGGCGCTGGAGGCCGACTTCGACCACGTCTACGCCGTCAACCTCAGAGGTCCGTGGCTGGCCATGGCCGCCGAGGTCGCCGCCATCAGGGCCACCGCCGGCAAGGGGGCCATCGTCAACAACTCCAGCATCGGCAGCCTGAGGGGCAACCCGGAGCTGCCCGCGTACGGGGCCATGAAGCGGGCGGTCAACAGCCTCACCGAGTCGGCGGCCGTCACGTACGGACCGGAAGGCATCCGCGTCAACGCCATCGCCCCCGGCGGCACACTGACCGAGATGATCCGCGCCTGGGAGGCGGAATCGCCTGGCCTGTTCGAACGGCTCGCCGCGGCGACCCCGCTGCGCCGCATGGCGGACCCCATGGAGATCGCCCAGGCCGCCGCCTGGCTCCTGAGCGACCGCTCCTCGTACGTGACCGGCGCCGTGCTCAAGGTGGACGGTGGCGCGGGAGCCTGACCCCCCTGGCTCGATCACCCCTTCACGGATCACTATGGAGGGCATGGGAACCGGCCTGTCGTACGAGCCCCTGACCCCCACGAGCTTCCTCCAGCGGTCGGCGGCCGTGTTCGGGCCCCGGCTCGCGGTCGTGGACGGCGAGCTGAAGCTCACCTACGCCGGACTGTGGGACCGCGTCCAGCGGCTGGCCGGCGCGCTGGCCGCGGCCGGGACGCGGCGGGGGGATCGGGTCGCGGTGCTGGCCGCCAACGGGCATCTGCTGCTGGAGGCCACGTTCGGGGTGCCGGCGGCGGGGGCGGTCATGGTGCCGATGAACATCCGCCTGTCCGCCTCCGAGCTGGCCTACATGCTGGACCACGCCGAGGTGTCGGTGCTCCTGCACGACGACGAGCTGACGGAGCTCGCCCAGGCGGCGGCGAAGGGCGGCCGGGTGCGGCTGGTGCCGGGAGCCGAGTACGAGGCGCTGGTGGCCGGGGCCGAGCCGCTGCTGGTGCCGGTGGAGGACGAGCTGACGCCGCTGTCGATCAACTACACGAGCGGCACGACAGGACGGCCGAAAGGGGTCGTGTACCACCACCGGGGCGCCTACCTCCAGGCACTGGCCATGGCCCTGCACACCAAGCTGGACGCGGGCAGCGGCTACCTGTGGACGCTGCCCATGTTCCACTGCCACGGCTGGTGCTTCCCCTGGGCGGTCACGCTGGCGGGCGGGCGCCACGTGTGCCTGCCCAAGGTCGAGCCGGGCGAGGCGTGGCGGCTGATCCGCGAGCACCGCGTCACCCATCTGTGCGGCGCCCCCACCGTGCTCACGTCGTTGCTGGCCCATCACGCCGCCCCAGACGCTGCGCTCGACCCGCGCCTGCTGGCCTGCGTCGGCGGCGCGCCCCCGAGCCCCGTGCTGCTGCGGCGGGCGCTGCGGGCCGGGATCGACGTCATCCACCTGTACGGGCTCACCGAGACCTACGGCCCCGCCGTGATCTGCCAGCCCCAGCCCGAGTGGAGCGGCCTGGACGCCGCGGAACTGGCCGTCCTGAACGCCCGCCAGGGCGTGGGCAACGTGATCGCCCAGCGCATCAGGGTCGTCGACGGGGACGGCGGTGACGTGCCCGCCGACGCCACCACGATCGGCGAGATCGCGGTACGCGGCAACGACGTGATGCTCGGCTACCACCGCGACCCCGCCGCCACGGAGAAGGCCGCGCCCGACGGCTGGTTCCGTACCGGCGACCTGGGGGTGGTGCACCCGGACGGCTACGTGCGGGTCGTGGACCGCGCGAAAGATGTGATCATCTCAGGCGGCGAGAACATCGCCTCCATCGAGGTGGAGAACGCGCTGGTCAGCCATCCCGGCGTGCAGGAGGCCGCGGTCGTCGCGCGGCCGGACGAGCACTGGGGCGAGGTGCCCGTCGCGTACGTGAGCCTCGCCCCCGGCGCGAACGCCACCGGAGCCGAGCTGATCGAGCACGTACGCGACCGCCTGGCCCACTTCAAGGCCCCCAAAGCGGTCTACTTCGGCGAGCTGCCGAAGACCTCGACCGGCAAGATCCAGAAGAACGTGCTCAGGGACCGCGCCGGTCGGGCGGATTAGGCGCCGCGCTGCTGGGCAGATCGCCCCCACGGAGTGGATCGGCATGTGGGGGTGTCATGGTCGCTTCGCGAAGCGTGTTCAGGCGCAAGCCGGTGGAACAGATCGCGACCGAGCACGAAGGCGAGCTGTCCAGGTCGCTCGGGCTGTGGCAGCTGACCGCCATCGGCGTCGGCGGCATCATCGGAGCGGGCATCTTCGCCCTGGCCGGGGCGGTCGCCCACGAGACGGCCGGGCCCGCCGTGCTCGTGTCGTTCCTCATCGCCGGGATCGCCAGCGCCGCCGCCGCGCTGTCGTACGCCGAGTTCGCCGGGATGATCCCGAAGGCCGGCTCCGCCTACACCTACGGCTACGCCGTCCTCGGGGAGATCGTCGGCTGGTTCATCGGCTGGGACCTGCTGCTGGAGTACACCGCGATCGTCGCGGTCGTGGCCATCGGCATCTCCGGCTACTTCGGCTTCCTGCTCCAGCAACTCGGCGTGAGCCTGCCCAGCTGGATGCTGGGCGCGCCCGGCACCGGCGAGGGGCACGTGGTGGACCTGTTCGCGGTGGTGCTCTGCCTGCTCATCGCCTTCCTGCTGAACCTCGGCATCCGCGCCGCGGCCAGGTTCGAGACGTTCGTGGTGGCCGTCAAGGTCGCCGTCGTGCTGCTGGTGATCGTGGTCGGCTTCTTCCACATCAGCACCGCCAACTACACCCCGTTCTTCCCGTTCGGGGTCGGCGGGGCCATCACCGGCGCCGCGACCGTGTTCTTCGCGGTGTTCGGCTACGACGCCATGAGCACCGCGGCCGAGGAGTCGCGCGACGCCCGGCGGCACATGCCCAAGGCCATCATCTACTCGCTGCTCATCTCCATGGTCCTGTACGTGCTGGCCTGCCTCGTCCTCGCCGGCATGCAGAACTACCGGGAGATCGACCCGGAGAGCGGCTTCTCCACGGCCTTCGCCTCGGTCGGGCTGTCGGGGCTGGCGACGGTCATCGCGGTGGGCGCCATCGTGGGCATCCTCACCGTCATGTTCACGTTCATGCTGGGCGTCACCCGCGTCTGGTTCTCGATGAGCCGCGATGGGCTGCTGCCCGCCTGGTTCGCCAAGCTGCACCCGGTGCGGCGGGTGCCGACCCGCGTCACCTGGATCGTGGGCGCCGCCTCCGCGCTGATCGCCGGGTTCCTGCCCATCCGGGAGGCGGCGGAGCTGACGAACATCGGGATCCTGCTGGCGTTCGTGGTCGTGTGCGTGGCGGTGATCGTGCTGCGCTACCAGCAGCCTGACCTGCCGCGCTCGTTCCGCACGCCGTGGATGCCGGTGGTGCCGGCCGTCGGAGTGGTCTTCTCGATCTGGCTGATCACCTTCCTCGCCCCGCTGACCTGGCTGCGCTTCGCCGGCTGGTTCGCGATCGGGCTGGCCGTCTACTTCCTCTACAGCCGGCGGCACTCCGCGCTGGAGCGGCCCGCGTAGCGGCGCTCACTTGGGCTGGGGGCGGGCGCGCACGTGCATGCGCTCGCCCTGCGGCCCGAACAGGGCCAGCACCTCGGCCGGCTCGCCGTCGGGGTTGACGAACGCGTGCGGCGTCCGCGTGTCGAACTCGGCCGCCTCACCGGGCGCGAGGATCACGTCATGCCGCCCGAGCAGCAGCCGCAGACGCCCGGACAACACGTACAGCCACTCATAGCCCTCGTGGACCTGCTGCTCGAACTCGTATCCCGGCCAGTGCGGCGGATAGATCTGCTTGTACGCCTGCAGCCCCCCGGGCCGGCGGCTCAGCGGGATGTAGGTCATGCCGAAACGCTTGATCGGCCGCATGTGCACCCGCGGATCACCGGTGACCGGGGCGTCGATCAGCTCGTCGATCTGGACCTGGTAGGCCCTGGCCAGCAGGAGCAGGAGCTCCAGCGTCGGCTTGCGCCCGCCGGACTCCAGCCGCGACAGGGTGCTGACCGAGATGCCGGTGCTCTTGGAGAGCTCGGCCAGCGTCGTGCCCCGCTCCTGACGCAGCGCCCGCAGCCGCGGGCCCACCGCCTGCAGCACGTCGTCGAGTTCCATAGGGCCACTTTGCCAGTTCGGCAATGAATGTTGTCAAACCGGCCTCCCGTCGCCGACAGTGTGGCAGCACGTGGACGAGGAGAGGAACCGCGACATGGACGCGAGATACGACGTGGTGGTGATCGGCGGCGGGGCCGCCGGGCTGAGCGGGGCCCTCACGCTGGGCCGCGCCCGGCGCAAGGTCCTGGTGATCGACGCCGGGCAGCCGCGCAACGCCCCGGCGGACGGGGTGCACACCTACCTCGGGCGCGAGGGGACGCCGCCGCTGGAGCTGCTGGCCGCCGGCCGCGAAGAGGTGCGGGGGTACGGCGGGCAGATCGTGACGGGCACCGTCACGGCGGCGGAGCGGCTCGCCGACGAGCGTTTCCGCGTCACCCTGGAGGACGGCTCCGCGGTCGAGGCGGACCGGCTGCTGGTAACCACCGGCCTGGTCGACGAGCTGCCGCCGGTGCCTGGCCTGGCCGAGCGGTGGGGCCGCGAGGTGCTGCACTGCCCGTACTGCCACGGCTGGGAGGTGCGCGACCAGGCCATCGGCATCCTGGCCCTCACCCCGCTCGCCGTGCACCAGGCCCTGCTGTGGCGGCAGTGGAGCGACGACGTGACCCTCTTCCTGCACACCGCGCCCGAGCCGGGCGAGGAGGCGCGCGAGCAGCTCGCCGCCAGGGGCATCACCGTGGTGGAGGGCGAGGTGAGCGGGCTTGAGCTGACCGAGGGCCGGCTGAGCGGCCTGCGGCTGGCGGACGGCACGGTCGTCCCGCGCCGGGCCGTCGCCGTCGGCAGCCGGATGAGGGGCCGTACGGAGTTGCTGGAGAGCCTGGGCCTGGAGAGCGCCGAGCAGGAGATGGGCGGGCACGTCGTCGGCACCTACATCCCGGCCGGGCCCATGGGGGAGACGGCGGTGCCCGGGGTGTGGGTGGCGGGCAACGTGTCCAGCGTGATGGACCAGGTCGTGGCCGCCGTAGCGGGGGGTGTGCGCGCCGGGGCCGCGATCAACGCCGACCTGGTCAACCAGGAGACCCGCGCCGCCGTGGCGGCAAGCCGGGCCGCCTCCTGGGAGGGGTTCTGGGACTCCCGTTACGCCGGGCGCGAGCGGGTCTGGAGCGGCGACCCCAACGTCGTGCTGGTTCGCGAGGTCTCCGGCCTGCAGCCCGGCCGCGCGCTCGACCTGGGCTCCGGCGAGGGCGGCGACGCGATCTGGCTGGCGGGCCTGGGCTGGCGGGTCACCGCCGCCGACATCTCCGGCGTCGCCCTCGAACGCGCCGCCCGCCACGCGGAGCAGGCCGGGGCGGGGGAGCGGATCGACTGGCAGCGGCACGACCTCGGCACGTCCTTCCCCGAGGGCTCCTACGACCTGGTCTCGGCCTGCTACCTGCACTCGCCGGGGGACATGCCCCGCGAGAAGATCCTGCGCACCGCCGCGGCGGCCGTCGCGCCCGGCGGGGTGCTGCTCGTCGCCGGGCACGCGGGCTGGCCGTCCTGGGAGCACGATCACGCCCCCGGTGTGCGCTTCCCGACGCCGCGGGAGGTGTTCGACTCCCTGGACCCGGCGGAGGGGGAGTGGGAGGTGCTGCGCTCCGAGGACTTCGAGCGCGCCCAGGCCGCGCCCGACGGGAGCCAGGGCACGCGCACGGACAACGTGCTCATGCTCCGCCGGCTGCGATGACCTCGGGAGTCTGGCTGCGGTAGGAGTGGCCGAGCTGGGCTCCGAGGCCGAAGTAGTGACGGAAGTTGTAGACGAGCGGGCTCCACGCGGCCGGGTCCACGTACTGGGTGCCCGGCACGACGATGCGCGGGTCGGCGTGCACCTTGGAGACGACGGCCTCGGCGATGACGAACGAGCCGGACACGTCCGGGCCCACCCGCGCGGCCCTGGCCTCGAACTGCAGGGGGCACTCGGCCACGCGCGGCGGGCGTACCCCGTCGGAGGGCTGTGCCCGCAGCCCGGCGGCGCCGAACTTGTCCGGCTCGAACCGGCTGCGGGCGGCCTTGCTCGCGGGCACGGGGTCGCGCCCGGTCAGGGGCGCCAGCCGCTCGACCGCCTCCCACTGGTGCGGCGCGGGCAGGTTGATCACCAGCTCGGGCCGCTCGGCGAGATTGCGCGCCGTCTGCCCCTCGGCGCCCAGCCCCAGCACGATCACGTTCCCCAGCGCCCAGGCCGACGACATGGGCGCGAGGTTGAAGGTCCCGTCCTGGTTCTCCGTGGACAGCAGCACGACCGGGGTTCCGAAGTACAGGATGCTGGGCTCGATGGTCATGTGGTTCATGAACACGGAGCCTAGGAACGGGACGTTCAAGCGGTGGACGAAACGTTCCCGCCCGTCATCCCGCGCGTCATCCCGCCCGTCATCCCGCGCCGAGCGAGCGGATGCTGGCGAACCGGTCGAGCGCCTGCTCGAAGGCGGCGGGGGAGATCGAGACCCCGCCGCTGAAGGGGAAGTCGAGCTGGTAGACCAGGAAGAGCACCATGCCGACCAGGCCGCCCACCACGGCCGCCATCGAGATGTGCACCTTGCGTACCGGGCTGCCGCACACGATCGAGGGCAGCACGGCGATCAGCCCGCAACCGCCCAGCGCGATCCACAGCAGGGCGGGCACGCCGCTGTCGGCCATCTGCGCCCTGGCCCTGCGGGCGTCGAGCACGGCCTGGATGCGGCTCATGGCCTGCCCGTACCGCGCGGACTCGGCGCTGGAGCGCGGCTCGATGGTCTGGAAGAACGCGCGCAACTGCTCGATGGAGCGCCACGCGCCGGCTGACAACGCGTGCTGTTCGGCCATGAGCGGCCATTCCTCACGGATCACCGCGGCGGCGTACTCGTCGGCCAGGTGCCGCAGCGTCGCCTGCTGCGTCTCGGGCAGGCTGCGGGAGTACCAGTAGACGTCGACCAGGTTGCTGGCCTCGGTGGAGGTGGTCTGGGCGGCTGTGTTGACCTGGTTCCACGCGGCCACGACCACGAGGCCGACGCTGATCGCGAACAACGTGCCGACGATGCCGCTGACCAGCCCGCTGCCGTCGCGGAAATCCTGCCGGGTCTGCGCGGAGACGACCCTGCCGACCACGTACGCGACGAGTCCCGCGAGTGCTGCGGCGGCCACCGCCACGAGCACGCCGATGAGGGCGACGAACATGAGACCTCACTCTCTGCACCAATAGGTAAGCAGAGAGTAACGATAGGGTAGCGGACTGTGATCGTCTACCGGGGAATGGCAGAAATCTACATTGTAAAGGCGCCCGGCTGGGCGCGGTAGACGACGCCCTTGCCCGCGAGCCGCGCCGGAGGTGCGGCGGCGGGGACGAACGCGGACTGTCCCGGCCGAAGCGTCAGATCGTTCCCGAGACGGACCTCACCCTCGACGCAGAGCACGATCTGCGGCACGCGCGCCGGCAGGAGATGGGCGCCGTCCAGGTCGTGGCGGGCGAGGGCGAACTCGGGGGCCGGGGGCCGGTAGTTGTAGGCGCCCGAGGCGTCCTGCGCGGGCTCGACCCGGTGCGGGTCCGACGGTGTGAAGTCGACGACCCGCATGAGCTCGGGCACGTCCACGTGCTTGGAGGTCAGGCCGCAGCGCAGCACGTTGTCGGAGTTGGCCATGATCTCGACGCCGATGCCGCCGAGGTATGCGTGCGGGACCCCGGCGCCGAGGTAGAGGGCCTGGCCGGGGCGCAGGCTGACGTGGTGCAGCAGGAGGGCGGCGGTGATGCCGGGATCGCCGGGGTAGGCGCGGGCGATGTCGCCGTAGGCGGCCAGGTCGTCGGCGTCTGCGTGGTCGGCGTCTGGGTGGTCGGCGTCGTGGTCGGTGGCGGCGAGCAGGGCCTGTTCGACCTGGGCGCGCAGCGGTCGCGCGGCCTCGTCGAGCATCTCGGCGAACACGGCGCGCAGCGCCCGCGCTGGCTCGCCGGTCCTGAGCGTGTCGATCCAGGGGCGCAGGCCGGGCACGTCGAGCCGGTCGAGCAGGCCGGCGGTGGCGGCGGGCGGGCGGAAGCCGCACAGGCCGTGGAAGGGGGTGAGCGCGCAGACCATCTCGGGTTTGTGCGAGGCGTCCTTGTACGTGCGCGCGTAGTCGTCGAGCGGGATCCCGCGTGCGTTCTCCTCGGCGTAGCCGGCCTGGGCCTGCTCGGTCGTGGGGTGGACCTGGAGGGAGAGCGGGCGTCCGATGGCCAGGACCTTGAGCAGGTAGGGGAGTTCGGCGCCGAAGCGGGCGGCGGTGCGCTCGCCGAGGGTGGCGGCGGGATCGGCGGCGATGATCTCGTTCAGCGGGGTGCCGTGGACGGTCGAGGGCGCGCCGGGGTGGGCGCCCATCCAGAGTTCGGCCTGCGGTTTCCCGGTCGGTTCCGTTCCGAACAGCTCCGGCAGGGCAGTGACCGAGCCCCAGTCGTAGGGGCGGATGGTGGTGGCCAGGCGCATGGGCGCGGTGGCCGGTGGCAGGTCGGTCTGTGGCACGGCGTCGGCTCCAATCGGTCGTCGCCTGGAGCGTAGAACGTGATCGGCGCATGCGTGTAACCGGGTGGACAGTGGCTATACATGGGTATAGTCTGCTTTTCGAGTGAACAGTGGGCTATACGGATGAACAGGGGGAGCGATGACCGTGCCGGATCCCGATGACCTGACGGCTCGTGCCCGGATCAGGGACGCGGCGATGGCGCACATCGGTGAGCACGGTTTCGAGCGTGCCACCATCCGCGAGATCGCCGAGACGGCGGGTGTGTCGCTGGGGCTGGTGCGCCATCACTTCGGCTCCAAGCAGGCGCTGCGCGAGGCGTGCGACGAGCACCTGATGAAGACCATGCGGCGGCTGCACGAGCAGGCCGCGAGCGGGCCGCCTCAGGGCTTCAACCCGCTCTCGGCCATGGGCGCCCACCGGCGTTACCTGGCGCGGGCGCTGACCGAAGGGTGGGCGGCGCCGCTCTTCGACGAGATGGTGCGGATGGGCGAGCCGTGGGTCGCGCAGGCCGACAGGAGCCGGGCGGATCCGCCCGACGTGGACGCGAAGTCGCGCTCGGCGGTGATCGCCGCCATGGCGCTGTCGTTCACCGTCCTGGCCCAGCACGTCGAACGTGGCATGGGCATCGACCTGGACAGCGCGGAGGGGCAGGACAAGCTGCTGCGGGCGCTGCTGGACGTCTACTCCCACCCCCTGCTCACTCCTGATGAGGCCGCCGAGGCGCGGGCGGTCCTGGACCGGAAATGAAGGAGCACCACCATGACTGACGCCATCACCGTCTCCGGGTTGCGTAAGGCGTTCGGGGCGACCAAGGCCCTCGACGGGCTCGACCTCACTGTGAGCGCGGGCGAGGTGCACGGCTTTCTTGGGCCCAACGGCGCGGGCAAGAGCACGACCATCAGGATCCTGCTGGGCCTGGTCCGTGCCGACGGCGGCGCCGTGCGGCTGCTGGGCGGCGACCCGTGGGTGGAGGCGGGCGAGCTGCACCGCCGGCTGGCGTACGTGCCGGGCGACGTGACGTTGTGGCCCCACCTGTCCGGGGGCGAGGCCATCGACCTGCTCGGCCGGCTGCGCGGGGGCCCGGGTAAATCGCACGGCGGGCGGCGCAAGGCCGAGTTGCTCGAGCGGTTCGCGCTCGACCCGCGTAAGAAGGCGCGCACCTACTCCAAGGGTGACCGGCAGAAGGTGGCGCTGGTCGCGGCGCTGGCGTGCGACGCCGAGCTGCTCATCCTGGACGAGCCCACCTCCGGTCTGGACCCGCTGATGGAGGAGGTGTTCAGGGACTGCGTCAGGGAGGAGAAGCGGCGCGGCGACCGTACGGTGTTGTTGTCGAGTCACATCCTGTCCGAGGTCGAGGCCCTGTGCGACCGGCTGACGATCATCCGTGACGGGCGGGCGGTGGAGACGGGCACGCTCGCCGGGCTGCGGCACCTGACCCGCACCTCGATCGAGGCCGAGCTGGCGGCGCCCGCCGCCGGGCTGGCCGAGCTGCCCGGGGTGCACGACCTGAGCACGGACGGCGGGCGGGTGCGGTTCACGGTCGACACGGCGGCCCTGGATCCGGTGTTGCGGCGGCTCACCGAGGCGGGCGTGCGCGGCCTGGTGAGCCGCCCGCCGACACTGGAGGAGCTGTTCCTGCGCCACTACGACCGGCACGCCGGCACGGCGCGCGTCTAGCGGGCCCGGGGGCCCAGCAGGACGGGCATGGCGCGGGTGCTGTTGCCGAGGAGCGTGTCCAGCGGCGGCAGCTCCTCCAGCGGCGTGGTCAGCTTCATGCCGGGGAAGGCCGCGAACAACGCCCCCAGCGCGATCTCGCCCTCCAGCCTGGCCAGCGGCGCGCCCAGGCAGAAGTGCGGCCCGTGCCCGAACGCCAGGTGCGTGATCTGCTCGCGGGTGAGGTCGAAGCGGTGGGCGTGCTCGCCGTACTGGTCCGGGTCACGCCCGGCGGAGGCGAAGCAGGCCAGCACCGGCTCGCCGCCGCGCACGCGGACGCCGTCGATCTCGACGTCGCGTACGGCGTAACGCATGGGGAAGTACGCGATCGGCGAGTCCCACCGCAGCGTCTCCTCCACGGCCGCGCTGTACGGGCACCGCCCTGAACGCAGCAGGTCGAGCTGGTCCGGCTCGCTGAGCAGGGCGCCGATGGCGTTGGTGATGAGGTTGACGGTCGTGACGTGCCCGGCGATGAACAGCAGCTCGATGGTGGCGAACAGCTCCTCCTCCGACAGCCGCCCGCCGTCCTTCTCGTGCAGCTCGAACAGGTCGGTGATGAGGTCCTCGCCGGGTGTGTCGCGGCGCTCGTCGATGACCTGGTCGAGCAGCCCGTGCAGCTCCTTGCGCAGTTCCGGCGAGTCCTCCAGGCCGCCGACCTGGGCCACGGCGTCGGTGAGGCGGTGCAGCTCCTCCTGGTGGGCGGCCGGGATGCCGATCAGCTCGGAGATGACCTCGCGCGGCAGCGGGTAGGCGAACTCCAGCCGCAGGTCGACGGGCTCATCGGGCGGCATGCCCGCCAGCCGGTCGATCAGCCGGACGGTGAGCTCCTCGATGCGCGGGCGCAGCCCGTTGAGCCGGCGTTGCGAGAACGCGGCGGTCAACGGCATGCGCAGGCGGCGGTGGCGTTCGCCCTCGGCGTTGAGCATCGAGGTGTCGGTGACGATGCGATCGATGGCGGTGCCGGGCGGCATGGCCTGCCGGGCGGCCCAGTGGCGCAGCTCCCTGGACAGGTCCGGGTGGGTCAGGACGGCCAGCAGCGTGGCGTACCGGGTGGCGGCCCAGGCCGGCACGCCCTCGGCGGTCACGGGCACGAGCGGGCCGGCCGCGCGCAGGTGCTCGTTGTCGGCGTGCATGTCGCGGGTGGCCGGGTCGAGGATGAAGCGGCTGTCGTCGGTCATGGGTCATCCCGTTCGTCGTGGGTTCACCGCGAGCGCGGTCACGTCCATGCCGGGGTCCTGGTTGAGGTAGAGGTCGCGGACGAGTTCGCCGGCGGCCGGGGCGTTGCACAGGCCGTGGCCGGAGAAGCCGGTCGCGTACAGGAAGGCCGGAGGCCCCGGCTGGTGACCGATGAAGGCGGTCTTGTCGGGGCTGGCGTCGCGCAGTCCGGTGACGGCGGTGTGCAGCGCCAGCCCGGACAGGCTCGGGTACGTCTCAGCCAGCCGTTCGGCCACCTCGCGGCGCCACGATTCGCGGTCGGCGCCCGGGTAGCCCATGCCGATGAGCATGCGGTCGCCGCGGATGCGGATCAGCAGGCCGCTGGCGGCGTGCAGGGTGACCGGCACGTCCGGCGTGCCGGGCGGCAGCGGGTCGGTGGTGAGCAGTTCCTGCTCGATCGGCTCGGTGAGCGGCATGTCCACGCCGGCGCAGCGGACGAGCGAGGCCGACCAGGCGCCGGCGGCGCACACGATGGCGTCGGCGGACAACTCCCCGTCGGCGGTCTGGACCCGGCCGGCGTCGGCGTCGATCGCGGTGACCGGGCAGCCGGTGCGCAGCGCCGCCCCCGCCTGTTCGGCCGCCCGCGCGTACGCGGTGACGATGGCGGTGGTGTCGGAGATGTAGGCGTCGGGCGACCACGCGGCGGCCAGCAGCGGCAGGTCCCCGATGAGCGGGTTGCGCTCCCTGGCCTCCTCGGCCGTGATCAGGTCGACGTCCACCCCGGCGGCGTGCTGGGCGGGCAGGTCGGCCTCGAAGGCGGTCACCTGTTCCGGCTCGGTGAACAGCACCAGGTAGCCGACCTGCCGCAGCGGCAGCTCGGTGCCGGGCCTGGCGGGGAAGGCACGGTAGGCGTCGAGGCTGCGTACGGCCAGCGCCGAGCTGACCGGGTTGCCGGCGAAGTAGGAGCGTACGACGTCGGCGGTGGCTCGGGAGGCGCCGGAGCCGAGCGTGCCGCGCTCCAGGAGCGTCACGTCGACCCCGGCCTCGGCCAGGTGGAAGGCGATCGACAGCCCGATGACGCCGCCGCCGATCACCACCACCCTGGCCTCGCTCACGCCGGAGCCCCTGTCCTGCGCAGGTGCGCGCCCGCCTCCCAGGGGAACAGGTGCAGGTTCCAGCCGCCCAGGCAGTTGCAGTAGAGGGCCATGTGGCCCATGATCGCGATGAAGTCCTCGTGGTTGTTGATCCGCTCCAGGCCCGACAGGAGCCGCTGGGTGAAGTCCCACAGCCGGTCCAGGCCGCAGTAACCGAGGAACTCGGCGGGCGTGTGGGCGAGCTGGCGGGTCATCTGGCGCAGCCACGGCATCGGCATGCCGTCCAGGGCGGCGCGGACGAGGCCGCCGTAACAGCTGTAGCCGAGCGGCCGGGTTTCGCCGTTGACGAACAGCAGCGTGGTCAGCACGGTCTCGTAGCTGCCCGCGCCCGACGGGATGCGGCCCTGGTGCAGGTTGAGCAGCTCCTGCGGCGGGTCGAGCCAGATGCGCTTGGTCTCGGCGTGCACCTCGGTGGCGAGCTGGTTGAGCTCGGGGTCGCCGACGGGCATGCGGGGCAGGTCGTGGCCGCTGGCCTGGCCGGTGCGGCGGACCTCGGCGATGACGGGCTCCTTGGTGGTGTAGACCGAGTGCCACACCTCGCGGCCCGCCTGGCTGAGGGCGTCGAGGTCCGCGTCGACGACCTTGCCGATCGGGGTGGCGGTCATGGGCTCGGTCAGCTCGCCGTACTTGATGCCGAGGTGCTGCAGGCGGGAGCAGAACAGGGTGCCGTCGGGCACGGTACGCCGGTCCACCTTGAGTTCTGCGGGTGTGTGCAGCAGCGAGTGGACCGGGGCGAGGTGGTACAGGTGGTAGCCGGCCACCAGGGCGTGTCCCTGCAGGCTGCGGTAGGGCAGCGCGTCCCACAGGCACTGGGCCAGGGAGGGGTTGCGCTCATCGAGTTCGGCGGCCACGGTGATGCCGATGCCGGGCCAGGATATTTCCACATGCTTAGTATCGTTCACAATACGTCACTCTAACGTCGCACATTGTGACGCTAGGGCCGGGGTGGCGCTGTTTACCGAGGTATGACCTGGTCAGGTGCCAAGTTGTGGTCATCACCCCAGATGGACGCCGGGTCCACATACGGGCGGATCAGCGCGGTCAGCACGGGATCGGCGTGTCCCTGCAGCCCGGCGAGGGCGATCTTGCGGGCGACGCCCGCCATCACGTCGGCGATCTGCACCCGCTCGTCCGTCTCCGAGTTGACCAGTCGCAGCCCGGCCATCCGCCCGCCCAGGATCCGGCTCATCTGCGCGACACGCTCGTCGGTGAGCGTGGTCTGCCGGTCATGGACGACGGTGACCGGTTCGCCGTCCGCGCCCCAGAACGTGACGGCCTGGACGATGGCCGGGATGAGCGGGTCGAGCTCGGGGAAGACGTAAGGGTCGGCCAGCAGCCGCTCCCTGAAGGACTCGACGCGCGGCCTGGCCCGCCACAACGACTCCATGATCTCCCCGGCCGGCCCTCCGGCCCCGCGCAGCTCCTCGACCAGCCGGAACGTCTCCTCGACCGACGTGGTGACGCCCTGCCCGTTCTTGGCGCGCAGCAGGTAGTTGAAGGAGTCGAGCAGGGCCGCCCACCGCTCCGCGCCGAACGCCCGGCGGCCCTCCCGGTAGAGGGCGACGGCCGCGGCCCTGGCGTTCGGGTCGAGACCGAGGCGCGGCTCGTGGTCGTCCTGGAGCAGGCCGGCGATCTTGCCGACGACGTAGAAGATCTTGTCGGTGAGGAACACGCGCACGTTGCCGAGTACCGGCCCCCGCGGGCCGAGCAGCCAGAGCAGCGCCGCCCGGTGCTTGTCGCGCAGGATGTTGCCCGCGCGGAACTCGACGGCGGGGGTCGGCGCCCTCTCCCGGAGTTCGCCGACGCAGACGGCCGCGGCCTCGGCGTCCATCAGCACGCTGGCGTGCGCGAAGACGTCGCTGTTGCCGCCGACGAGCTTCTCGCCCTCCGCGCCGGACTCGTCGCACGCGATTTCGAGGGGTTCCGACACGTCAACGAATCTATCGGGGGCCACGGCCCGCCCGCGAGGACATTTTTCCCGTTACAGCGGTGTGCGGGTGAACTGCTGGTTCTGGCCGCTGTTGCAGGGATACTGCTTGAACTGCACGTCGTTGGCCGTGGAGGAGCTGGGCAGGTCCGCGCACTTGCCCGAGTGCCTGGCCACCAGCCGCAGATAGCCGCCGCCCGCGTCCTGCAGCGTCCACTGCTGGTTGGTGCCCGTGCCGCAGCCGTACTGCTGTAACGCGGCTCCGTCGGCGGTGGCGGCGCCGTTGACGTCGAGGCACCTGGCGGAGTTGCGGGCGACGATCTGCACGTAGCCGCCGCTGATCGACTGGATGCGCCACTGCTGGTTGGGGCCGCCGTTGCAGTCGTACTGGATGATCGCCGCCAGGTTGGCGGTGGAGCCGTTGCGCACGTCGGCGCACTTGCCGGAGTGCCGCACGGTCAGGCGGTCGTAGCCGGAGCCGGTCGCGGTGATCGTGCCGGCGGCGGCGTCGACGGTGAGCTGGCGGGCGTTCGACAGGCTCATCGTGGTGTTGCCGGAGAACTGGATCGGCAGCCACACGTAGCGCGAGTCGTTGACCGGGCCGCCCCAGGCGCCGGCCCACCGGTCGCCCATGTACAGGTAGGAGGTGGTGCCGGAGGTGCCCTGCACCGGCAGCACGTACGCGGACTGGGAGCCGAACGTGAGCGCGTCGCCGGTGTTCTGCCAGGCGCTCCAGGTGCCGGTGATGCTGGTGGCGGTGGCGTACTTGGCCTGGTTGGGCTGCCAGCCGGTCGCCGCCGAGGTGAGCAGGAAGTAGACGCCGTTGCGCTTGAACATGGCCGGCGCCTCCCGGTGGTCGCCGTCCCACATGCGCGCCAGCGTGGTCACGTCGGTGTAGTCGGCGCTCAGCCGGTAGATGTGCAGGTCGTAGTTCTCGTCGGCGGCCGAGATCATGTAGCCGGTGCCGTCGGTGTCGACGAACGCGGTGATGTCGCGCGACATGTGGCCCAGCGGCCGGAAGCTGCGCAGGTAGGTGTAGGCGCCGTCCACGGTGCTCGACACGGCCACGGCCGCGCGGGCCTCGCCGTAGTCGCTGCCGTTCTCCTTGTGCATCCACATGACGAACTGGCCCGTGGTGGCGTTGTAGATGACCTTGGGCCGCTCGATGTTGGCGACCTGCAACTCGGCGGCGCTGGACTGGGTGAGCACGTGGTTGCGGAACTCCCAGGTACGCAGGTCGCTGGAGCGGTAGGCGGAGACGTAACGGAAGGTGCCGTTGGCGTTGCGGTTCTCCCCGAACCAGTAGTAGTAGGAGCCGACCTTGACCACACCGCCGCCGTGCGCGTGCAGCAGGTTGCCCGAGGTGTCGGTGAACTGGGCGCCGACCGGCACCGTCACGGGGGCGGCCTGGGCCGGGAGTGCGGGCAGGAAGGCGAGGATGAGGGCGGTGAGTAAGAGCAGGGCGCGGGACATGGAGCTCCTCTCGGGGGCGATCAGCCCTTGATGCCGGTCAGCAGGACGCCCCTGACGATCCACCGCTGCGCGATGAGGAAGAGGGCGACCAGGGGCAGGATGGCCACGAGCGCGCCGGCGAACAGCGCCGGCAGGTTGACCGCCTGCTGGTTGAGGTTGGTCGACAGCGCCACCTGCACCGTCCAGAACTCCGGGTCCTGGCCGATGACCAGCGGCCACAGGAACGCGTTCCAGTGCTCGATGAAGGACAGGATGCCGAGCGAGGCGAACAGGGCGCCGGAGTTCGGCAGCGCCAGGCGGCCGTACAGGCCGAGGTAGCCCAGGCCGTCCACCCGGCCCGCGTCCTCCAGCTCGCGGGGGAAGCGCAGGTAGAAGCCGCGGAACAGGAGCACGGCGAACGCGCTGAACAGGCCGGGCATGATCAGCCCCCACAGCGTGTTCACCCCGCCGAGCGAGCCGACCACGACGAACGTCGGGATGAACGTGGCCGCGCCCGGCACCATCATCGTGGCGATGATGAGGAAGAACACCGGGCGGGACGCGGCCACGGGGATGCGGGCCAGCGCGTACCCGGCCATGGAGGCCAGCAGCGTCGACAGCGGCGCGGAGATCGCCGAGATCAGCGCCGAGTTCCCCAGCGCGTGCGCCAGCGGCACCGCCTCGTTGCCGAACGCGTCGGCGAAGCCCTGGAAGGTGATCGTCTCCGGCCACCAGTGCCAGTCCAGCGAGCCGAGCTCGCGCCTGCTCATCAGCGCGTTGCGCAGCAGCAGGTAGAACGGCAGCAGGAACGGCACCGCGAAGACGATCACGGCCGCGTACGACCCCAGCCGCGCCCGCCGCCTCATCGCCCCTCCTCCTCGGCGGTCCTGCCGAACCCGGCGAAACGGCCCTGGAGCAGCGTGAACACCACGATCAGCACGGTGATCACGAACGCCCCCGCCGACCCCGCGCCGTAGTTCTGCTCGCCGAGCGCCGTCTGGAACAGGTAGATCAGCGGGGTACGCCCGTCCGCGCCGCCCAGCCCCGACAGGTTGGAGGCCAGGATGTTGTAGAACTCGTCGAACGCCTGGAACGCGTTGATGATCAGCAGCAGCACGACCGCCACCGACGTGTTGCGCAACATCGGCCACGTGATGTGCCGGAACAGCCGCCCCTCCGACTCGGCCCCGTCCACCCTGGCCGCCTCGTAGAGCTGGGCGGGGACCTGCTGGATCCCGGCCAGGAACAGGATCATGTAGAAGCCGGTCTGCAACCACAACCGCACGGTGACCAGCACGACCCAGTACAGCGGCGGGTCCACGGTCGCCACCCAGCCGATCGAGTCCTCCTGGCCCAGCAGGTACGCCAGGCTGTTGGCCACCCCCGACGGCGTGCCGCTGAACAGGCTCATCTTCCACACCAGCGCGCCCACCACGTACGAGACGGCCGCCGGGATGAAGAACGTGGTCCGCAGCAGCGCCCGGCCGCCGCGCAGCCGGTTCACCAGCACCGCCAGGCCCAGCGCCAGGGCGAACGTCACCGGCACGATGAACAGCGTGAACGCCAGGATCGTGACCAGCGACCGGGTGAAGGCCGGGTCGCCCAGCAGGCGCCGGTAGTTGTCCAGCCCGTTCCAGTCGCCCAGCGCGATCGTGCCCCGGGCGTCGTTGAAGCTGAGCAGCAGACCCCAGCCGATGGCCACGTACTTGAACACGAACAGCCCGGCCACCATCGGCAGCGTGAGCAGCGCGAACGCGCGCCAGGCCGGCCAGTTCATAGGACGGGCACCTCGTTCAGGAGGGCCTGAGAGCGTTCGGCCGCCGCGGCCAGCGTCTTCTTCGCGTCGGCGCCCTTCTTGACGATGGCGGTGACGGCGTCGGTGTAGGGCTGGCGCACCTCGGGCGTCCACAACGCCGGCTGCTTGATCCCGTGGGCCGCCACGGCGTCCATGACGGTCTTGGCGGGGCCGGTGTTCAGCTTGCCGGCCTTGGCGGCGGCGCTGTTGCGGGGCGGGATGTGGAAGCCGTAGGCCAGGCTCCAGTCGGTCTGCGCCGCCGTGTTGTCCACCCACAACCAGCGCACATACCTCCTGGCCGCCTCCAGGTTGCGGCTCTTGCCGTTGACCACCTGCACCCAGCCGCCCATGTTGACCACGGCCTGCCCGCCGGGGCCGAACGGCGGCAGCGCGAAGGCGTCGAAGTCGCCGCCCAGCGCCTCGGTCATGCCCGGCACCGCCCACAGGCCGACCCACTGCATGGCCGCCGCGCCGTTGATCAGCGCGCCGGGATCCCACCAGTCGGTGGAGTAGCCCTGCAGCGTGGCCTTGGCGTCGTACAGGTCCTTGAGCGCGGTCAGCGCCTCGACCACCTTCGGGTCGTCGTAGGTGATCTTCCGGTCGTCGATCAGCAGGTTGCCGTTCGACCAGGGCACCATCTGGCCCAGCGGCCCGACCCCGTCGTTGCCGGCGAACAGGCCCTTCCGCTTGCCCTGGGTGAGCTTCACGGCCGCCGCGGAGAACTCGGCGAAGCTCGCCGGCACGCTCACCCCGGCCTGCTGGAACAGGGTTCTGGAGTAGAAGACCAGCATCGGGTCCACGATCATCGGCACCGCGTACACCTTGCCGCCCCACGTGTACGGCTCCAGCACCTTGGCGTTGTAGTCGGCCTTCTCCGCCCCCAGCACCTCATCCAGCGGGGTGACCTGACCGGCCTTGACCATGTTCGGGGTGACGTCGTTGACCTCGTACACGTCGGGGCCGTCGGCGGTGAGCACGGCGGCGGTCCACTTGGTGGCGTAGTCGCCGGGGATCCAGGAGACCTTGACCGCGATGTCGGGGTTGGCCTTGGTGAAGTCGGCCGCGTACCGCATGGCCGCCTGCTGCGTGCCCTCCTCGCCGTACTCGTGGTACCAGTGCGTCAGGGTGATCTTCGCCGTGCCCTGCGCGGGCGCCGGCCGGCCCAGCGGGTCTCCGGTGGAGCAGGCCGAGACGGCGGCGCCGGCGACGAAGAGCACCGAGCCCTTCAGCAGTCCGCGGCGGGTGAGTGGTCTGTCCATCGGGGCCACCTCTCCATGGGGGGAGTGAGATGAGGTAACCGGTTACTTCAGACGTCGTGACGCGGACGCTAGACGCGCCCTCTGGGTGCGTCAATGCGCTGTTAACTTTTCGTTACAAACGTTGTGAGGCCGGGGTTGACGGGTGGTGAGGCATCTCCTAGCGTCCTGGACACTGTCCAAGTAACCGATTACCCGCATTCCCTGGGAGGCCGCATGAGCGGACGCGTCACCATCAGGGACGTGGCCCGGCGGGCCGGGGTCTCGGTCGCCACCGTCTCCCGGGTGCTGACCGGCGACTACCCGGTCCTGGCCGGCACCCGCAACAAGGTCATGCGGGCCGTACGCGAGCTCGACTACGTCCCCAACGCCCACGCCCGCGCCCTGTCCGCGGCCCGGCCCGGCGCCATCGCGATCGTCGTCAACACCGTCGCCGTGCCGTACTACGCCTACATCGCCCAGGGCGTGGAGGAGCAGGCCGCGCAGGAGGGCCGGCTGTCGCTGATCTGTACCACCGGCGGCGACCCCGGCCGCGAGCTGTCCATCGTGCAGCTCCTGCGCGAGCAGCGGGCCGAGGCGGTCATCCTGGTCGGCAGCGTGATCGTGGACGAGGACTACCGCAAACGGATGAGCGAGTACGCCCACGCCCTGGCCGCCGCGGGCTCCCGCCTCGTCCTGTGCGGCCGGCCGCCGCTGGGGGAGGGGGTGCCCGCCCTGGTCGTGGACTTCGACAACACCGGCGGGGCGCACGCCGTGACCGCCCACCTGCTCTCGGCCGGCCACCGCCGCATCCTCTACCTCGGGCTGCGGCCCGGTCACAGCACCTCCGACAGCCGGGTGGCCGGCTACCGCAGCGCGCTGGCCTCGTACGGGCTGCCCGCCGAGTCGTCCCTGGAGGTCGAGGCGGAGTTCTCGCGGGAGGCCGGCTATGTCGCCATGAAGGGGCGTCTGGTGGCTGGGCCGCGTGACTTCACCGCCATCTTCGCCGGGAACGATCTGCTCGCGGCGGGGGCGGTCCAGGCTTTGCGCGAGCACGGGCTCCGAGTGCCCGACGATCTGTCCGTCGTCGGCTACGACGACGTGCCTCCGGCCGAGGACCTGGGCCTGACCACTGTGCACCTGCCGCACGACGAACTCGGCAGAGCGGCGGTACGCCTCGCGCTCGGCCGCCCACCGGCCGGGCCTCTGACGCTGGGCACACACATCGTGGTCCGCAACTCGGTCCGCCCCCTCGGCCCCGATACGGTCCAGCTATTCGGCCCCGATGCGGTTCGGCTCGTCGGTCCTGATGCGGTTCGGCTCGTCGGTCCTGATGTGGTCCGCCCGCCTGGCTCCGATGTGGTCCGCCCGCCTGGCTCCGATGCGGTTCAGGCCATCGGCCCTGATGTGGTCCGGGCCGGCGGTCCTGATGCGGTTCGGGCCGTCGGCCCCGGATGACTGAGGAACACATGCCTGCGACCCCCACAAACGGTCCCCTGACCGCCGAGATCCGCTCGGAGGCGGACCGGGCACGGACGACCCCGGCTCCCGAGCTCACCTTCACCCTCTGGCGGCGCTTCGCCGACACCGGTGACCGGCGGGCCTACGAACGTGCCTACTTCGAGCGCCGCCGACGCCTGGCCGCGCTGGTCCTGGCCGCCCACCTGGACGACCGCCCGGACCCGGCCCTGGACGACCTCCTGTGGTCGGTCTGCGACGAACGCACCTGGGTACTGCCCGCCCACGAGCCGGAGAACGGCCCGCCGAACGCGTTCGTGGACCTGTTCGCCGCCGAGACCGGCCACACTCTGGCCGAGGCCACCGTCCTGCTCGGCGAGCACCTCGACCCCCGGGTCCGCGCCCGCGTACGGGAGGAGGTCGAGCGCAGGATCTTCCGCCCCCTGGACGAGAGCACGATGTGGTGGGAGTCGGCCACGCACAACTGGTCGGCCGTGTGCGCGGGGGCCATCGGCATGGCCGCCCTCGCCCTCGGCTCCGACCACCTCCTGCCCCGGGTCAGGAAGGCCCTCGAGGTGTTCCTGATGGGCACCGGCCCGGACGGCGCCTGCCTGGAGGGCCCCGACTACTGGTCCTACGGTTTCGGATACTTCGTCTACTTCGCCGAAGCACTGCGCGAGCACACTGGCGAGGACCTTCTGGACGATCCTCACGTACGGGAGATGGCCGCATACCCCGCCAGGATCGACCTCGGCGACGGCACCAGACCAGCCTTCGCCGACTCCCACGCCCACGGCGTCTACCCAGCGGGGCTGCTGTCCCGCCTGACGGCCCGGCTCGGCGTCCCCACCCCGCCCCCGGCCGCCGCCCCGTCCTTCCACGACGACCCCTGCTACCGCTGGGCCCACCTGAGCCGCACGCTGTGGTGGTCCGGCGACGGACCCCATGAGCGGATGGACGCGCAGGAGGCCGCCGACGCGGAGCGGTCGGACGCGCCGGAGGTCGCCGATGCGGAGCGGATGGACGCGCAGGGGGCTGCCGATGCGGAGCGGTCGGACGCGCAGGGGGCTGCCGATGCGGAGCGGATGGACCTGCCGGGGATCGCCGATGCGGAGCGGACGGACGCGCGGGAGGGCGCCGATGCGGAGCCGTACACGTACCTGCCGGACGCCGCGATCGTCGTGGCCAGGGCTTCCGGCCTGGCCTTCGCCGCCAAGGGCGGGCACAACGACGAGCCGCACAACCACCTGGACCTCGGCCACTTCATCCTGCACGCCCACGGACGAACGGTGCTGGACGACTTCGGCGCGCCCGAGTACACCCGCGACTACTTCCGCGAAGGCCGCTACCAGATGCCCCAGGCATCGGCGGAATGGCACTCCATCCCCCTGATCGACGGCACCGCCCAGCAACCCGGGCGCGCCCACCACGCCGAGGTACTGGAACACACCACGACCCCGGACTCCCTGACGTTCGCGCTCGATCTCACCCCCGCCTACACCGCCCCCGCCCTAACCCGCTTCACCCGCGCCTTCCACTGGCGTCCCGGCACACTGGAACTCGTGGACACCTTCGGCTTCACCACCGCGGACGCCCTGGTGGAGGAGCTGTTCGTGTCCCGCCTGCGCCCGGAGCCACTGCCGGACAGGGTGCTGTGGGGACCGGTCGAACTCGCCGTTCCGGCCGGGTGGCAGGCGCGGGCGGAAGAACGTGAGGTCCGCGGTCACGACGGCGAGAAGGAAACGATCCACCGGGTACGCCTGACGGCCCGCGTCCCCCCGGGCACGCACCACTTCGTCTTCACGGTGGCGGACCCGGTCTGACGAGGTGTGTCCACGGTGGCGGGCCTGGCCTGACGAGGTGTGTCCACGGTGGCGGGCCTGGCCTGACGAGGTGGGTTCGCGCTCGCGGGCCCGGTCTGGGGTGTGCCGGCGGTGGCGGTCGGCGGGTCAGTCGCGGCGGTCGGCGCGCAGGCGGGCGGACAGGTTCCTGGAGACCACCACCGGCGGGAGGTTCGGGGAATCCCGCTTCCGCGAGGTCATGGCCTTGGTCAACGAGCAGGAGGAGTGGAACAGGAAGACCCGCGACCTCATCGCCCGCACCCGCCCCGCCCCGATCGGCGTCAACGACGGCATCCCCGCCGTCATGCTCCCGCAGTGGCACCGCGGCACCGAGTGGGCCCGCGACGCCGCCAGGAGCCTGTACGAGGAGGTGCGCGCCGGGTGGACGCGGGTGCGGCCGCCTGCCCCGGCGAGCGGGCCAGGCTGATGTGGATCGGCCGCGGCCTCTGGCATGACATGGGCTTCTACCAGCGCTTCCAGGACGAGTACGGCGCCGTGTTCGTCTGGTCGATGTACCTGGCGATCGCCGCCGACGGCTACCTCCGCTACGGCGACGACCCGATGCGCGCGCTCGCCGCCCGCTTCGCCGCCTTCACCGTCCAGCTCTACACCCCGCCCTGGTCCAGCGAGTGGTATGTCAAGGAGGCCCGCCTGCACGGCATCGACGGCGTGGTCCACCTGGTCTCCGACGACCCGCGCGGCAGCTACTTCACCGCCAGGGCCCTGGAGGCGGCCGGGTTCCCCGGTCATCGAGGCCGACAACGTGGACACCCGCACCTACGACGGCGGGCAGGTCTCCGAACGCGTCGGACGCTGGCTGGAGGAGGTCGTCCTGCGGCCGTGACCGCGGGCGGAGCGCTCCGCCCGCGGCCACGCGTCAGGACACGACCCGCGTCAGGACACGACCCGCGTCAGGACACGACCCGCGTCAGGACACGATCAGGAAGAAGGCGGTGTCGCGCGGGCTGCCGGCCGCGCCAAGGCTCTGGACGGCGACGACCTCACCGTCCTGCTTGCCGTCCATCTCCTCGTCGTGCTCATCGTCGTGCTTGTCGCATCGCGGCGAGTTCAGGCTGACCGACAGCGAGACGTATGACGTCTGCCTGCCCGCGGCGGTGGCCAGGATCGCCACCGGGCCGTGCAGGTTGACGTTCTTGTGCAGGACGACGCAGTAGAGGCCCGGGCTCTCCCGCCAGGTCTTCACCACGTTCTTCCTGACCCCCACCGGGTCCCCGTCCGCCCCGACCTGGACCGCCGCCTGCGCGTACGGCGTGTCGGCATGTGCGGCGGCGGCCGGAGCCAGGGCGGTGGCCGCCGCGAGCGCGACGGCGGCGAGGCTTGAAATGCTCTTCATTCTCGTGTCCTTTCAGGTTCAGGAGATGGCGACGTCGAAGCCGCCGTCGGCCAGATGCGTCGTGTCGACGTCGTAGACGTGGACGGTGAGCGTGTTGCGCTCATCGCAGGTCGGCGACGGGTTCCGGTAGGCGATGTGCGGCAGCCGCAGCGCATCGCGCGGAGTGATCTGGATGAGCGCGCTCTTGACGGTCACCGACTTGGCGACGCGGACGCAGTACCGGCCGGGCCCGACCCGGCTGGAGGAGATGACGTTCTTGAAGTTGTTCAGCCGCCCGTCGGCGTCGACGATGGCGGCGGCCCGCGCGTACGGCGCGTAGATGTCGGCGTGCGCGACCGGCCCGGCGGCCAGTACACAGCCGACGGCCAGCGCGAACCCGCCGGTCAGAGTGTGACGCAGCATGGAACTCCCCTTCGGTTACCCCCAGAAGTGATCTGCAGCCGAAAAGTAAGCCAGTCGAGGCGGCAGCGCCACGAACCACCCCGCAGCGGGAGGTTCAAGGAAGTATCAAGAGCCGATCCCGGTCCACGCCGCTCGCGTTATGGAACGTTCCATAACGCGAAAACCCCTCTAAGGGCGGCAGTTCTGCTCGCTCTCAGAGGGGAAGACGCCGTGTGTCAGCGGGTTCCGCCGCTACACGCCCGCGCCGCTGTCCTGGCGGCGTTCCGGGCGGGGCCAGGGGCGCCCGCCGAGGCGCTCGATGTCGGTGTTGAAGCGCTTGAGGAACGCGGCGAAGGCCGTCACCTCGTCGGCCGTCCAGTCGGCGAGCACCGTCTCCAGGCCGTCGATGTTCCTGGCGCGCTCGCAGTCGAGGTGGCGCTCGCCCGCCTCGGTGAGCCGGAACTTACGGGCGATCCCGCCCTCGGGATCGGGGATGCGCTCGGCCAGCCCGGCGCGCAGCAGGGACGAGGTGTGCCGGTTGAGCGTCGAGACGTCGAGCCCGAACGCCTCGCTGAGCTGCCCGATGGACATCATGCCCTCCATGCGGATGCGGCTCAGCAGGATGTACGCGCTGCGGTCGAGATGACGATGCTGCCCGAGCAGCATGGTCTCGTACTCGATCAGGTGAGTGGGCTTTTCCATGCCGGTCCATCTCCCCCTTCGGGTGTGTTCAGCCTATCTTCGGCGGAAATGTGTAACCCCCACAATGCATGCATGTAACACTCGATGTGTAGCGTGCACATCGCTTTCCTGTCGGAGAAGAGAAGGGGGATCCGGGTGGAAGAGCCCAGATCGGGGGCCAGCCCCAATGGCATCGTCACGGTGATGGCGGTGGCCGGCATCGTCGCCTCACTCACCCAGACCCTGGTCGTCCCGCTGATCGGCGAATTACCGAAGATCCTGGGCACCACGGCCTCCAACGCCTCCTGGGTGGTCACGACCACACTGCTGGCCGGAGCGGTCACGACGCCGGTGATGGGGCGGCTGGGCGACCTGTTCGGCAAGCGGCGCATGATGCTCATCTGCGCGATCCCGCTCGTCCTGGGCTGCGTCGTCTGCGCGCTCGCCGGTTCGCTGACCCCCATGATCATCGGCCGGGGGCTGCAGGGCATGGGCATGGGCCTGATCCCGCTGGGCATCAGCGCCCTGCGCGACGTGCTCCCGCCCGACCGGCTCGGCCCCTCCATCGCGCTGATGAGCTCGTCCATGGGCATCGGCGGCGCGCTCGGCCTGCCGATGGCCGCCGCGGTCGCCGAATACGCGAGCTGGCGGGTGCTGTTCTGGGTCACCGCCGTGCTGAGCCTGGTCGTCGGGCTGCTCATCTGGCTGCTCGTCCCCGCCACACCCGCCAGTGCCAGGGGCCGCATCGACTTCGTGGGCGCGCTCGGCCTGGGGGCCGGCCTGGTGTGCCTGCTGCTGGGCGTCTCCAAGGGCGCCGACTGGGGCTGGTCGAGCGGCACCACGCTCGGCCTGCTCGGCGCCGCGGTCGTCCTGCTGCCGCTGTGGGGCTGGTGGGAGCTGCGCGTCCGCGACCCCCTGGTCGACCTGCGGGTCACCGCCCGGCCCCAGGTGCTGCTGACGAACCTCGCCTCGATCGTGGTCGGCTTCTCCATGTACGCCCAGTCGCTGATCGTCATGCAGATCCTGCAACTCCCCGAGGCCACCGGCTACGGCCTTGGCCAGTCGATGCTGGCCGCCGGCCTCTGGATGGCTCCCTCCGGCCTGATGATGATGGTCATCTCACCGATCGGCGCCCGCCTGTCCGCCGCCCGCGGCCCCAAGGTCACGCTGATCGTCGGCAGCCTCATCATGGCGCTCGGGTACGGCTCCTCCATGGTCCTGCTCGGCTCCCCCTGGGGCCTGCTGATCGTCACGTGCGTGTGCAGCATCGGCATCGGCTTCGCCTACGGCTCGATGCCCGCCCTCATCATGGGCGCGGTGCCCCGGTCCGAGACGGGCGCCGCCAACAGCTTCAACACCCTGATGCGCTCCATCGGCACCACCGCGTCGGCCGCCGTGGTGGGGCTCGTCCTGTCGCAGCTCACCGTGAACTTCGGCGGGCACGTCCTGCCGTCGGAGGCCGGATTCCGCACCGGGATGCTGATCGGCTGCGGCGCCGCGCTCGCGGCCGCGCTGATCACCATGACCCTCCCGGCCCGCCGCGAGCCACAGCGTGAGACCCTGCACATCGAGGCACCCCCGGCCGTCGTGAAGCGCTGACCACCGCCCGGCGACACCCCTCGCGACGCGGGGGGTCGTCACGGCCGGCCCACCGGCCCGGCGCCGTGGAACCCAAACGACCGCGAGCGGCATCAATCGGCCAGCCGGCGCTCCGTTGATCAACTACACTTCCACGCCTGTCCGCTGCCCCTCCCCGACGACACCACCGGAGCCCTCCCATAACAACCTGGAGCCGACTCCCCGAGTACAGCAAAAGGCTGCGACCCCTGTTGCAAGCCTCCAAACTGGACGATTGGCACCACCCTCTCGCCTCGGTCTCGGACGTGCTTGGCCCAGCCCTCGACGACGGCCCGCTGCCCGACGCGCTCATCGATGCCGTTCTCGCCGCCGGCGATCCCGTCCAGGCCGGCCGGCTGGCCGCGAACGGGCCGCTTCTCGCCGCCAAGCCGTGGCTTCGCGACCGGCTCGCCGCCACCGGCTACGCCGAAGTGGCGCGGGCGGCGCTGGGGATGGTCCGCGACGGGCCGCGCAAATGGTCGCTACGCGCCCGCCGGGACGTCCTGGCGGCCGCCCGCGGCGCCGGCTGGAGCGGCCGGGAAGGCGTACTCACCGAACTGTTGCAGTCACCCGCACCCAGCCGGCTGCGCGCCGCCGTGGTCTGCCCGCTGCCGGGCGCCGCGCGCACCGCTTTGAGCAAGGCGGGCTCCGCTCTCACCCGCGCCGAGCAACTGCGCGCCCTGCTCACCGTCCACGACCACGACGGCGGGCGTGCGGCCCTGGAACTGCTGGCCGACAGCTACGGACTGCACGCCGAGGTCAAAGAGGTCGTACGGGAGGCGCTGGCCGACGCCAGCGCTCTGCGCGAGGCGGTGAAGCACGCCGAGGGCACGGGCGGACTGATCGAGGAGCTCAACGACGACCGCCTGGAGCGACGCGAAGATCACCTGGGGCTGCGCGACCAGATCGACTGGACCGCCATCGCCGCCGCCGACCGCCCCTTCGACGAGGAGGCCACCACGCTGCTGATCACGCGCCCCGACCTCCCCGACGAGCTCCGTGCGCTCTGGTACCGAACGCGGGGAGTTCTGGTCGCGACCCACTCGGCGCGCGTGGACCCGAGCATGCTCACCCTGACCCCTGGCGGACCGCGCGCCGCCAAGGCGGTGGCCGTGCTGGTACGCCGCGGAATGGACGGCCGTCCCCACGGCGGCGGTCGTCGCCTCGGGCGATGGCACCTGCCTGCTGCTGTACAACCCCGATCGCTTCGTCTCCCTGGGCATCCACGGCGTCAAGTTCGTGCTCTACCACGAGGCTCGCCACCTCATCCAGCGCCACCTCCACGTCGATGAGGGGCTGCGCGCCGATCCCGTGTTCACCCTGGCCACCGAGGTCACCATCAACCATGTGGTGCTCACCCGGCTGGGCAGGCGCGGGCTGCCCCGCTCGAAGGAGGGCGAGGAGATCGGCATCGATCCGAAGACCGTCCACCGGCACTACACCGCGGATCTGCGGGCTCAGGGCCTGGGCCCGTTGTCCTACGACGAGTTCGTCGTCACCGACCTGTCGGTCTACGGAGAGCTCAAGCGGATGACCGGCCCGCCGGTGGCACTGCCGCTCTGCATCCACATGATCGAAGGTGACGGCGACGGCGTCCCCATGGATGCGGAGACCGTGGAGCGGGTCGCCACGCAGGTGCTGGGCGAAGTCATGCGCCAGGATCTGGGGGGCAACGAGCAGGCCCGCTCCGAGCTGCTCGATCTGGCCGGGCGCACCGAGGGCGGCGGAGAGCGGCTCACCCGCTTGTGGGGCAACCTGGGCCTGGCGGCGTTGCGCGGCGAGACCCCGCGCACCCGCAGGGTCGAGTGGTGGAAACGCTGGCTCGTCGACACGCTCGCCTCCAAGCTGCGCGAGGGCGAGCGCCTGATCTACCCCAAGAAGCTGGGCGCGGTGCTGCTGGCGCTGGGGCACGACCCGATGTTGTCGCGGCGCGGCCCAGAACGCACCAAGGTCGTGCTGGTGGCCATCGATACCTCGGGGTCCATGTCCGACGACGTGGTGGAGTGGCTGACCACGCTCGTCGGCCAGCCGAGGGCGTGGAGACGCACTGGCTGAGCTTCGACGGCGTGGTCATGCCGTTCGTCCCGGGAGAGCGGGTGCTGGGTGGCGGCGGCACCGACTTCCAGAACGTCGTCGACTACGCGGAAGGCCGCCTGGAGGTCGACGGCCACGCGTTCGACGCCCGCCCGGACGCCGTGATCATGGTGACCGACGGCTACGCCCCGCACGTGACCCTGGCCGACCCTGACCGGTGGATCTGGCTGATCACCGACAACGGCGACACCTGGCCCGAGACCCGCACACCGCCGATGGCCTGCCACCGGGTCACCACCGGCGACCGCTGATCCGCCTGTCGCACGAGACTGAGAGAACCCACACGTGACCATCACCGAGCCCGCCCCCACGATCCCCGCCGGCTGGAAGCCCAGCGCCACCTACCCCGAGCCGCCGGGAGAGACCGCCCGGCCGCGGCTGGAGCGCTTCATCGATGCCATGCTGACCATGGGGCAGACCGGGCAGGTGTTCGGCGAGCACGGCATCGGCAAGACCTCGACGTTCATGTCGTACATCCCCGAGGCATATCCCGGCACCGAGGTCGTGCTGATCCCCGCCGCCAACCTGACCCCCGACGACCTGCTGGTCAACGCGCCTGTGCGCGACGACCGCAGCGGCGAGCTCGCGCTGCATCAGCTGCTGATGCGCCAGCTCCGCCCGGGGCGGCCCTTCGTGCTGCTGATCGACGACTCGCTGCAGGCGGGCGACATGATCCAGGCGCAGCTCATGCAGGTCGCCTGCAACTGGACGCTCGGCGAACACGACCTGCGCGCCATGGGCTGCATCGGGGTGTTCCGATGTCCAAGCACTTCAGGCAGGGGCTTGACGTGTGAAATGAACGAATTTTTAATTCTTTCGAGGACGTATCGCACTCAACACCCCCGTACGGATGGGAATGAGGCCATGAAGGTGCAGATCGACTCCGAGCGATGTCATGGGCACGGCCGCTGCTACGACCTCGCCCCCGACCTGTTCGGCGAGGACGACGAAGGTTACGGGACGGTGCTGGGCGGCGGCCCGGTGCCGGAGGGGCAGGAGGCGGCCGCGCGGCTGGCCGCGTCGAACTGCCCGGAACGCGCGATCGAGGTAGTGCGATGAGCGGGGACGCGCGTTTCACCGAGGAGCTCGAAGAGGCGCGCAGGAACCGCCAGATCGGGGCGATCAGCGAGATCGTCACCGATCCGGTCTCCGACTGGGCGACCGACTTCTCCCACGTCGATCCCGGCTGGGCGGCCGATCCCTATCCGATCCAGGACGAGCTGCGGCAGCGCTGCCCGATCGCGCACACCGAGCGGTTCGGCGGGGTGTGGCTGCCCACCCGTTACGAGGACGTCGCGTCGATCGCCTACGACACCGACCGCTTCTCCTCGCGGGCGATCATCGTGAGCAACGTCCGGCCGCCCCTGGAGCTGGCCCCACGGGGCGGTGTGCCGCCGATCTCCTCCGACCCGCCCTTCCACCACGACGCCCGCAAGCTGCTGCTGCCCGCCTTCACGAAGTCGGCGGTGGCCAAGCGGGAGGAGGCGACCAGGGCGTTCTGCCACGCGCTGATCGACGCGATGGAGGGTCGCGAGGTGGTGGACGCCGCGCGCGAATACGCTCAGCACATTCCGATGCGGGTGATCGCGGACATGCTCGGCTTCCCGCAGGAGGACGGGCCGCGGTTCGGCGAGTTCGTCGAGAGCGCGCTGGAGAGCGTCAACCGGCCGCCGGAGGAGCGTCTCGCGCGGTTCACCAGGTTGTCGGAGTACCTGGTGGCGCAGATCCATGACCACGTCGAGCACCCGCGCGACGACCTGACGTCGTTCCTCCTCGACGCCGAGATGGACGGCGAGAAGCTCGATCCCATGCACGTGGTGGGCACGATGACGTTGCTGCTGATCGCGGGCATCGACACGACGTGGAGCGCGATCGGGGCCTCGCTGTGGCATCTGGCCAGGACGCCGGAGGATCGGCGGCGGCTGGTGGCGGAGCCGGGGCTGCTGCCGACGGCGATGGAGGAGTTCCTGCGGGCGTTCGCGCCGGTCACGATGGCGCGGCTGGTCAAGGAGGACATGCGCTGGAACGGCGTGGACATGAAGGCCGACGACTGGATCCTGCTGTCCTTCCCGGCGGCCAACCGCGACCCGGCCCAGTTCGAGCGGGCCGATGAGGTGGTCATCGACCGGGAGGTGAACCGGCACGCGGCGTTCGGGCTGGGGATCCACCGGTGCGTGGGCTCACACCTGGCGCGCATGGAGCTGCGGGTGGCGCTGGAGGTGTGGCTGGAGCGCATCCCCGAGTTCGGCCTCGCCGACGCGTCGGCCGTGACCTGGGCCGCCAGTCAGGTACGCGGTCCGCGCACGCTTCCCCTCCGCATCGGTTGATCCGCCCCGGGAGAGAATCTAGAATCGGAATCTAGAATTTAGCTCCCATAATTGAGGTGGGTCATGCCGCATCGGATCTATGTCGATGGCGAGTGGGTGCCGGCGAGCGGTGGCACGGCGATAGAGGTGGTGAACCCCGCCACCGAGGAGGTCTTCGACGAGGTGCCGCGCGGCGGCGCCAAGGACGTGGCCAGGGCGGTGGAGGCCGCCGACGCCGCGCTG
>NZ_JBHSPA010000030.1:0-4035 GCF_042656245.1 Nonomuraea insulae
CTCCGGCGCGGGTGATGCCGGGCGCGTCGATGTCCCACGGCAGGTGCGCGAGCGCGGCCAGCTCGCTGACGGAGAGCAGGTAGCCGGAGTCGAGGCGGCGTGAGCCGATCGTGCGGCCGGGGCGCCAGAGGCGGGCTCGGCGCAGGTACTGGTGGCCGCCGGTGTACAGGGCGAAGATGCCGGCCAGGGTGTGTGCGTGGCCGCGCAGCCATCTGCGGACCAGGTCGGGAACAGGCTCGATTCCGTATGCGGCTGTGGTGGTGGTTCGGGTGGCGACGGCGTAGCGGATGGCCACGGTGTAACGGGGCTGTCCAGCTTTCGCGAGGATGGCTCGGACTTGTTCGGCGCGTTCGGGGAAGTCGCGGGCCAGGTCACCGGTTCTGTGGTGTTCGCGAGTGTCGGTGGGCAAGGGCAGGATCTCGTCGAGGACGCGGCCGAGATGGTGGCAGCTTCCTCCTCCGCGCAGGTGAGCGGCTGCCCGGTAGGCGTGCCGCAGGCGGCGGCCGGTGGTCGGGCGGGCCAGCACCTGGACGACGGCGTGCTCGCCCTCGCGTAGTCCACCCATGGCCTCCAGCAGGGAGCGCACGGGGTCGTGGTCGTGGTCGGTCTTGAGGGGGAAGTGCTCGGGCGCGGCCAGCACCAGCCGCCCGCCCGTGACCTCTGCGTCGTCGGGGAGGGGCGTGGTGGCGGGGCTTGTGCTGGTGGTCGCGCCTGGCCAGGCGGCTTGGATGGCCTTCTCCACGATCCCCGCCGGGATGGTGCCGGGCACCCACAGCCGGATTCGGACTCCGGCGTCGCTGCCGTGGTATTCCCACACCAGGTGCGGCTGGCCGGTGAAGGCGCGCTTCCACGCGGGCCGCAGCAGGCCGACGAGCTGACGCCACAGCACCACGGCGCCCTCAGGATCGCTGCGCGGCGGGCTGGAAATCTCGATGAGCCGGGCTTCGGGCGTCATGTCGGCGTGACGCAGCCAGCCGAGCAGGTAACCCACCACAGCAGCCACCACCCACACCACTCCCATGACCGCAGCGAGCCGGGGCCCGTAGACGAGGGCGAGTTCGGGCAGACGGGCGGGCAGCTCGGCCAGGAAGCCCAAGGCTTCCTGAACATCATGGTCGTCGATGCCGCACAGCAGGCACGGCCCGTCCTGCCGGGGTGAGGTGTTGATGGTCACAGCGGATCGTTCTCCTCGTCCTCGTTTTGGTTGTCGGTGGTGGTCTCGGTGGAGCCGGGCGGCCCGGGTGGTGGCGCGGGTTGGCCTTCGAATGGGCGGTGTTGTTCGTGCTGGTCGAGTTCGGCGAGGAACTGTGGGTTGGTCGTGGCCAGCGCCTCCTCAGAAGGCGGGGCGACGATGCTCAGGGCGGCTCGGCTCGCAGGGCCGGCGACCAGGAGGGCTTCGCCGCGTTCTGCGGTGAGCAGGAACTGGCGTTCGCCGTCGGTCAGGTCGAAGGCGTCGCCGACCGCGCCGATGGCTTGCGGCGCTTGGCGGAGCAGGATCTGGCTGGCGGCGTTGGCCACGATCGCCTGGCCCAGCTCGGAGCCGAGCAGGTCCGCGGCGTCCTGGGTGACCACGGACAGCCCGGCCCAGTGCTTGCGTGCTGCCTTCGCCATCCGGAAGAGAAAGCGGGCGCCTTCGGGTTCCTTCATCAGCAGCCAGGCCTCGTCCACGACGACGAGGCGCTTCTTGCGGTCTCGCGGGTTGGCCACGCGCCGCCAGATCGCATCGAGCGCCAGCAGGGTGCCGACCGCTTTCATCTCCTCAGGCAGGTCCCGGAGAGAGAAGACGGTCAGATGCCCGGCTGGCATGGTGGTGGTCGGTCCGTCGAACAGCTCGCGGTAGGAGCCGGTTACGTACGGGGCGAGTTGCGCGGCCAGGTCCGCGCCGGTCTGACCGGTTGTCTTTCCGGTAAGGGTGGTGACCAGATCGGCGAGGAGTGGCGCGGACCGGGTCCAGGTGGCCGGGTCGCGGGTGATCCCAGCCGCCTGGTAGGTGGCGATGATCGCCGAGTCGAGTATGGCGCGCGTTTGTGGGCTGAGCTGGCTGCTGCCGAGCATGGTGGCGATCAGGGTTTGCAGGAACATGGCCCGCCGGGATAGCACGTCGTCGCGGGGTCCGTGGCTGGCGGGCAGGTCGAAGGGGTTCCACCGCACCCCGGCCGCGCCGAGGTGCAGGCAGGTGCCGCCGACCGTGTGGGCCAAGCGTGCGTATTCGTCTTCGGGGTCGACGACGGCGACCTCGACGCCTTGGTAGAGCAGGCGGAGGGCTTCGAGTTTGGTGAAGAAGCTCTTGCCCGCGCCGGAGCGTGCCAGGACGACGGAGTTGTGGTTGTCCTGGGCGTAGCGGTCCCACACGACGACGCCGCAGCTGGTAGCGCTCAGCCCGTACAACACCCCGGTCTCGCCGCCGGTCGTCGCGAGGTCGGGCGAGGTGAAGGGGAAGGCCGCCGCCAGCGCGGTGGTGTCGAACGTCCGCGTCGCATCGAGGGAGTCGACTCCGAGCGGCAGGCTGGTCGTCCACCCCTGCAGGGCGCGGAACGTCGCCGGTTGCGCATCCAGCAGCAGGGATGATGCCAGCGCCCGGACCCGTTCCACCTCGGCGGCCAGCTCGGGTTCCGTAGCGGCGTTGACAGTGAGGTAGAGGCCGACCGTGAACAGGCGGCCATGGCCTCGGGCGAGCTGGTCGGCCAGGGCGGTGGCGTCGTCGGCGGCGGCTTCGGCGGCGAAATCGGCGAGCCTGCCGTGCTGGGCATCAGAGCGGCTGGCCGATTCCAGGCGGGCGAGCTGGCGGCGCAGCCGCATGGCCGCGACCTGCTGGGGGATGGGTTCGACGTGCAGGGACACGTCCAGGTGACCGGGATAGGTGAGTAGCGGCTCCAGCCATCCCGCGCCGACCTCGCGCGGGTAGCCGGTCACCGCGAACGACGCACAGACGGCGCTGGGCAGGGTCAGGGTCCTGGCTCCCACGTGCGCCGATCCTGGATGGGCCAGGGTGCTGGGCTCGTAGCGGTGGCGTCGGCGTAGCTTCACGGGGTGCTCCCGGTCGTCGAGGTGATCAGTTCGTCGGGCAGGGCCTGGCCGAGCGGGTGCCGGCCACCGGGGTCGAGACATTCGGCCAGCACCTGGCTGGCCGCGACTGCGTCGAGGACGCGGGTGGCGACACCGAGCGCGGCGAGGCTCCGCTCGGCTTCTGCGGCCCGCCGCAAGACGACGGCGGCGCTGGCGTCTCGGCGTACCGAGCGGCGGCCCCGGGTGGTGGCGGGGTGGTCGCGGAGCACGACGAGCACCTGACGGGTCAGCAGCTCACACGAGGCGTTCAGCTCGGCCAGATAGCCGGCGTGCTCGCGGGCGGCGTTGGCCAGCGCGGCGTGCGGCAGCACCTCTGCCTGCCGCTCCACGGTGTCAACCAGATCGGATAGGTCGGCAGGGCGAGTCCGGGCGAGGATCTGCACCGGCGCGTCCAGTGAATTCAGCCACCGGCCGAACGCCCCGACCAGGGCCGCCTGCTCGCTGGCGGTGCGCAGGTGGAAGGACAGGGTACTGGTCTCCACCAGGACGGCGACGCCTCCGCCGGCGAGCTCAAGAGCGCCGTCGGTACGGATCGCCCGCACCGGCAGGCGCAGCGGAGTAGGCAGCTTGCCCCGCAACCGGCACCACCTCGGCGGCTCGGCAACCCCCTCAGGTGCAGCCACCAGCCGTTTGCGGGCGCGGGCGTGGAGCAGGGCGGCCAGGGCGAAGCGATCCAGGCTGAGTCCGTCGCGTCGCCCGAGCGCGACGGACAGACCCAGCGCTACGAGCGGCAGGACAATCGCGGCCAGGATGATGACGGGCAGGAGCTGATGGAACAGGTAGTAGATGGCGGCGGCGATGCCGCCGGTCAGCGCGATGATGAGGAGTTGGCGAACGTTCAGCCCGTAGGCGATCTTGTCCGGGGTGTTGATGTCGGCCGGAATATTCATGATCAACGGTTCGGGCTCGTTCACTGACCGTCCCTCCGATGCTGCCCGGCATGCCCACCCGTCCGGCCCGGCCTCGGCA